>DASXBJ010000131.1:0-10641 GCA_036491755.1 Candidatus Dormiibacterota bacterium
CGACTGTTTCAGCGGCAGCAGCAGGAAGCTGCGGCGCAGCTCGACCAGATCCGCGGCCAGGTCCTGCCGGCGGAGTTCGGCTCGCAGATCCGCAACTACGTGCTGCAGCCATACACGCTCGTCAAAGACGTGCGCACCGGCCAGGAGGTCGGCAACGCGCAGTCGGTGCTGGACGGCGACCTCGACCCGTTCATCGAGAGCTGGCTGCGCTGGCGGCTCGGCCGGAACGGAGCCACCGCCTCGGCAAGCTAGCCCCGGCAGGGCCGCTTCCACAATCGAGGCGGAGGCCGGGCCTCCGCAAGCAACGAAAAAGGCCTCCGTTACACAGCTGTTTGGCCCTGTGGATAAGTGATGGAGCACGTGGCGGCATCGGGTATACTGCCCGCGACTCAGCCACGCGTGCCCGCCGGCTCGCAACGTCCTTGCAAGAGATGCAGCCCATGGTTCTAACACCGGATTTTGATACGCGGCCGGTCATCAGCTTCCAGCACGTTTGGAAGACTTATCCGACCGGAACACAGGCCCTGCGAGACGTAAATCTCGTGGTGCCCGAGGGTGACTTCCTGTTCCTCGTGGGACCGTCGGGAGCGGGCAAGTCCACACTCGTGCGCCTGCTGATCCGGGAGGAGAAGCCCACCAAGGGCAAGATCTTCGTCGACGGGATCGAGCTCGGCAGGATGAAGCGGCGCAAGCTTCCGCACTACCGGCGGAAGATCGGGCTCGTCTTCCAGGATTTCAAGCTCCTGCCCAATCTGACCGTGTACGAGAACGTCGCGTTCGCGCTGCGCGTGCTGGGCGAGCCTGACCGGCTGATCCGAACCCGCGTCGCCGAGGCGCTGGACACCGTGAGCCTCACCGGCAAGGATCAGACGTATCCGTCGAACCTTTCCGGCGGCGAGCAGCAGCGCGTCGCAATTGCGCGATCGCTCGTGCACGCGCCCCGGTTCATCATCGCCGACGAGCCGACGGGCAACCTCGATCCCGCAACCGCGTGGGAGATCATGCAGCTCTTCATGCGCATCAACGCTCGGGGAGCGACGGTCGTGATGGCGACGCACAACCGCGAGATCGTCGACCTACTACGCCGCCGAGTGGTGGCCATCGACTCAGGACAGATCGCAAGAGATGACCGTTCAGGCAGGTATCACGATGATGTTGCGAAATCTCAAGTTCGCGCTTAACAGCGCCTGGCAGAGCTTTTTCCGGAACCTGGCCGTGAGCCTGGCCGCGGTGCTGTCGATCACGCTCATCCTGATCCTCGCCGGGATCAACCTCCTGGTCGGGCACGCGTTCTCCCAGGTGCTCGACGGGTTCCGGCTCAAGGTCAGCGAGATCTCGATCAATGTGGCCGACGACACGCCCCTGCAGACCGTCTACGACTATCAGAACCAGCTCTCGGCGGACCCCCGCGTCGCCAACGTCACCTTCATCACCAAGGACGAGGCGCTGAAGCAGTTCAAGCTGGACCCGAACAATGCGGTGCTCGCGCAGCAGATCGATGGCAACCCGCTCGATGCGAAGCTCGCGGTGCAGGTCAAGAACCTCAACGACGTGGCGGCCATCGATGCGGGGGCGCGGCAGTGGGCCGGAGTCGACCCGACCGACCCCACGAACTACCAGGGTGATTTCGTGAGCCGCATGCTGCAGCTTTCCCAATGGCTCGGGTATGCCGGGGTCGGCCTGCTCGCGATTCTGGTCGTGGTTTCGATCGTGATCGTCATGAACACCATCCGCACCGCCGTGTATCACCGGCGAAAAGAGATCGAGGTGATGAAGCTCGTAGGCGCGACCGAATGGTTCGTCCGCGGACCCTTCGTGCTCGAGGGCATCATGACCGGCCTGATCGCCGCGGCGATCGCCCTGGCCCTGCTCGTGGTCGCGTACGAGCCGACGGTTGACAGGTTCCGAACCGCTGTCGCGTTCATCCCGCTCTCGTATGACCCAACTTTCATCTCGAGCCTGGCCCGCGACCTTCTGCTGGGCGGCGCGCTGCTCGGCGGGGTCGGCAGCTTCATCGGCGTGCGCCGCTACGTGAAAGTCTGATTTGAAGCGCAACGTAGCCCAACGGGCGATTCGCGTTCTCTCCGGGCTCGCCTCCGCGGTCCTCCTGGCGGCAGCATTCTGGTTGCCGGGCGCGGTCAGGACCGCCTCCGCGATCTACTGTTACTCGGGCGATCCTCCCGCCGTGTACCAGGCCTGCCTCGCGTACAACGCAGGAATCGGACAGCAGGTGAACAACCAGAACCAGCTCGACAGCATTCAGGCGAGCATCAACAATGCTGTGGCGCAGATCAATGCGCTCGACGCGCTCATCAACACCATCAACAAGCAAATCACGGCTCAGAAAGCGCTGCTGGCACAGACCCAAGCGACGATCGACGACCTCAGCCGCAAAATCCGTTTTGGCGAGGCCGACCTAACTCGCCTCGAGGCGCATGTCGCGGTACGCGATCAGCTGCTCAACCAGCGCATTCGGTATGTGGACGCTCACGGTCCGCTCAACTACGTGCAGCTCGTGTTCACGTCGAGCAACCTGAACCAACTCATGAACCGGATGATCGCAGCGCAGCAGATCGCAGCCTCCGACCACCGGCTGCTGCTGGACCTGCAGGTGCAGCACGACGAGCTGAACCAGGCGAACATTGCGCTCGGGACGCAGCGGGCGCAGGTCAACGCGCTCCTGCAGCAGCAGCAGGCCGAAGAGGCAGATCTCGAGAAGAACCTCAAGACGCAGGACCAGGCGGTCGTCCTCGAGCAGGGCCTCGAGACGCAGCTCGCCACGCAGTACGCGCAAGTCCAGGCGGAGCGGGCCGCCATCGACGCACAGGTCGCTCAGGAGGCGTTGGCGTACCAGGCCGCCGCGGAGAAGGCGGGAGGCGGCTCGGGCGTGTTCGAGTGGCCGATGCCGGCCTGCGGGGCGAGCTGCATCACCCAGGGTTTTGGCTGCTCGTCCTTCTACCTCGAGGTGTACGACCCGGGATGCCCGTGGCCCCACAAGATCCACACGGGTATCGACATCGCCGGGCCATACGGCACGCCGCTCGTGGCGGCCGACACCGGCGTCGCCTACCTGTACCCAGGCAGCATCGGTTACGGAAACCTCCTCGTGATGATCAATGGCAATGGATACTCGACCTATTACGGGCACCTTTCCGGATACGCCCCCGGTCTGCGCAGCGGTGAGGTCGTCCCGCGCGGGACCACGGTCGCGTTCGAGGGCTCGACGGGCTGGTCGACGGGGCCACACCTGCATTTCGAGATTCGGGTCAATGGCGTCTACAAGGATCCGTGCATCTGGCTCGGCTGCTGAACCAAGCGTCAGAGTTCGCTAGTCTGCTGACATGAATCGCCGGGCCGCCCTGTCGGCCGGCGCCGGTCTGCTGTTGCTGGTGGTGGGTTTCGGCGCGGGTGCCTACGCGGACCAGCAGTTCCCCGACTGGATCCCGTACATCGGACATCATTCGTCGGGGCGAATCGACCTCAATGAGGTGCAGCAGGCGGCACGCCTGATCCAGGCCGACTACGTGGACTCCAACGTGAACACCAGCAAGCTGTCCCAGAGCACGGTGCAGGGCCTGATCAGTGGCCTCAACGACCCGTTCACCGCGTACTTCACCCCCGACCAGTACAGGCGGCTACAGCAGAGCTACCAAGGCAACTACTCAGGGATCGGCATCTACCTGAGCTTCAGCGCGAGCTACCCGGTGATCAGCGGCACCATCCCCGGCTCGCCCGCGGCGGCCGCGGGACTGGAGGGCGGCGATGAGATCGTCAAGGTGGGGGACAAGGACACCAAGGGCATCACCGCCGACCAGGCCACCGCCCTGATCCAGGGCGCCGATGGCACCAAGGTGACGCTCACCATCTCGCGCAACGGCCAGACGATGACGTTCACGCTCACGCGCTCGGAGATCCATGTGCCGACGGTGCGCTCGACCCTGCTCGCCGGGCACGTGCTGTACGTCCGGATCTATCAATTCGGCTCGTCGACCAACACCGAATTCTCTGCCGCTCTCAAAACGGGCCTCCCAGGCGCGACGGGGATGGTGCTCGATCTGCGGGACAACCCGGGCGGTTTCGTCTCGGCGGCCGACTACGTGGTCACCCAGTTCGTGACGAGCGGCGAGACGTTCGAGACCCACGACCGAATAGGCGGCGTCGACAAGCACCAGGTGGGCTCATCGCACGCGGCCCCGCGCATCCCCCTGGTGGTCTTGGTCAACGCCAACAGCGCGTCGGCCTCCGAGATCGTCTCCGGCTCGCTGCAGGTCCACCAGCGCGCGAAGCTGGTGGGCACAAAAACGTTCGGCAAGGGCTCCGTCCAGGAGGATTTCGTGCTCTCCGACGGATCTGACATCCACCTCACCGTGCAGCGTTGGTTTCTCCCGAACGGGCAGACGATCGACAAGAAGGGCCTCCTTCCCGACGTGCCTGTCACCCTGGCGAGCCCGGCCGACGCATTCGACGTGACGCAGATCTCTCTCGGCTACGCCAAGGACACCCAGCTGAACGCGGCCTTGGCCCTCCTCCCCGGTGGGTAGACTCATCAGCGCGAAACGGGCGGTTAGCTCAGCTGGCTAGAGCGCCTCGCTTACACCGAGGAGGCCGTTGGTTCAAGTCCATCACCGCCCACCACTGACAGACACTTTTGATCTCACGGCCTCGACCATCCGAGTGACCTGGGTAGCCCGGTCCGGACGCGGCGTGTAGCCAACGACCCGGCCGCCTTGAACGTGAATGTCCGAGAAGAGCGCCGCGAGCAGCTCGCGCCGGGTCGCCGCGTCGCCCGCGTCCCAGGCCGAAACAATGTCCGTCAGCGTTGGCTCGATTCGTCCTCCGCCCCAGACACCTCTAGCTCGTTTCGCCATCTGCTCCAGCCGTTCACGCTCAGCCCGGTACTTCTCATCCGTCCAATGTCCCCACAGAAAGAGCTGGTCGAGCCTCTGAAGGCTGCGATCGATCGATTCGACGGCACCCTGAGATTCAACAGGTGCGTTCGCGCTCATCTGATCGACGCGGTGAGCGAAATCAGCCGGCTGGACGAAGGTCGTTCGGCCAATCAGCCAGCCCGGTCTGTGGGCGCCTTTGGGTTAGTCGATACGTTCTAGGAGGAGATGCCGTTTCACTGTCAGTATGGGTCCGATGAAGCGGGCAGCAATCGGCGCATTAGCGCTGCTTGCGGCATCGTGTGGAAGTGCATCTGTCGGTGGCGCCACTCCGCCCTCGGCTTCCTCATCCAATCATTCGAGCGCGACCCGGACAGCGACCCCTTCTACGCCTTCAGAGCCATTCTCTAGCCCCAGTGTCCCGGCCTACTTTCTTTGCGAAGACCAAGGGACATGCCCACCGATCTCTTTAAGCAGTCTGGCATTCGATCCTGTTCGCGATGAGATCGTGAGCTTCGGCGGCACCAGGCATTCCGGTCCTATCACAGACGAGACCTGGCGGTTCAAGGATGGAGTGTGGACCCAGCTGCACCCACGCCACGCGCCGCCTTCTCGCACCATTCCGGTGCTGATTTTCGACGCGGCGCTGGGGGAACTCGTGATGTACGGGGGCCGTGATGTGCCTCCGTCGGCTACAGCTGGGTACGGCGGCGAAGTTGGTGGCATTTCATTTGCTGCGGATACGTGGACCTGGGACGGCTCGGACTGGACCGAGCGACACCCACTGCACCACCCTGTGCTCTTCGTCCCTGACGCCGCATACGACTTCGCGAGAAGTGACATCGTGCTAACCAGCTGGGGCACCGGGGCTATGGAGACCTGGACCTACGACGGTTCGGACTGGACTCGGCACGCTCTGGCGAACGGGAAGCCGGATCCGCCGCGGTCGCAATTCCCAATGGCATTCGATCCGACTTCTAAGACTGTCCTCCTATTCGGCGGCTTCAACCTAGGCGGTGCCGACACCACGAGAGTCTGGGAGTGGGACGGCCAAGACTGGAGGCAAACGCCCGCCCACTCGCCGTTCAAGCCGCTAAGTGCCGTATGCGCGCCAGATCTCGAGAACCATTCGATACTGATCTATGACGAGGAGCTTCAGCCGTCAACCTGGCGATGGGATGGGACCGCATTTCAGCAGCTGAAGCCGCCACACCAGCCACAGTTGCAGGCGGTTCTGGCCCCCGACCCGCCGCGGCACCAATTGCTCGTGTTCGGCTGGACGTGGCCGACATGGCAATTCCAGGTATGGGCTTGGTCGGGCAACGACTGGAGCGTGGCCAGTATCTGATTGAGGCCTGAGGAATCAAGCAATGAGATGCAGGCTGTCTGTCAGCTGCGTCGGCGATCCATCACCGCCCGCACTGACAGACACTTTTAATGTCTTCCGATCTAGCGCCTACTTCTCTAATCCGCTGTGGAAAACCCTAAACGGCCACGGGGAAGCGACATTTCATCGACGACTGAGCGATGTTTCTGCGACGTTGATCTCAGGTTCGCCCGACGAGACCACGTCGCCAACTCGGTACCCCCCTAGCGCCCGAAGGACGAGTGCCCAGCGCCGAAGGCGGCTGCAAGGGCAGATGCAAGTAGCAGTGCTCGACGGGCGTGCCTGAAGAATGTCGGCAGGGAGAGCTTGCCGACGAACGTGAACTGGGCGTGCACCGTGACGTCAACCTGGACTAGCGACTCGCCATGACGGCTATGAACCCGGAACACCCGCCGAACGGGCTCCAGGTCTCGCTGCACAGGCCTGTTTTCGCTCTTCAGCTGGGGGGAAGTGCGCTTTGCGTACACCGCCCCCTCTATATGCATCCGATTGGCGGCAAAAGCTCAATAGCATCCACCTGAGCTATACCTCCGACAATTGAGTCGGAATGCGTCCAGCAGTTCAACTAGGTGCAATCTGTACCGACCGGAAATGAATAGTTTGCGTCTCTCCCTGTGCCTTCAGTGTGGCCGGCCCCTCAAAGCACACGGCCTTGGCCGCCCGAGGTTGTGGTGCTCAGACGCATGTCGAAAGCGGTTCGAGTACTTCCGGGAGTGCCTCGCGGCCCTTTCCGTAATGAGGCAGTTTCACGTGGAGAGTCATCCCACAGCGGGCGAAGCAACCGGAGCTTGTTTGAGGTGTGGGGCGAAATTGCGACGTACTGGTTATCGGCCAAGGTTGTATTGCGGCGAGCGCTGCCGATCGGCATTTCGCCGCGCCAAGCTGAAGTACAAGAACCAGATTCGACACGCTGTGGGCAATGCCATGGCGGCGCTTGCTGACCGAGCTTGAACTGCAAGGAGATGCTGACGAAGCCAGAGCTATCAGGAGCAAGCGGCAGGTAGGTTCGGCCCTAATGGCGGACTGGCGCGCTGATCCGCGCTCAGATGAAGTGTCGAGGCCTGGGGACTCGCGAGTCACCGAGTTAAGGAGATTAGGACCAGCACTTCACTGGCCATATTTCGTAACCAGCCCAGCGAAGGCCAGGATCCCAATAGCCATCCTTGTGCGTCCCGACCGCCGGGGCCTCTAACCTGCGAAAGATGGCTCGGTCACTCGAAGATCTCGCTGCCGCCTGGCTGGCAAATGAGCGGCTTTACAGCGGGCGCGATCCGGACGATCACTCGCTTCCCGAGCGCTACGACCTAACGCTTGCGGGCGATGTCGACGACCTCGTCCTAGATGACCCACATCGCGGTGTAGAGCTGGTCGAGAAGATGCTGCATCTCGCCGAAGACGAGACGGACCTTAAGCGTGTCGGCATAGGTCCCCTTGAGAATCTATTACGGCATCAGGGCGAGGAACTCGCCTCCTGGGTGTCGGACAAGGCGGACGCGAGCGCCCGCTTCAGGTTCGCGCTGGGCTCATGCTGGCCGTTTGATCCGATTCGGCAGGTCGTGGATCGTCTCGGGCTCCACAAGGGCGAAACCCACACCTACTGGACGGTTGGCATCCGCGTACGGTGTGGCCGCGAAGCGAGCGCGAGCGAGGTTCTCGATGCGAAATTGCAGCCAGACCTTGTTGGAGGTCAATTCCAGCAGGATGGCAGGGACCAGGTCACCTACATGGACTACTGGGCACGTGACCATATTGATGCAGAGCGCGTCGGCGAGCGCCTGATCCGAACTCTCCTCAAAAGGCTGGGCGCCCACGGGTGTACCGAGGTCAGTCGAACCGGTCCCGAGCGCACCTGGTCCGGTACGCGTCCTGGAATAGATCGCCCCGCGCGCACTCCCGTCTAGCCCAGCTATGCCTAAACAATCAGCCGAAAGGAGTCTGTCAGCGGCGTCGGTGATCCATCACCGCCACCACTTGCCGTTAACGCGGCTTTGTCGCTATCTCCAGAACTTTGGTCACCACCTGCGCGAGAGGAATGCTGGTATTGACTTCATCTGTAGCGGTCTTTCGCAACAGCGGCTCAATCGTCGACTTGTAGCCGAGCACCTCGGCAATCTCTGCGGGCCGCGATCCGTATGGATTGTTGGTCCGGCTCGTCAAGCGTCGGACAGTCACCGATTCCGGCGCGCTCAGCAGGATGATGTGATCGAAGCGGTCGTAGAACTTGCCTTGGTTTGAGACGCATGCGCTTATGAAAACGACGTCCGCATCGTCTTCGTCCAGCAGCATGCGGATTTCGTCCTCACGCCAGACCCATTCGTCACCATTAGGGCGCTCCCACTTGGGATTCCAATCGGTGTCGATCGCCTTGAAGCCACGAGTCGCCAGTGCACTGATCACACTCGACTTCCCCGTCCCTGACATTCCGGTGATCAGGATTCGCCGCACGGACCGATCATAGGAGGCGGCTTACGGCGATTAGCCCGAGGCGGCCTTCAGCTCAGGCCGTGAGGGCTTTCAGCTCATCGAGTGACTCGCGCATGATCTGCTCGAGGTCCCGAGAGCCCGGGTCGCCGAGCCAACGCTCGAATGCCACGCGAAAGACGGCGACTCCCGTCTCGGCGGCGAGACTGGCGCGGGGGTCGGCGACGCCGCGCCGGCGCAGGCCATCTGCGAGCGCGTCGGATAGGTGCGCCAGCTTGATCAGCTCACGTTCGCGCAATTCCGCGTTGGCGGCGATCACCGCCTGTCGCTTCTGCGAGAACTCCCGGGCCTCTCCGAGGAACGCCGCGGCCCTGTCGAGGGCGGCGGCCACGGCTTCCATCGGCGAAGCGGTGGCAGGGGCGCTTTCGAGAGCCGCCACGAGCGCGTCCTGCAAGTTGGCCGAGCCGGCAAAGAGCACCTCTCGCTTGTCGGCGAAATACCGGAAGAAGGTGCGGGCGGTCAATCCGGCCCGCTCTGCAATCTCGGCGACGGTCGCCTGCTCGAAACCCTTTTCGATGTAGAGCTCCATCGCCGCCTCGCGAAGACGGCCGGCCGCGCCCGGCTCCCACCGACCCATCCTCGAGAGTCTAGGTGATGGCGCACAGTGACATCACGTGCTAGGATGATGTCGTTGCGTGACATCACAGGGTTTCGCTCGCCGGGCGACGGGGTCACGGAGGAGGTTCGCATGCGCGTATTTGTCACTGGAGCTTCGGGGTGGATCGGCTCGGCCACGGTCGCCGAGCTGCTCAAAGCAGGCCACCAGGTCGTCGGGCTGGCTCGCTCGGATGCCTCGGCGGCGGCGGTGTCGGCGCTGGGCGCCGAGGTGCACCGAGGCAGCCTGGACGATCTCGGCAGCCTGCGCGCCGCCGCTGCCGCGAGCGACGGGGTCGTGCACCTCGGCTACAGCCATGACTTCTCGCGGATGGCTGAGGCAGCGGAGATGGACCGGCAGGCGCTCGAGACGATCGGCGAGGCGCTGGTGGGCACGGGCCGCCCGCTGGTCTTCGCCTCGGGCGTGCTTGGAGCCGCTCCGGGACGGGTCTTGACCGAGACCGACACCGCCGACCCGAGCCTCCACCCGCGGATTGCGGCGTCCGCGGCGGCGCTGGCGCTCGCTGAGCAGGGTGTCCGCACCGCGGCCGTGCGCTTCGCGCCGACGGTGCACGGGCCCGGCGATCACGGTTTCGTCGCCACGCTGGTCAAAATCGCGCGAGACAGGGGTGTCTCAGGCTACGTCGGTGACGGCGCCAGCCGGTGGCCGGCCGTGCACCGCCTCGACGCCGCCCGCCTCGTGGCTCTGGCCGTGGACGGCGCCCCCCCCGGGTCGGTGCTCCACGCCATCGGGGACGAAGGCATCCCGACGCGCGAGATCGCCGAGGCAATCGGCAGCGGCCTCGGTCTGCCGGTGGTCTCCGTGCCGGCCGAGCAGGCGAGCGAACACTTCGGCTGGATCGGGCGCTTCTTCGGCGTCGACTGCCGCGCCTCGAACGAGCTGACTCGCAAGCTGATGGCCTGGGCGCCGACGCACGTGGGACTCCTCGCCGACCTCAAAGCAGGCCACTACTTCCACGCCGAGGTCGGCCGCGGATCATCGCTCAGATGAGGTGAGGCAGGTACGCTGCGACTGTGGCGCCTGGTCGCGAGACTGAAAAGCGGCGTTTGACAGCCGCGAGGGTCGTCGACCACCTCGCGGCACACTCGCACCTTCGAGCCACCTTGCTCGCCGGCTCGGCCGCCCAGGGCACGAGCGATGAGCATTCGGACATCGACCTCCTTAACTACTACGACGTGCTGCCCGACCCTGCGACGTTCGATCGGCTGATGGCCGAGCTTGGTGCCGAGCCGCGAGGTCCCATCAGCCCGCCGAGCCCAGCGGGATTTCTT
>DASXBJ010000132.1:0-2447 GCA_036491755.1 Candidatus Dormiibacterota bacterium
CTTAGCCTCTTCGGCGCGCTGGACGGCGGCCACGTGCACGGTCACCGGCTTGTTGAACAGCTCGGAGTTCGGCACCACCACGAGGTCGCCCGACTCGGTCTTGAGGAGGGTCACGCGCAGCTTCACCTCGAGCACGGTGCCGGACCCCGCGCCCTCGAGCGAGATCCTGTCGCCCACCCTCATGTGCCGCTCCAGCAGGACGTAATAGCCGGAGACGTAGTCCTTCAGCAGGTCCTGGACGCCGAAGCTGGCCACGATCGTGGCGAGGAGGATGCCCGCGAGGGTGAGGTTCTGGCTGGAGAACGCGACACCGACCGCGACGATCACGCCAATCGCGATGAGCATGAAGGTGACCACCCGGCCGCCGATGGCGACCATGTCGGTCCGCATGTGGCGGCGCCGCAGCGCCCCGACCACGAGACTCGACACGACGCGCGAGCCGATCACGAACACCACGAAGACGACGACGGCGATGACGATTTGTTCGAGTTGCCAGTCCGGCATGCCTGGAACCACCACGAGCGGTGGCGAGGTCATCCCGCCGACTCTGCGCCTGCCTCCGCGCCCTCTTCGCCCTCGGCGCCGGCCGCGCCCTCGCCTACCACGGCGGTCTCGGCGCTGGGCACCTCCTCTTCGACCTTCATCTCACGCTTGGGAACGATCTTGATCACGAGGTCCTCTGGGTCCTGGAGCACCGTGACGCCCTTCGGCACGCTGATGTCGGTGACGCGCAGCTCCTGCTCGATCTCCTCCAGCGGCGAGATGTCGACCTCGAACGACTCCGGGATGTCGGAGGGCAGGCACTCGACCCGCAGGCTGTGCAGGGGCTGGAGGATGTCGGCGTCACCGCGCTTGACGGCCGCCGATTCGCCGACCAGATGCACGGGCACCTGGACCTCGATCTTCTCCTGCAGGTTGACCTGGTAGAAGTCGACGTGGATGGGCCCGAGCCGGCGGGGGTGGGTCTGGATCTCGCGGACGAGCACCTTCTCCGTCCGATCTCCGTCGACCACGAGGTCCACGAGGTGGGTGCGGCCCGACTTGAGGAAGACCTTCTGGAACTCGAGCCGGTCGAGCTCGAGCGGAGTCGCCGAGGTGTTGTGGCCGTACACCACGGCCGCCAGCTTGCCCTGGCGGTGAAGCCGCCGGGTGCGCTTGCCCAGGAGTTCGCGGGTGGAGGCTTTCAGCTGCATAAAGAAGCCTCTGGCTGAGAGGCGTGGTTATGATACGGCAACTCATCCATCCGTCATATGGAGGTCATCGCTTGCAGAACCCCCCACCGCCCCCACCACCCGGCGCGCAGCCCCCGATGTCGCCACCGCCGTACGGTGGCCAGCCGCCGTATGGCGGCCAACCCCCCATGATGCCGCCCGGCGGCGGCGCGATGGCGATGCAGGCAGGCAACCTGGCCAGCCCCGGCCTGAGGATCGTCGGGGGCCTGATCGACTTCGTAATCCTGATCGTCGTCAACGGAATCATCGGCGCCATCCTCCAGAAGCTCGTGGGGCTGGCGTTCGTGGTCAACCTGGTCATCGACGTCGGATACCTGGCCTACATGTGGAGCTCGCAAGGCGCGACCGTCGGCATGATGGTCTTCCACTTCAAGGTCCGTGACAAGGCAACGGGCCAGTACCCAACGATGGGCAAGGCCATCCTGCGCGGAATCATCTGGTACCTCGAGGTCGCCTTCACGGTCTGCATCATCGGCGCGATCGGCTGGCTCTGGCAGCTCTGGGACCCGGAGAAGCAGGCCATCCACGACAAGGTCGCGGGGACCATCGTCACCCTCAACTGACAGCTACGCGGCCCAGGGCATACCTGGGCCGCGTGCTTTCCTCATCACCCGCTCGGGCGGGATGAAGCGCAAGCCATCGTCCGATTTGACCACCTGCCATCCACCCTCGTGCACGCAGCGGTGGTGATACCAGCAGAGCAGAACCAGGTTGGAGAGCCGGGTCGGGCCGCCATCTCGAGCCCAGAACTCGACATGGTGGGCTGAGCACCAGCCGACCGGGCGCTCGCAGCCGGGCACCCGGCAGCCATGGTCGCGAGCCCGAAGCGCCTTCTTCATCGCGGGCGAGACCGCTCGAGTCGCCCGGCCGACGTCGATCACCACCGAGCCGGCCATCAGGACCCGAGACAGGGTGCCCTCGCAGGCCAAGCGCTGCGTGGTCCGGCTGGAGACGGGCAAGGCGCACTCGAGCTCGGAGGCGGGAGCACCCAGCTCACCCTTCAAGCCCTCGAGAGTGGTCGTCACAGTGAGGTGAGGCCGGACTCCATTGCGCTTGGGCAGCGTGCCCTGGTCCATGACGCGGTGGACCATCTCAACCAGGCCATCCGCCCGGCGCTGCAATTGCGTCCGCACGTCATCCGGGGCATGCCGCTTGGCCAAAGCGTCGATCGCGGTCTTGAGCGCCGCCCCGCCCTCGGCATCGAGGAGGCCATCG
>DASXBJ010000133.1:0-27331 GCA_036491755.1 Candidatus Dormiibacterota bacterium
CAGCGGCCAGCGGTCGCGTCTCGTTTCGGGCATCTTCGAGCAGCTCGAGGCCGAGGCTTTGATCGACGACACAATCCGCGTAGTAGCCATTCCGCGCGAGGCGTGGAGGCCTTTTTTCGCGGGTTTGGTACTGGAGCGGGAGACGGGGATCGAACCCGCTACCTCAACCTTGGGAAGGTCGCGCTCTGCCAGATGAGCTACTCCCGCTCGGCGAATAACGATTCTAGGGTTCCGCCTCTCTGAAGCGGGAGCCGGCGTAGCGCCTTGATTGATCTGTCCGGCGCGCCGCGCCGGCTGCGCTCCACCTTCGCACAATCGACCATTCGGTCGCCGAAAGAGCTGTGCTGCCATGACCAAATCGACGACTAGGCCGCCGAATGAGCGGCAGGAGACGGCGGCCCTTAATTTCGCAGATTCGCCGCCGGGCCCCCCTAAACTTCGTTGGCCCGGTCCACCGTCGGCCCCCTGGTTTCACCCAAGGAGAATCTTGCATGGCGCGTACCCCGCTTCTGAGACGGTTCCAGCAGCTCGTGGCCGACTTCAAAGAAGCCGACCGAACCGGCCGGCCCGTGGAGTCGATCCAGGCGGAGCGTCGTGGCCTCAGCCGCCGCGACTTCCTCAAGGTCTCGGGCGCGACGCTGGGGGCCGCGGCATTGACGGGTGCCGTGCCGGTGCTGGCGCGAGCCTCCACACCACGCATCGCGATCATCGGTGGTGGCATCGCAGGCCTGAACGCTGCCCTCACGCTTCGCGACCACGGCGTTGCGTCGACCGTCTATGAGGCATCGAATCGAGTCGGCGGTCGCATGCATTCCGACACCACTTCGTGGCTGAACGGGCAGACCAGCGAGCACTGCGGCGAGCTCATCGACACGAACCACACCACGATCCTTTCGCTGGCGCAGCGTTTCGGCCTCCAGACGGTCGACCTGCATGCGGCCGAACCGCCCAATTCCACCGAAACCTATTTCTTCGGCGGCGCCTACTACTCCGCCGCTCAGGCCAACACCGACTTCCAGCCGGTCTTCCGGCGTCTGACCCAGGACAACAACGCCGCCCCGTTCCCAACCCTTTACAACAGCTTCACGGAGGCGGGGAAGGATCTCGACCTCATGAGCGTGTACCAGTGGATCGCGACGCGCGTCCCCGGCGGACATAACTCGAAGCTGGGCCAGCTGCTCGATGTCGCCTACAACATCGAGTACGGAAATGTCACGACGGAACAGAGCGCGTTGAACATCATTTACCTCTTGTTCAATACGAACCAGTTCGTCGTCTTCGGCGCCTCAGACGAGACCTTCCACATCAAGGGCGGCAACGAGCGTCTGCCTCGGGCCATCGCAGCCTCGCTCCCGCCGGCCAGCGTCAGGTTGAACAACCGTCTCACGGGAATCGTTCACAACTCCAGCGGCACGTACACGCTCACCTTCCAGGCGCCGGAGGGGTCGATCGACCGGGACGTGGACCACGTGATTTTGACCGTGCCCTTCTCGGTGCTGCGAACGATCCTCAAGTCCGATGCCGACTACCGCGCCGCCGGTTTCACGCCGCTCAAGGAGACGGCGATCACTCAGCTGGGTTACGGCAAGAACTCCAAGCTTCAGCTCCAGTTCGACACCCGCTTCTGGGACCAGCCGGGGCCTTGGGGCATCAGCACCGGCACCAGCTATGCGGACACGGGTTACCAGAACGCGTGGGACGTGACGCGTGCCCAGGACGGCGCAACCGGGATCATGGTCGACTACACGGGCGGCGGCGTGCCGCTGTCGTCGTTCACCGGCGACGCCGACGACCCCACCGTGGTGGCTCAATTCGCCCGTACATTCCTGGACCAGGTCGAGGACGTCTTCCCGGGGATCAGCCGCCACTGGAACGGCCGCGCCACTCTCGACGTGCCGCGCATCAACCCATTCCTACTCGGCTCGTACTCCTACTGGAAGATAGGCCAGTACACATCGTTCAGCGGCTACGAAGGGGTCCGGCAGGCCAACTGCCACTTCGCCGGAGAGCACTGCTCGACCAACTTCCAGGGCTTCATGGAAGGTGGGGCGGAGGAAGGCGACCGCGCCGCCAAGGAGATCCTCGCCGACTACGGCATTCCCTTCTGAGCCAGGGCGGCTTCGAAGTCGACTCCCAACGCCCAGTAGGCGTCAAACGCCATGCGGAGGACGGCGGCGAGCGAGGGATGATCCACGACCATGATCGTGAGGTCTGAACCGCTCGCCACCGGATCCTGCATCCCGAACATGACGATCGCGGCATCGATGATCACGAGCTTCATCGGCAGCTCCTTGACCACCCGGGCCTTCTCGCCGGCCTGGATGAAGGTGCGCACGCCCGCGACCACGTTTGGCTCGTCGAACACGGACTCCTCGTAGAGGCCGCGTGCCTCCAGGCGTCGCGCCACCGACAAGCCTTCGACATTCTCCTGAGGCGGCTTGGCGTAGGGAGGCTTGGTGAAGACGAGGATCTCGCGCTTCGCCGTGGACTGCAGCTCGTCGAAGCGGGCATTGATCGCGCGCGGCTCGCGCAGCACCTCGATGTAGTCCATGGGATCGGTGTGCTGCTGCCCCGCGGCATACATCGAAGCCAGCGAGCCGATGGTGCGTGACGCAGCCGTCTCCAGGTCGGCCAGCTCTTCGCGCCTAGCGGCCACCAGGCGCCTGATCGCAATCGTCGGCTCGGTCGCTGCGTACTTGATGACGCGCCCAGGCCTCGCGGCGGCCATCCCCTTGCTGACCAGGCTCTCGAGCACGTCGTAGATGCGCTGCCGGGGGAGCTCCGCCTGCCGGGCGACCTGGGCGGCGGTGAACGAATCCCGGCCGACCAGCGCGACATAGGCCTTCGCCTCATAGGTGGTCAAGCCGAGACGGCTCAGCTCAGAGGGGAGGGCTTCGGCGGTCTCCATGACGCTCAATTATGCCGTTGACACCCCTCAAAGTGGTGTGATATAAAGCCTGCAACCACTGCGTGGGGTGGCAAGGAATCCGGCGACATTCCGGAGATAACGGGCAATCGCAGGAGGGTGAGTTGAGAGGTTCAGTCTTGAGGCGCCTGGTCGGGCTTGCGGGCGGTTTGGCTATCGCAGCTTCGTTTTCCGCCGCCGCGACCCCTACGGTACTTTCGGCCGCATCCGCGGTCCCGACATTCGGCAACCCGACCATCAGCGGCGTGCAGGGGACAGGCTTCGAGCAGGGCCTGCGCATCGACCGAAGCGGGCGCGTGTACACCAGCGCTCCGGGTTCCCTTTCGTCGACGGTCTCCTACATCAACCATTCGATCGACGGCGGGCAGACGTTCAAGTGGGTCGCGGGCGCAGTGCAGCCTGTGGGCAAGCCGACCACCTGCACCGGCGGTGGCGACTCGGAGCTGGCAACCGACAGCGCCAACAACCTTTACTTCAACGACCTGACCCTGGCCAACTTCAGCACCGCACGGTCCGGAGACCAGGGACGCACCTTCGCGTTCACCTGCGCGGCCACGCCGATCACGCCGGTCGACCGCCAGTGGTACACAGTCGACGGCAATCCGACCGCCGGCGGCTCGATCACACTGACGTATGACTTCGCGCCCAACCTCGTGGGGCTGCCGGACCCGACGTGCGAGACGAGCAACCGCGTCGTATTCGCGCGCTCGCCCATCCCGGTGCCGGGCACTACCGTCATCGATCCGGCGACCGCGGGCATCGAGTTCGGCCCGAGCCAGATCGTCAACAGCAACCCCTGCAACGAGGGGATCATGGGCAACGACGAGTTCTTCAACTACGGCGGCACGAAGCGTGCCTTCGTGATCCACGACAACCAGAACCTCGACACGATCCTGATGGGCCGGTGCGACCTCGTCGACTTCACGGTCTCAGCCACCGGCTACGGCAACTGCCAGGACGTGGTGGTCGCCTCCTTCCCCGGCTTCATCACCGGCGCCAACTTCCCGACCATGGCAGTCGACCGCTCCGGCAACCTGTTTGCGGTTTGGGAGCAGGCGCCTTACAACGCCGCCGCCGCCTCGGGTCAGCACGTCACAGGCGACACGTTGCTCTACTACTCGGTCTCGACCGACCAGGGCAACACGTGGACCGCTGAGCGCCAGCTGCCCACGCCGGCCCTGCACAACAACGTGTTTGCATGGCCGGTCGCGGGCGACAACGGTCGCGTTGACGTCGCCTGGTATGGAACGCCGGCGGTCGCTCCGGCCAACAGCAACGGCCCCGATTCGGTCCACGGCGACTGGAGCCTATTCCTGCAGCAGTCGATCAACTTCACCAGTGGCGCCCCCACCTGGAGCGGGCCGGTCCTCGCGAGCGAGCACTTCATCCACCGGGGCTCCATGTTCACCCTGATCGGCGGGCAGACCGGCGATCGCACGCTCGGCGACTTCATCCAGCTTCGCCTGGGCCCACAGGGCGAGGCGAACATCTCGTACGCCGACTCCAACAGCGACCTCGAGCTGGACTCGCAGGCCGCCTTCGTCAGGCAGAACGGCGGGCCGAGCCTATATGCGTCGATCGGCGCCGTCCACCTGCCTGCCACGCGCGTCAACTCGGTCCAGGTCGGCACGCACGCCGCGACATTCGACAGCGCCGGGGTCTCGAGCAGCAACCAGCCGAACCTCGAGATGCTTGGCTCCCAGATGCGGCTGGTCAACTCAGGCCAGACGCTGCAGATCAAGATGCTGGTCGCCGACCTCACCAGCCTCGCGGCCAAGGCGGACGCGGGCGGCACGACGCTCGCCTGGTCGACGCAGTGGAAGGTTCCCTCCAGCACGGACCCCAACGGCGGCAAGTTCTTCCACGCCTACATGCAGTCGATCGCCGGCGCCGCTCCGACCTTCGCCGTGGGCGAAAATGCGGCGGAGCAGATGGGGGGTGGCTTGATGGCCACCTACCCGGGCTCGACCTCGGTGACCGGTTCTTACACCGCCACCTCTCCCGGCGTGATCACCATCAATGTCCCGGTCGCTGACGTCACCGAACCCGGCGCGATGGGCAGCGTTCTCTACAGCGCAACCAGCGCCAGCATGTCCCTGAACGGCACCGCCGACGGACCCAACACCAGCGGCCTCGGCGGGGTCCCGTTCAATCTCATCGACTCCGTCCCGGCCTACGACTTCAACCCGACGCTGTCCACGCCTTCCTTCGTCGCGTGCCATGAACACGACGGGGACGGAACGGTCCAGGGCAGGAATGGAGGTTCCGCCTCCTTCCACTCCGACGAGGACGCATGCGACGGAGGCGGTTCGGCGGGTGAATCGTTCGCCGACCAGGGCAGCGGCGAGAGCTTCCATTCGACGCAGGTCCAGTCGATCGTCTATGACGACGTGCTCGGCACGGCCTCCATCACCGGGCAGGGCGTCGCCAACGGCAACCCGGTGACGTTCACGATCCTCGAGACCGAGGCCACGGCCCTGAGCGCCGCCAAGTACGCGATCACGATCAGCGACGGCTACGTGGCCACCGGGGATCTCCTGAGCGGGACGTTCCGGCTGGCCTGACCCAAGAGCTGAGGGGGGTAGTTCGAGGAGGTCGTAAAGCGCGACCTCCTCTTCATTTCGGCAGGCCGGATGGAGAGCCCTAGGCTACCGCGAATCATCAGGAATGCGAAGCGGCAGCGCCATCCACCACATCGCCGCCGCGGCGCAGATGCCGGGCACGAACGCCAACGCAGCGGTCCCGGTCGCGTCCCACAAAGCGCCCGCGATGAGCGGGACGACGAACGCCGCGCCGTACTGAAAGGTGAAAACAGCCGCGCTCATCCGGTGCACGTCCCCGGCTGCCGCAAGCTTGGGCGGCAGCGTGAGGGCGACGATGAAGGCCAACGCCGCGGCGAAGCCGAGCAGGAACGCCCAGAAGATGACGCCGGCCCCAGGCGTAAAGATGATCCCGACCTGGGCCACCGCCATCAGCAGGCTCGAGCCGATGAATCCGACCCGCCCGGCCAGAAGTCGGTCCCAGATCGCCACCGCCGGCGCGGTCAGCAGCTGGGCTCCATTCAGGACCGCGAGGGTTGGCGCGATGAGCGCGTGCCGGCCGGTCTGGTCGAGGAAATCGGGCACGAACGCGTTGGTGCCGAAGTAAACCGCGGACGCCATGCCCATCACCAGGCCGACGCGCACGGCCTGCCCCTGCCGCCAGCTCGGCCACCAGCGCGACGGGACGCTCAACCGCCGGTGAGCCGGGACGGCCAGCACGATCGCGATCGCGGATACCCCGACCACGATCGACCACAGGGCGAAGGCCCAGCGCCAGTCGCCGTGCGCCAATGGAAGCACGCCCACCGGCGACGTCAGCGCGGTGGGGACGGTCTCGCCGATCAGGATCCCGTTGCTGTAGACGGCCGTCGCGACAGCGATCCGGCGCGGGAACCAGTCGCGCACCAGGGAGGGAAACGCGGGCTGGCTCACCGCGACGCCAAGGCCCATCAGGAATGTCGATGTGAAGAGCACCGGCACGCTCGGCCCGAGGCCGCGCACGCCGCCGAACACAGCGATCAACCCGAGGCCCGCCAGCAACGCCCCGCGCACTCCGAGCTTGGCGATGAGAAGCGAACCCGGCACCGCCGCGATCGCGAGCAGGAGCACCGGGAGCGACACGAGCGTCCCGACGGCTGTCTCGTCGAGATGGAGGGCATGGTGGATGAGGGGGACCAGTGGCGGCACAGCCAGCAGGGTCAGCCGAAGATCGATCCCGCCCAGCCACAGCAGCAGGAGGTGCACCCAGTCCGCGCGGGTCAGCTTCACGCGGACGCGCCTTTCATCGGTTGCCCATACTTGAGCTCGTGCCGGGCCTTCTCATTGTCACTGCGACCGGACCGGAAGAGCCGACCCGTGCGAGCGTGCCGTTCCACATCGCAGTCAACGGCGCCAAGGTCGCCGGCGTCGAGGTGGCGGTGGCGCTGGCCGGCGATGCCGCCGAGCTGGTCAAGCCGGACGTCATCGCCAACGTCCTCGGTGTCGGCGTGCCTCCGCTGCGCGACCTGCTCGACAAATGCCTGGACCAGGACGTCAACTTCTACGTTTGAAAAGGCTGCGCTGAGGCCCGTGGGGTCTTGCCGTCGATGATGACCCCGAACATGAGCTTCATCACGCCGCCGGACCTCGTCCGGCTGACCATGGAGGCGGAGAAGGTCCTCAGCTTCTAGGTTCGCGTAGCGCCGATCGCGGCCAGCGCGCTGGGGTTGTCGAGGGAGGAGAGGTCGCCCGGGTCCTTGCCTGTGTAGACCGAGCGCACGACGCGGCGGAGGATCTTGGCGTTGCGCGTGCGCGGCAGGTCGCCGACGAAATGGACCGCCATCGGCTTCAGCGGCTTGCCCAGCGCCGTGGCGACGAGCTCCTGCAGCTCGCCGGCGAGCTCGGCGCTGGCCTGGCGGTTGGGCCGCAGGATCACAAAACAAACCAGCGCCTCGCCTTTCAGCTCGTCCGGCACGCCGATGGCGGCCGCTTCCGCCACCCACGGATGGCCGACCAGGATGGATTCGACCTCCGCCGGGCCAAGCCTCTTGCCCGCGACCTTGATCGTGTCGTCTGATCGTCCCAGCACGTACCACAGGCCGTCCTCCGGATCCACATACGCCCAGTCGCCGTGAATCCACACCCCATCGAAGCGATTCCAGTAGGTCTCCAGGTAGCGCTCGCGGTCACCCCAGAAACCCCGCGTCATGCCCGGCCAGGCGTTGCGGATCACCAGCTCGCCGACCTCGCCCCGCACCGAGTTGCCGTCGGCGTCGAGCACGTCGGCCGCCATCCCCGGCACGGGGCCGGCGAATGCGCATGGCCTCAGGTGCGTGATGACGTTGCCGCACAGGATGCCGCCTGAGATCTCGGTGCCGCCGCTGTAGTTGATGACCGGGATCCGGCTGCCGCCGATGTGCTTGAAAAACCATTGGAACGGCTCCGGGTTCCACGTCTCGCCGGTACCGCCCAGGATGCGCAAGCTGGACAGGTCGTGGTGCGCGGGCACCTCGTCGCCATGGGTCATCAGCGACCGCACGAGGGTGGGGGAGACGCCGAGCACGGTCACCCTGTGGTCCGTCACCAGGCGCCACATCCGGTCGGCGGCAGGGTGGTCGGGCGTGCCCTCGTAAAGCACCATCGTGGCGCCCAGGATCAGGGTCCCGAAGATCAGCCAGGGGCCCATCATCCAGCCGATGTCCGTGTACCAGAACACCGAGTCGTCGGGACCTATGTCGAACCCGTGTGCCATGTCCTGCGCCGCCTTGACCGGGAAGCCGCCATGCACGTGCAGGGTGCCCTTCGGCTTGCCCGTGGTGCCGGAGGTGTAGATGATCATCAGCGGGTCTTCGGGATCCATCTCGTGCGTCTGGGCGTGGTCGGGCTCGTCCTCCAGGAGCACCTCCCACACCTGGTCGCGCCCATGGGTCCAAGGGATCTCACGCACCACCCGCCGGAACACGATCACCTTGGTCACCGACGGGCAGCTGACCAGCGCTTTGTCCGCGGTCTCCTTCATCGGGACGACGCTGCCCCGCCGGTAGAAGCCGTCGGCGCAGATGAGGACCTTCGCCTCGCCGTCCCGCAGCCTGGCCGCGATCGCCTCGGCTCCGTAGCCCGAGAACAGCGGGATGATGACCGCGCCGATCTTCACCGTGGCGAGGACCGAGACCGCGACCTCGGGGCACATGGGCATGAAGATCCCCACCCGGTCTCCTGGCCGCACGCCCAGGCGCCGGAGCGCGCCGGCGAGGCGGCACACCTGGTGGTCGAGCTCCGAGTACGTCAGGGTGCGGACCTCGCCCGGCTCGCCCTCGAACACGATCGCGGGCTTGTGGCGGTACTCCTCGACGCGGTAGCGATCGAGGCAGCTCTGCACGATGTTCATCCGCCCGCCGACCCACCATTTCGCCCAGGGCTTGCCCTGCGAGAGATCGACCACCTTGTCGTAGTGGCGGTAGAACGCGATGTCGATGTCCTTGATCGCGGCGTCCCAGAACCACTCGATGTCGTCGTCGGCGCGCTGGAGGAGCTCGGCGAAGGTCTCGATGCCATGGCGGTCCATGAAGAGCTTGAGCCGGCTTTTCGCGATCACCTCCGCGCTCGGCTCCCACATGACATCCCCGATCACCACCGGCTGCACGCGTCTATTGTCTGTCTCCGCACCATGGGCGCACTGCCTGACGACTTTGCCGTGACGCTTGGCCGGGTCCTGGAGCCCGGTCACGCCGCCGCAGCGGCCGAGATCATCGAAGCCGCGGCGGCCCTTGACGACCGGCGCCTCGAGCTGTTTCTGCGGATGTTCGCCGGCAGGGTACGTGCGTCAGGGGCGCCGGTCAGGAGCGACGAGCTGCACGCGATGCTGCGCCGTGCCGCATCCGCAGGCGATCCTTGATTCGCTCCGCCTCCTGCAGCAGCTCCCAGTAGTTGGCCCACGCAGCCCTGTTGATCGCGACGGCGAGATCCGCCTTGAAACGATCCCGCGCAGCGCGCACCGCCTGCTGCTGCGCGTAACACCACCGGTCCCAGGCGCGCTCAACGGTGCATTCCACCATCGCGATCCATTCCTCCTCTTCAGCCCCGCCAGGTGCGGGCAGCGTCAGCACTTTCCACCGCAGCTCCCCACGGACCACCGTCACCAGTGGCTGCCCGCTCGGCCGTCCCGCGTGGCGGTTGGGTCTCGGATGCTTCGGGTTGGCCGCCATGAGACGCTGCTGAACGGCGAAGACGAGCTCATGCGCGGCGTCGAGGGTGGCGGGTGGCACCGGCGGGTTGCGGCGGCCAAGACGAAGCTGCAGCGCGTGGATGGCTTCTCGAAGGCGATTGGGCGCCTCTACCTGGTCCTCCAGTCTCAGCATCTCGACATCGTCGAGGAGGGAATCGGACTCCGCCAGGAGTGATTTGCGCCGACCCTCGATCTGTTCTTCGGTCGGAGCCACGATGGTCGCTGCGTTCATGCGAGCACGATAGCCACGCCTGGTAATTTGTCAAGCGTTTCTTTACACGCACGCCGTCTTAACAACCTGGATTGTTGGGGGGCTACCCGCCGCATATCGTCGGACACGTGAGACGTTGGCTCGTGGCGATGGTCGCGCTCGGACTCGGAGGAGGCGTAAGCGCAGCGCTCCTGGCGGCCGCCAACCCGGCGCGCGACACGGTGGAGGTGTTCGTTGCCCTGAGGGACATTCCGGCGGGGTCGGCCGTTGGGCCGGGCTCGATCGGGCTTGCCCCGCTGACGATCACCGAAAGCCATCAGCTCCTGTTCACGCGCGCCGACGGCAGTGCCTTGGCGGGGCTGCACGCTTCGCACGATCTCGCCTCTGGCCAGTTGATTCAACGCAGCGATGTGAAGGCGGCCGATCCATCCGCCGCGTCGCGCCTCGTCTTCGTGCCGGTGCAGAATGCTCCGGCCGCGCAGGCAGGCTCGCGCGTCGACCTGCTCGTGCTCGACGGGCCGCCGGATCATCCCACCATCGAGCCGTTCGCCACGGGTGTCGAAGTCCGGTCGACCTCCGGGGCGGGCATGGTGCTGGTGGTGCCCGTCGAGCGAGCCGCAGCGTTCGTTTACGCCGCCGCCACCATGCACCTCGTTGCGGTCACCGCGGAGCCTGGATCGGCCGGCGGCCCCGAATCGCCAGTCTCCAGCGCGGCGCAGGCCATCCAGATGGCGGGCACACCGTGAGCGCTGTCCAGGAGCTCGATGTCGAGGAGGTGGTGCTGGCTCGCGTCGAGGCGGAGATCGGCGCGGAGCTCGTGCGCCGGGAACGGACGCGGCTGCGAGTCGACGACCAGTCGTGGGTTTACGCTCTGGTCGGCCGCCTCGTGGCTGAAAAGCAACTCGATCGCGACCGCTCCGAAGAGATGTGGAGGCGGATTTTCGCCTCGGTCACGCCGCTGGGACCCCTCGCCGAGCACCTGGCCGACCCTGAGGTCGAGGAGGTCCGCATCAACGGGACTGCGGCTTGCTTTGTCTTTCGGGGTGGACGCCGGCAATCAATCCAACCACCGTTCGCCGACGAGTCGGCCCTGATCGAGCTCGTCCACTGGTACACGGACGGCACGCCAACCGCCCGTCTCGACCGGGCGAGTCCCACTGTGACCATGACCCTGCCGGAGGGCAGCCGGCTTCACGCGGCGTTATCACCACCCGCCCATCCGATGACGGTTACGATCCGCCGCCATCCTCCGGCGCGCTTCGTCGATCTCGCCTCGCTGGAAGCCTCCGGCTTCATGCCGGCGGCCTTACGTCCTCTGCTGGAGGCTGCAGTGGCCGGGCGCTTGAACATGCTCATCGCCGGGGGTGCGGGAGCAGGGAAGACAACGTTCATGCGCGTGCTGGGGCGCCTCATCGCCGCCGATGAGCGGGTGGTGACCATCGAGGACCAGGCCGAGCTGCATCTCTGGGCCGAGCTGCAGGACTGCATTGCCCTGGAGGGAAGGGCGCCGAACACCGAAGGCCGCGGCGCCATCACGATCCAGATGCTCGTCCACGAATCGCTGCGCATGTCGCCCGACCGGATCATCATCGGCGAGGTGCGCGGGGGCGAAGCCCTCGATCTGCTGGACGCCATGAACACAGGTCATCCGGGCTCGTTCTGCACCCTTCACGCAGAGAGTCCCCGCGACACGCTGCCGCGCCTCGCGCGACTGGCTTTGCGCAATCCTCAAGCACCCCGAGCCGAGGTGGTGCTGAGCGAGGTCGTCAACACGGTCGACCTCGTCCTCTACGCCGGCATCGCGAGGCGGTCCGGTGACTGCCGGGAACGCCGCCTGACTTCGGTGGGTTGGGTCGGCGGCATGCAAGATGGAAAGCCCACTGTTCAGGAGCTTGTCGCGTTCGGGCCGGACGGCTGGCACCGGGTGGGATCACCGGCGGCGATGCCGGAGCGAGTTTGGTCGAAGCTCGCCCGCGTCTGCGATCCAGCCACCCTGCTCGACGGCTTCGATGCTTGAGATAGGCGCCGCCATCAGCGCTGGACTCGCCGTTGCATGCGCCTTCCTCGCAGTCACCGCACCGCCGCCCCCGCCGCCCGCGCCGTTCTGGCTGGTTCGCCGGCTTCGTGCATGGTGGGCCAGGCAGGAACTGCGGGCTCGAGAAGCGGCAATCGGATCGATGGACGGACCGGTGTACGTGGCGCTGCAGCTCGGGCTTGGCGTGTGTCTCGGTCTGATCGCGGCTGCGATGACGGGTTTGCCGGTGCTTGCTCTGCCCGGCGCTCTGGGCGGCGCTTCCCTCGTCCGGGGCGTCGCCGGCACGCGCGCCCGTGCGCGCCAGGTCGCGCGGCAAGATGCGGTGCTCGAGGCGGTCCGCATGATGCGCCAGCTCCTCGAGACCGGAGCGACTAGCGTCACCCAGGCCATCGCGGTGCTCGCCGAGCGTGGCCCTTGGCCGCTGCGCGCTGAGTTTCGCGTCATCGCCGGCCGGACGGTCGGGCGGCGTCAGGCGTGGAGGGAGGCGCGTGAACGCGTCGCTGAGCCGCTCTTCGACATGCTGGCGGCGGCGGTTCTGATCCAGCAGCCTGGGGGCGGCGAGCTGGCGCCGCTTTTCGCCGACCTCGAAGCCTCGGTCACCGCCGCCCAGGAGGTCGAGCGCGAGGCTCGTGCCCTGCAGGCCCAGGCGCGATCCGCCTCCACGATCATCGTCACCCTCCCGCTCGTGTTCCTGGTCATCCTGTCCAGCCTTCACTCGCCCTATCTCGACGCCTTCCATCAGCCCGAAGGAGAGCTGTTTCTGCTCTTGATGCTCGCGACGATGGCGGCCGGCTACACCTGGATGCGCCGCCTGCTCGAGCTGCCGGGCCTGCAGCGCGTGAGGCTTTCCGATGCCTGAGGCGCTCGTCATTACGGGCTCGCTGACTGCCGGCTTGATGTGTTCGAGCGGGGTGATGGCGCTCTGCGGCCGGAGGTCCGAGGTCGGCGTGTCACGATGGATCTCGCAACCCATGGCGCGGCTGGGGCCCTGGTGGCGGGCTGCTCGCCTGGACGACTGGCTGTCGGCGAGCATCGAGCGTGCCGGCTGGCGCGAGTCGCCTGAGCGATTTGCGGTCATGGCCCTCGGGCTGGGTTTCGCCCTTGCTGTCTTGGCTTGGGCGATCGCACCGGTGCTCGCTCCGATCGGCTTTGCAAGCGGGTGCGGCGCGGTCCTCGTGTCGTTGAACTCCGCCATTGGAGTCCGTCGTCGCCGCTTGGCCGGGGAGCTGGTGCCGCTGTTGGAGCTGTTCACGCTCGAGCTGAGTGGAGGAGGCAGCGCGCTCGCAGCGCTGGGCTCAGTGACCGTCCAGGTCGAAGGCGAGCTCGCCGCCGATCTGCGACGGATGCTCATCGCATCGCAGATGGCGGGCTCCGCCACCTTCGAGTCGCGACTCCTCGAGCATTCCGATCGCACGCGGATCCCAGCCCTTGCCAGCCTGGCCACGCTGCTGGCCGCGAGCCGCGAGTACGGCACTGCCACCAGCCATGGGGTTCGGGCGCTGGCGTCCGATCTGCGCCGCGCTCAGAGACGGGAGCTGATCGAGCACAGCCGGCGGGCGCTCAATCACGTCCTGCTGCCGGCCGCCGTCGGCGTTCTGCTGCCTTTCCTCGGGATTCTGATGTTTCCCGCGGTGTCGGTCCTGCAGCGCAGCCTGCGATGAAACTCCGCGAGCGTGGCACCGCGCTTATCGAGTTCGCGCTGGCGTGGCCGATCGCCCTGCTCCTCGTCCTTGGTTGTGTCGAGCTGGCGGTCTGGGGCACGGAGGCGTTTTCCGCACGCTCGGCGGCGATCGCCGGCGCCCGGGCGGGTTCGGTCGCCGGAGCTCCGTTGACCGTGGCGTCGGCGGTTGCAATTCGGGTTCTCGATCCAGGCCTGGTCGGTGCGGCGGCGGCGAGCTGGTGCCCTGGGCAGGCCTCCGAGCGACCATCGCTTTGGGTGTGCGCTCGAGATCTCGGGACGAGCGTCCAAGTCACGATCGGGGGCGAGGCGCCCGCACTCGTACCACTGGTCGCGGGCGGCGGCCTGCCGCTTCACGCCGACGTGGTGCTGCAGAAGGAGAAATTCTCTTGACGAGCCGCGGACAGTCCCTGGTCGAGCTGGCCATCTGCGCGCCGGCGGTCGCAATGCTCGGCCTCGGAGCCATCGCCGTTGCGCAGGTGGCGGATGCGCGGTCGGGCCTCGAAGCTGCGACGCAGGCAGCCGCCGCGACGGCGGCGCGCGCTCCAGATGAGGCGGCCGCACGAATGGCGGCCCAAGCGCGCTTTTCGGCCACGCTCGCGGCCTATCCGATCACCGATCCAAAACTTGAGCTCAGCCTCGGATCGTTCGCGCGCGGCGGCACGGTGCAGGCGAGGTCGAGCGCTTTCGTCGACATCGCCTGGACGAACCTGTTGCTCTTTCCAACCCGACTTCAACTCCATGCCCAGGCGGTCACGCAGCTGGAGACGTTTCGCACCCGCGGCGCTGCGCCGTGAAGCGGCAAGGCGGCCAGGTGCTTGCCTTCTTTGCGGTTGCCCTGCCGGCCGTCCTCCTGCCTGTCGCGGCCTACGCAGTCGACGCAGCTGTAGTCAGCGGGCAGGCGGCACAGCTGCAATCGGCAGCCGCTCAGGCGGCCGAAGTAGCAGCGCAACAGGTGGACGTTGCGATGCTGCGGTCGACGGGAGCGCTCCAGCTTGATCGCAGAGCCGCGCAGCTGGCTGCTTCCCAGACCCTTGTCGCGGAGATGCCGGACGCGACGGTGGATGAGGTGGCGGTTGGAGGCGTGGACGTGACGGTCCAGGCCAGCGAGCGGGTCGCGCTTCCCGTGCCGCTCCTGACACGCAACCTCGTGCTGCACGCTCGAGCCGTCGCGCGACTAATCCCCGGTTACGACAGGCCGAGCAGCCTCTTGCCGTTGCCGACCAACAGCTTCTGAAGTACGGGGTCGGGGATGTCGAGCGTGGCGAGCTCGTCCAGGCAGCGTTGGGGGGCGATGAAGGGGTAGTCGCTGCCGAAGACGAATTGGTCCTGCAGCCGGCCCTTCATATCGCGCATCACCTCGGCGGGGATGTAGCGCGGAGCCCAGCCCGAGATGTCGATGTGGATATTCGTCTTGTGGAGCGCCATCGCGAGCAGCTCCAGGTGCCACGGATAACCGAAATGGGCGGCGATGATCTGGAGGTCGGGGAATGACGCGGCGGCCGCGTCCAGGCGGATGGGCCGCGCGAAATCCAGCCGGATGCCCTGGCCGCCAGGCTGGCCGGCGCCGATGCCGCTCGTACCGGTGTGGAACAGCACGGCCAGCCCGAGCTCCTCGCACTTTTCGTACAGGGGCCAGTGCCGCTCATCGTCCGGAGCAAACGCCTGCAGTGACGGGTGCAGCTTGATGCCTTTGAGGCCGAGTGCGGCTATGCCCTCGAGCTCGTCGACCGCCCGCTCGCCCTTGAGCGGGTCAACGCTCCCGAAGCCGGCGAAGGCTTTGGGGTGGTCGCGGCAGGCCTGGGCCACGAGCTCGTTCGGTACGCGCGTCCGGGCGGTCGCCGTCTCGGCGTCCCAGGCCAGCAGCACCGCAAGCACGTCCATAGCCTCGTATTCCCGAGCGAGCTCGTCGAGTGTCTTCCGCGCCACTTTCGAGCGGAAGTAGGACTCGGCCGCCTTTACGTATCCGCGCATCGACACGTCGAGCCACTCCGGAGTCGGGAGGTGGACGTGAAAATCAATGGCCTTCATGGCGCGATCATTGTCGAACATGCAAGCCTCACTGCTCGTGCTGGCGGGCGGCGAAAGCCGCCGCATGGGCCGGCCCAAGGCCTGGCTCGAGGTGGGGGACACCTACCTTGTGCGCTATGTGGCGGGGCGCCTGGCCGCCGAGTTCACGGACGTGATGGTTTCGTTCGCTGAACCGGAGCAGCTCGAACAGCCCGTCCCGTACCGCATCGTCTTCGACCGCAAGTCGTCGGCGGGTCCGCTGGCCGGGATGGAGGCGGGGCTGGCGGCGGCACGTGAAGAGGTGATGTTCGTGCTGGCGTGCGACATGCCATACGTCTCACTCGAGCTCGCGCAGGCCGCGGTTGCCGCGGCCCGAAGCTGCGATGCCGCGATCCCGCGGATCGGTGGGCGCCCCGAGCCGGTGTGCGGCGCCTACCGGAGAACGGCGCTGCCGGCGATCGCGGCCGCCCTCGACGCGCACCTGCTGAAAGCCGCTGACCTGGTCGAGCGGCTCGACGTTACATGGCTGGAGGACGTGGATCCCCGGCAGCTCGAGAGCCTCAACACGCCTGAGGACTTGGAGCGTTTCAATGCCGCTCAGCCGTCGCAGCGATAATGGATTGACGCCTTGAAGATCGTCGTCACCGTCAAACAGGTCCCAGACCCCAACTCGACTCTCGCGTTGGAATCCGACAACACGATCTCTCGCGAGAAAGAGGCGGTGCTCGATCCCGGCGATGAGTGCGGGGTCGAAGAGGGCCTGCAGCTCAAGGAAGCGCATGGCGGCGAGGTCGTGCTGGTCTCGATGGGTCCGGAGCGCGCCAAGGACGCAATTCGCAAAGGCCTGTCCATGGGCGCGGATCGCGGCATCCTGATCACCGATCCCCAGCTGGCCGGCGCGGACGCGCTCCTCACGGCCAGGGTCTTGGCCGCGGCAATCAAGGCCGAATCCCCAGACCTCGTGATCTGCGGCACCGAGTCGTACGACGGCAGCACCGGCATGGTGCCGCCGATGCTGGCCGAGCTTCTCGGAGTGCCCCAGCTGACGGTTGCGAAGAAAGTCGAAATCGACGGAACGACGGTCAGAGTCCACCGCCAGACTGCTGACGGCTACCAAGTCGTCGAGGCGTCGACGCCGGTCCTGATCACCGTCACGGCCGGCATCGCCGAGCCGCGCTACGCATCGCTGAAAGGCATCATGGCCGCCCGCTCCAAGGAGATCAAGCAGGTCGGTCTCGGTGACCTCGGCGTCGAGAAAGGCGAGCCGGTGGAGAGCATCGAAGGCGTGGCGGACGCGGAAACGCGCAAGTCGGGCAAGGTGATCCAGGATGACGGCACCGCCATCGACCAGATCATGCAGGTCCTCGTCGAGGCTCGAGTGGTCTAGGTGGCCAGGATCTGGGTCTTCGCTGAGATGAACCAGGGCAAGCTCGCCCCGACATCACTCGAGCTGATGACCAAGGCGCGCGAGCTGGGCGAGGTCGAGGCGATCGCGCTGGGAGCGGGGGCAAAGACAGCCGCCGAGATTCTGGGCCGGCACGGCGCGAAGGTCGTCCACTTCAACGAGGACGCCGCCTTCGACGATTTCATCGCCGAGCCGGCAGCCGACGCGCTGGCATCCCTGCACGACAAGGGCGCGCCCGACCTCATCCTGTTCGGATTCACCACCGACTCGCGCGAGGTGGCCGGACGGCTCGCCGCACGGCTCGGCACGGGCCTCATCTCCAACGCGGGCGACGTCGTCGCCAAGGACGGAGGGTTCGTGGCGAAGGTGCCGTACTTCGGAGGCGCGAGGGTCGCTTCGATGAAGGCCAACAGCAAGCCCGCGATCGTGCTCGTGCGTCCGAAGTCGTTCGAGCCTTCGGAAACCGGCGCCAGCGCCGAGGTGAAGCCGCTGCAGGTCACCGTGGCGGACGCTTCCAGGCGAGCGCGCATTACCGAGCGGGTCGTCGAGGCTTCCGAGAAGGTGAAGCTGGAAGAGGCCAAGGTCGTGATCAGCGGCGGCCGCGGCCTTGGCGGTCCGCAGAACTTTCCTCTCCTCGAAGCGCTCGCGGGCGCGCTCGGCGGAGCCGTGGGCGCCAGCCGGGCTGTGGTGGATGCGGGGTGGGTTCCGTACTCGATGCAGGTCGGCCAGACCGGGAAATCAGTCCGGCCGGGCGTCTACATCGCGGTCGGCATCTCGGGGGCGATGCAGCATACGGTGGGCATGAAAGCCTCGAAGATCATCATCGCGATCAACAAGGACGCGGAGGCTCCGATCATGAAGATGGCTGACCTCGGCGTGGTCGGGGACGCACTCAAGATCGTCCCGGCGCTGACGGCCGCGGTCAAAGCCAAGAAGGGCTGACGGACAGATCAGAAGCCGAAAGGCTCCTGGCCGAGCGCATCGAGCGCCGGCTGGCAAAGGATTTCGAAGCTGCCGACGCCCTCCGCGCAGAGCTCCGCAAGGGCGGATGGGAGGTGGTGGACAGCCCCTCCGGCAGCGAGCTGCAAGCCGTCAAGGCGCCGGCGTCGGAAACGCTCTCGACACCGCGGGCGGTGACCCTTCTGACCGTTGTCCACGGCTGGCAGGCCGACGCGGAGCGCTGGCTCCTCTCCGTCTTCACGCACTGCAAAGCCGACTTCGAGGCCCTGATCGTCGACAACTCGGACGACGCGCGCATCGCCAACTGGCTGGAGCGCGGCGCGGCCGAGCGATTGAGGTTCATACCTTTGTTCCCAACCCTCGGCTTCGCCGCGGCGGTCAACGCCGGCATCGAGGCGGCGGCGGGCGAGGTCGTGGTTCTCTTCGACCCTGGGGTGAAGCTCATCGGCGATGCGGTCACGCCGCTCATCGAGGCGCTCGCAGACCCCTCGGTCGTCGTGGCCGGGCCCTTTGGAGTGCGCGGCGCGGGGACGATCAAGGAGTTCGAGCCGAGCCTCGGCCCAGAGGTTGATGCGATCGAGGGCTACTGCATGGCCTTCCGGCGATCGGACGCGTTGGCCGTCGGCGGATTCGATCCGAAGTTCCGCTTTTACCGGATCGCCGACATCGAGTTCAGCTTCCGGCTGCGCGACCACGGCCGGGGGCGCGCAGGGCGCACGTCACTGGGCGGCAGCGCCCTGGCCGTGCCACATCTTCCGGTCGAAAAGCATGAGCATCGGCTGTGGGAGTGGACAGAGCCCGCAGAGCGCGAGCGGCTGTCGCGACGCAATTTCTACCGCTTCCTCGACCGCTGGGGCAAGCGCGACGATCTTCTGGTGGGCGCCACCTAGAGGCGCGGCCTCCGGAGACCCCTAACATTGCGCCGGGTGGAAGACGATTACTCGGCGCGCGTCGGCGAGCTTCATGCCAGGCGCCAGAAGAACCTGGCCATGGGCGGCGAGGAGCGGGTCGCCAAGCAGCATGAGCGGGGCAAGCTCACCGTCCGGGAGCGGATCGGCCTCCTGTTCGACCAGGGCACGTTTGTTGAGCTCGGCCTGCTCGCGCATCAGCAGCCCGTCCGGGGCGGGGAGTCCGACCCTGACGGAACGCCCGCGGACGGCGTGGTCACCGGTCACGGTTCGGTCGAAGGTCGCGAGGTCTGGGTGATCGCCTACGACTTCACGGTCATGGCCGGCTCCATGGGCGCTGTCGGTGAGCAGTTCAAGGCAGCACGAGTGCGCGAGCTCGCTTTGCGGTATCGCAAGCCGATCGTGTGGCTGCTCGACTCCGCCGGCGCCCGCATCCAGGAGGCGGCCGGCTCGACGTTCGCGGGCACAGGGTTCCTGTTTCACGATCAGGTCGTGATGTCAGGCGTCATCCCGCAGGTCGCGGCGATGCTCGGGCCTTGCTCGGCGGGCACGGCTTACATCCCGGGACTGGCCGATTTCGTACCCATGGTCAAAGGAACCGCGTCCATGTCACTGGGCGGCGCCCGCCTGGTCAAGGCCGCCACCGGCGAGGACGTGACCGACCACGACATGGGCGGCTCGCAGGTGCACTGCTACGAATCGGGAGTGGGGGACAACGAGGTCGAGGGCGATGCCGAGTGCATCGCGACGGTCAAACGCTTCCTCTCTTTCTTGCCCTCCAGCAACGCGGAACCACCTCCGTTTCGGGACACCGGCGATCCCGCCGACAGGCTGGTGACAGGGCTCGACAAGATCGTCCCGGCCGGCCCGCGTGCGACCTATGACGTGCGCAAGGTCGTCAAGGCGGTCTTCGACAAAGACTCGTGGCTGGAGGTCAAGCCCACTTGGGCGAGGAACATTGTCATCGGGTTGGCACGGGCTGCGGGCCATGCCGTCGGCGTCGTCGCCAACCAGCCCATGCACAAAGGCGGCGTCCTCGATTCCGACGCCGCCGACAAGGCGGCGCGATTCATCCGCATGTGCGATGCCTTCAACGTGCCCCTGGTCTTTCTGATGGACGTACCCGGCTTCCTAGTCGGATCGCAGGTCGAGAAGGAGGGCATCATCCGCCACGGGGCCAAGATGCTTTACGCGACGTCGGAGGCGACGGTGCCGAAGGTCACGATCATCATGCGCAAGGCCTACGGCGCCGGCTATTACGTGATGTGCGGCAAGGGTTATGAGCCGGACACCATCGTCGCCTGGCCGCTGGCGGAGATCTCGGTCATGGGCCCCGAGGGCGCGGTCAACATCATCTTCAACAAGCAGATCGAGGCGTCCCCGAACCCCGACGAGACGCGTGCCGAGATGATCGCGGCGATTCGCGCCCAGATCAATCCGTATCTCGCCGCGGGGTGGGCGATGATCGACGACGTCATCGATCCCGCCGAAACGCGCCGGGTCATCGTTCGGGGCATCGAGCAGGCCCGCAACAAGAAGATCGAGCGGCCGTGGCGCAAGCACGGCAACATCCCGGTATGACGCCCGTCAGATGAAGGTCATCATCAGCGCCGCGCTGACGGGGGTCCTGGCCACGCGTGACCAGTGCCCGGCGATCCCCTACACGCCGAAGGAGATCGCCGAGGAGGCGAAGCGGGCGGTCGATGCGGGCGCCGCTATCGTCCACATTCACGCTCGCACGCCGGACGGCGGACCTGACTGGCGCCTGGACACCTTCGCCGCGATTCTCTCGGAGGTTCAGGCCCGCACTGATGTGATCGTCAACTTCTCGACTGGCGCTATCGGCGTGTCACCGGAGGAGCGGGTGTCTCACATTCGCGAGCTGCAGCCCGAGTTGGCGGCGCTGAACATGGGGTCGATGAACTATGCGATCTACTCGGCAAAGAAGAAGGTCTTCTATCACGATCACGTCTTCGCCAACACGTTCAAGGACATCCGGTTCTTCCTCGAGGCGATGAATGCGGCCGGCGTCAGGCCGGAGATGGAATGCTTCGACGCGGGCCATGTCGCCAACACCCGCCCTCTGATCGACATGGGCGCGCTGCGACGCCCATACCAGTTCAGCCTCATCATGGGTGTGCTGGGAGGGATCCCAGGCACCACGCGCCACCTCGTCAACCAGGTGGACTCGCTGCCACCCGGTTCGCACTGGCAGGTGATCGGCATCGGATTGAACCAGTGGCCACTGGTCGCCGCCGCGATCGCGATGGAAGGTAACGTTCGCGTTGGCCTGGAGGACAACTTTTACCTGGAGGAGGGGAGGATGGCGAAGAGCAACGGCGAGCTGGTCGAGAAAGCGGCGCGCCTGGCGCGCGACCTGGGCCGCTCAGTGGCGACTGTCAGCGAGGCGCGTGAGTCTCTCGCACTGTCCCCTCGACCCTCCGGGGCCAGGCCCAGGGTCCGGGGATAGAACTGGCATGACCGAGGTCAAAGCCGAGCTCGTCGGGACCGTGTGGAAGCTGAAGACGCAGGTGGGGGCCAGGGTCGAGGAGGAGGAAGAGCTGCTGATCCTCGAGTCGATGAAGATGGAGATCTCGGTCACCGCACCGCGAGCGGGCACAGTAAAAGAGATCAGGGTCAAGGAAACCGACGTCGTGAAGGAGGGCCAGGTGCTGGTCGTCCTGGAATGAACAGAAGGTTGCAAACCAGATGAAGCCGGCACAGCTGCTGTTCGCTCATCAACGGCTGGTCGACCGCGAACGCGCGCTGCGTGATGACATCGAGCGCGTCGAGGCCCGCCTGTCGTCAGATCCCGAAGTGGTTGCGCACGAGGAATCGCTCGCGCAGGCGCGCGCGGCCCAGGAGGTGATGGCGGCACGGCTTCGCGATTCGGACCGCGAGCGCGAGGCACACCGGACCAAGTTGCGGTCCCGCGAGAAGGAGCTCATGAGCGGCCGCATCCGCAACCCGACCGAGCTGCTCCAGATGTCGGAAGAGGTCCAACACATGAAGGCTCGCTTCGCCGACGAGGAGGAGGCCGAGCTGCAGCTGATGGAGGATGCGGAGTCGGCGGACGAGGAGGAGCGCGTGGCTCAGGCGAGCCTGACCGAGGCCAGGACCCAGTCTGCCGCAGAGGAACCGGACCTGAAGCAGGACCTCGCGGCGTGGAAAACGGAGCTCGCGGAGGTCGAGGCCGAGCGCGACGAGATCTGGTCCCAGGTGCCGGCGGTGGCGCAAAACGCGTACTTGCGAATGCGCATGAGTCCTGCCGTCGCGGCGGTGGTCGGCAACCAATGCCAGGCGTGCCGGGTGACCGTCACCTCGTCCGGCATGCAGCTGCTGCGCAAGGGCGCCGACGACATCGTCCACTGCGAGCACTGCGGTCGCATCCTGGTGCTCGCCTGAAGAAAGTGCTCCGCGTCTTCACCGACGGCGCCTCGCGCGGGAACCCGGGGCCCTCTGGCCTTGGGGTCGTGATCGAGGACGAACATGGCGTTCGATTGCGCGCTTTCCACCGATGGCTCGACAGGATGACCAACAACGAGGCCGAATATCACGCGCTCGTCGACGGGCTGAAGGCAGTGCAGGACTGGAAGGCGGACAGCGTCGAGTTCAACCTCGACTCCAAGCTCGTGGTCGAGCAGATGAATGGTGTCTGGAAGATCAAGAAGCCGGAGCTGCACAGGCTCTACGAGCAAGCCAAGGCGCTCGCAAACAGCCTCGACGACGTGGTGTTCCAGCATGTCGAGCGTGAAAGAAACAAGGGCGCCGACGCACTGGCCAACATGGCGATCGACGAGCACTTGAAGAAGCCGGCGCGGGGCAGTGTTAGCGGTTAGACATGCATCGCGTCGGTCGCGGGCGGCGCCACAACCGGGGTGATGTGCGCCGGGATCGCCACGTGGAAGACGGAGCCATCCCCCGTTCCGCTCTCGACCCAGATCTTGCCGCCGTGCATCTCGACGATCTGGCGGGTGATCGCAAGCCCAAGCCCGGTGCCGATCACCTTGGCCGGGTTTTTGTCATAGCGCTCGAAGCGGCCGAACAGGTGGCTGGCGAAATCTGCTGGGATGCCGACGCCGTGATCCCGGACGCTGAACTGGGCCATGTCGCCGTAGCGATGTGACGAGATCAAGATCTCGGTGCCGTCGGGTGAGTATTTGGCCGCGTTCGAAACGAGGTTCGTGAGCACCTGGATGAGCCGGTCGGAGTCGCCGGTGATCACGAGCTCGCCAGGGGTGAGGTCCGTGGCGAACCTGTGGCTTGTGGTGACTGCGATGTTCCGGTCAACGAGGTCCTGGATCATCGAGTTGAGGTCGACCGGTGCCATGGTCATTTTCATCTTGCCCGCCTCCAACCTGTCGAGGTCGAGCATGTCGGTGATCAGGCGGTTGATCCGCTCCGCCTCCTTGAAGATGTACCCGCTGTACTCGTGCACATCCTCGGCCTTCATGTCGCCGACGAGGATCAGCTCGCTCATGCCCTGGATCCCGGTCAGCGCCGTACGAAATTCGTGGCTCACCAGCGACGTGAACTCGCTCTTCAAGTGGTTTAGGTTCTCCAGCTCGGCCAGGTTGGCGATGGCCGCCGCCTCTGCCGCGTGCTTCTGGGTCGTGTCCTCGAAGGTGGTCACGAAGTAGCCGAAGGCGCCGTTGGGCCGGCGGACAGTGGTGGCTCGCCAGTGCAGCCAGATCCGGGTTTGGTCGGCGCGCATTCCGAGGCTGTCTGACTCGATCGTGTTCACCGCTCCCGAATACAGCGTCTTGAACTGTGCGACTATGCCCTCGGCCTCGTCCGGAGGGAAATATGTGGTCAGAAGCGTGCCTTGCAGATCGTGCTCGCCAGTGGCTAGAAGCGACGCCAGCCGGCCGTTGCCCTCGACAATACGCAGGTTGACATCGAGCTCGGCGAGGCCTCGCGGCGAGCTCGAGAACCATGTTTTGCGGCTGGCGGCGAGGCGAGCGACCATCTCCATGCGCAGCAGAACAACGCTGGCGAGCACGAGGCCGAACCCAAGTGCACAGAGCAAACCAAACGCGACGTCGTGGTTTCGGATCGCCCCGACGACGGCGGTCACGCAGGCCACCGCCGCTCCGAGGATCAGCCCCACGATGAGCCCGTCCCTCCAGAGGATATTCTTCCGCGACGCATTGACTGCGCTCAGCCACCGCCGCCATTGGCCTGTCACGTGCAGGCGGCACGCCTCGCCCTCTCGGGCGACCAATTCCGAGCGGAGTCGATCATTCTTGAGCCGATGAGTGCCGCGGCCGTACAACTGGCGGAGCTACACATTCACCTGGAGGGGACTGTACGCCTGAAAACTGCGATCTCGATGGCTTCCGCGCACGGTTTACCGGCCCCTCCGGCGTACAAATACGCGACTCTGGCGGAGTTTCTGGCGATCTACGGCACCGTCTGCCGCTCGATGGCGTCCAGCGACGACTTCCAGCGCGTCATCGTCGAGCACGCCGAGGCGATGCAACGGCAGAACATCGCCTACGCCGAGATCAGCTTCAACCCGAGCCTGCACGAAGGCGATGAGTGGCTGCGCGGCATCATTCGCGGGCGCAAGCAGGTCGAGGCGGAGACGGGTATCGAGATCGGCTGGCTGGTGGAGATGGTGCGCGGCGCGCCGGCCGGAGGCAACGAGCGAGCGCTCGAAATCGCGCTCGCCACGGAGTGCGTGGTGGGGCTCGGACTGGTCGGCGACGAGACCATCTCGGCGGCGCCGCTCGTCCCGCTGGTCGAGCGCGCCAGGGAAGCCGGGCTCGGCTTCATGCCCCATGCGGGCCAGTCAGGCGGTCCCGACGTCGTGCGGGAGGCCGTCGAGGTCCTGGGCGCGAGGCGGGTGGCGCACGGGGTCTCGGCCGTCGACGACCCAGAGCTCCTCGGCACGCTGGCCGGCCGCGGGATATGCCTGTGCGTGTGTCCTTCGAGCAATGCTCACGTGGGGCTCCGGCCCGACTACCGGAAGCTCGCCGCCGCCGGCGTTCCTCTGACGGTGAACACGGACGACCCGGCCATGGTCGGGACGACGCTGCCGGATGAGCTCGACATCGCAGTGGCGCAGTTTGGCCTCGACCGCCAGGAGTTGATCGCCGCGTCATGGCGCCATCGCTTCAAGGCGAGGGTGGTTGGGTAGAATCCATGCGGGCCGAGGCGGACGGGTGACCGCCGACCTAATAAAGCGGTTGGAGGAAAGTCCGGGCTCCACAGAGCAGGGCGCTGGGTAACTCCCAGTCGGGGCGACCCGAAGGAAAGTGCCACAGAAAAGAACCGCCAGGCTGCCAAGATCTCCGGAGATTCGCAGTCGGGCAAGGGTGAAAAGGTGGGGTAAGAGCCCACCGGCGACCGGGTGACCGGCCGGCCAGGTAAACCCCGCTCGGAGCAAGACCAAATAGGAGGGCCACCCGGATCGATGGATCCGGATAAGAAGACGGCGGCTCGCCGAGCCCTCGGGTAACGGTCGCTAGAGGCGCCGGGCAACCGGCATCCCAGACAGATGGTCACCATCCCGCAAGGGAAACAGAACCCGGCTTACAGTCCGCCCTCGGCCCACCTTTCTGTATCGCAGGTTTTGACGATCTTGGATCGGGGGGCCACCACTCACGGTAGCCTCCGACCCAAGATCATCGGTCGACATCTAGTCGGGCTGCAGTTGCCACATCACCAGATCGAACTCGTTGCCCTCCGGGTCGGCGAACGTGGTCTGGGACACGTTAAACGTCGCACCGCCCGCGCGAACCGCCGGGTGCTTGATCTCGTTGAGCGGCCTGGCGCCCAGGCCGGTAAGCCGCTCGACCTCCTGGTCGTAGTGGTCGGTGATCAGGACAAGATGGACGCTGTTCTTGCTCGTCCCCGGCGCGGGCGGATTGTGGAGAATCATCCGGGGACCGCTTTCGGGGCCGGTGGTGTCGACCGCCGTGTCCCCGGCGATCGCGCCCGGGCTGACCGGGCGGCCGAGGGCCGTTCCCCAGAAGTCCGCCAGGGCGGCGGGATCGGCGCAGTCGATGGTCAGGGCTGCGACACTCAGACTGACAGTGGTGGTCATCATTTCACCCTCCAGTGATTTCTTGGTCCGGCTCCAGCCGGCTGCAGCACAGCATCTGGCCTGCCGTGGCGGGAGAGTCAAGCCCCCTCGCCGCCCTTGACCCTCCCACGAGGGGAGACTTCAAACTACGGTCATGACCGCGGCCCTCTCCATCGGCGACTTCTCTCGCGCGACACATATGAGCGTGAAGATGCTGCGCCACTACCACCAGATCGAGCTTCTTCAGCCCGCCGACATCGACCCAGACACGAACTACAGGCGCTACACCGCAGACCAGATCCCCACAGCGCAGGTAATCCGTCGCTTCCGGGAGCTCCAGATGCCGCTCGAACGGATCCGTGAGGTCCTTGAAGCGCCCGACCCGGCGACCCGCAACGCTCTGATCGCCTCGCATCTGGATACGCTGCGAGACAGCCTGACGCAGACGCAGGCTGCCGTCGCGTCACTGCGGAACTTGCTGGAAGGCGGGTCTGGAGGTCAGTCACTGTCAGTGACGCACAGGAGTGTCAAGGCAACTCCCGCCGCCGCGATCACTGAGAGGGTTGAGATCAAAGACCTTGGGCTGTGGCTGCGCGGCGCACTCGGCGAGCTCCGCGCAACCCTCATCGCCCAGGACGTTCTCGTAGACGGCCCTGCCGGCGGAATCTACGACGACGATCTGTTCGCGCTTGAGCACGGTCAGGCGACCGTATTCCTTCCGTACGTCGGGGAAATCCAGGCCATCGGCCGCATTCGCCCCACGGTCATACCGGCAGCCGAGCTCGCATCCGTCACCCATCAAGGGCCTCTTGATGGGCTTGACCTGGCTTATGGGGCGCTAGCCGCTCACGTTGCGCGCCATGAACTCGGCGTCGACGGGCCCATTCGGGAGTACTACACGGTTGCCGACACCGACACGCCAGACAGTTCGGCGTGGCGGACCGAGATCGGCTTACCCATCTTCACCACGGGGCAGCGATCGTGAGCTACCCGGGAGCGGGCTCGATTGCAACCTTCACCAGTGACGATGTGTTGTATGCGTTGAGGATGAGCAGCAACCAAGTGTTCTACGCGCAGAAGATGGAAGAGTTGAAGCAGGCGCGTCAGCGGGAACGGCCGCTCCACCAGCAGCTTGCGGAGCTCTTGGAGCTGGTTCGTCAATTGGAGACGGAGTGGAGGTCACGATCGCGATCCTGAGTGGTCCCTGCACAAGCGAACGCATCGTTAGGCCTCATACCACCCAACCGGAATCGGAACTCTCGGCGCATTCCTTGGCGAGTGCGATACGTTCGACTCGCGATCAAGGACGTGCAGCAATTGCCTGAGATGACAAGGAGCCGCGAGTGAGAAAGCTGATCTGGCACTCGAGCGCGCGGGGGAAGAGCCAGTCAACCTCACGCCGATCTCATCTGTTGACGAAGGAG
>DASXBJ010000134.1:0-2117 GCA_036491755.1 Candidatus Dormiibacterota bacterium
GCGCCGCGACCACCTCCCATCTCTCGCGCACACATGCCGGCCAGGAACACCACGACCGCGCCGGCGATGGCGGGAAACAGGCGCAGCGTCCACGGCGAGATGCCGAAGATGCTGGTGCTGAGCCACGCGAGCATCGGCGTCGCGGGTGGAAAGTCGACGTAACCGAGTGACGGATGCCGCCCGCTGAGGACGTAGTACAGCTCGTCGGTGTGGAACCCGTACAGGCCGTTGGTCGCCAGGTGAATCGCGAGCTGAAGCGCTGCGACGAGCAGCAAAGGCGCCGCAGGCCGCCGCCAGAAGAGTCGGAGCGCGCTCATGCGGCTGACCGAGCCGCCACTCGCGGCGCCTGTTGAAATCGGGCCGGTCCGTACCACGTTCCTTGGGCGAATCATGAACTGGAGGTGGGGACGGGTCTGTTACGGTTCGCTCAATCTCGCGCCGGCGCGGCGCGGGAAACTGGGTTTGGGGGTAGCCGTTGCGGCTCAATCGGTACGTGATTCATGCCGTCCTGCTGTTGGTGGCGACGGTGATGACAGGCTACAGCTTCTCTCTGCAGCTGACCCCGCGCCACGGCGCGATCAACGCCGAGGCGAGCAGCGCGGGGGATGTCTCGCTCGGGCGCAACGCGACGATCATCGAGCCGGTCTCGATTCCCACGGGCGCGATTCCGAGCCGGGCTCCGATCGTCTACAAGGTGATGCCGGGGGACACGCTTGGCACCATTGCTCAGGCCCTGGGCATTCCATTCCGGGAGATCACCTGGTCGAATCCGGGCCTGCGCCTCCCGCTCAAGCCTGGACTGCTGCTCCGAATTCCACCCGTGTCGGGATTCGTGCTCGTGGTGAAGGCGGGAGACTCGCTGGCCGGCCTGGCTTCGCGCTACGGCTTCGATGCGACCGCGGCCGTCGATTACAACCTCGTCCGCGGTGAGCTCACTCCGGGCGCCGTGCTCGTGATCCCGGTGGACCCGCGGCAGGGCCCCAACCTGAGCACCGGCCAGCCGGCCGATCCGATCGCGCCCGGTCAGCTGCTGTGCCCGATTCAAGGGGCGCCCATCATCCAGAAGTTCGGACCGACATCGTTTGCGCTGGAGCCGTCCTACGACGGATACCTTCACTTCCACACCGGCGTTGACCTGCTGGCCGGCTATGGCACGCCGATCTTCTCCGCCGCCGGCGGAACCGTGACCGCCGCGGGCCCCGCATTCGATTTCGGAATTCGGGTCGAGATCACCGACAGCTACGGCCTGGTCGAGATCTATGCGCACATGTCCCAGCTGCAGGTTGCGGTTGGCCAGGTTGTGCAGCAGGGCCAGAAGATCGGGCTCGTCGGCAGCACAGGCCTCTCGATCGGCGCACATCTGCACTTTCAGCTCGAGATCGGCGGGGTGCCCACCGACCCGCTTCCACTGACCGGCTGCTGACGACGCGGTTGGGCGGCCCCAAAGCGGCCTAAACGACCTTTAACAGCCTCGCTACCCGCCGATAACCGCGGCCGCGGATACTCATGTTGGCTAGCGAGTTTTCGCGGGGAGATAAATCAATGAGCCTGAAGACAGCTGTTGCGTTGGCATGCTCGTCAGCGATGATCGTGTTGACAGGACCACAAGCGATGCCGGCGCACGCCGCTTCGTCCGCGAACCTTGCCGGACGAATTCAGCACATCGTCGTGTTGATGCAGGAGAACCGCTCGTTCGACACCTACCTCGGCCAGCTCGCGTTCGAGGGCCAGCCCGCCGCGGCGGACGAGCCGTCCGGTGCCAGCAATCCGAATCCTCTCGGCGGCGCACGGATCGCCGCCTTCCACAAGACCGCCTACTGCGAGGTCGCGGACCTTGACCACTCATGGAACGGGACCCACCAGGAGTGGGACGGTGGAAAGATGGACGGCTTCACCGCGGCCAACGTCGTCTCCGCCGATCCGACCGGCAGTCGCACCATGGGCTACTACGACCAGCGCGACCTTCCTTTCTATTACGGGCTGGACAGCACCTTCGCGATCGGTGACCACTATTTCGCTTCGGCGCTCACGCAGACCTTCCCCAACCGCTTCTACCTTCTCGCGGGCACCTCGTTTGGTCATATCCGAAACGACCTTCCGCCTTCCACCGGTTACAC
>DASXBJ010000135.1:0-21129 GCA_036491755.1 Candidatus Dormiibacterota bacterium
AGTCCCGAGCAACCGCAGGGCGAGGCGCGGCGCAGGCTCCTGCATGAGTTCGGACGATTCGTGCGTTCCCTGGGCGGTCTCTACAGCTGCGCCCCCGACATGAACACGTCGGCGCGGGACATGGACGTCATCGCCGAGGTCTGTCCATACGTCTTCTGCAAGACAGAAGCCGCCGGAGGATCGGGCGACACCGCGCCGGACACCGCGGTGGGCGTTTTCCACGGCATTCGCGCCGCATGCAGGTACACCTTCGGCACCGACGACCTGAAGGGCCGCACAGTCCTCGTGCAGGGGACGGGCGGCGTCGGCGGACCGCTGGTGACGAAGCTGCGCCAGGCCGGCGCCACGGTCATGGCCAGCGACATCGACCCCGGTCGCCTCGCCGCCCTGCGCGGCAAGGGCATCCACGTGGTTCCACCAGAGCAAGCCTTGACCACTCCGTGCGATGTGCTGGCACCCTGCGCGACGGGCGCAGTGCTGAGCGAGACGACCATCCCCAACCTGCGATGCCGTGTGGTTGCAGGCGGCGCGAACAACCAGCTGGAGAAGGCGTCCGACGCCGAGCTTCTGCGCGAGAGAGGAATCGTGTACGCGCCCGACTTCGTGATCAACTCCGGCGGCGTGCTGCACGGCGGTGGCCTGGAAGAGCAGGGGTGGTCGCGCCAGACACTCGACCAGCGGCTCGCCGGACTCGGAGATGCGATCTACGAGATCTTGCAAACCGCCGAACGCGAAGGGATCAACAGCGACGCCGCCGCGCGGCGAATCGCCATGTCACGAATCGCCGCCGCCGGCTGATCACCGGTCGTCACCGAGTACTGTTACGCGGTGCGTGCGCGGCTGACCCTGGTCCTGGCTGTCGTCGTGCTCGCGGCTTGCGGCGGCGCATCGCCGGCGGCCTCGCACAGCCCGAGCTCGCAGGCGACTTCCAGCGCGGGCGCGCCCGCAAGCCCCTCCGGCGGGGCCACGGCCGCGCCGTCCCCCTCTGGATCCGCCGGCCCCGCGTCATTGGTGCACTGCACCGCGGCGGTGCCTTCGGGCGACAACCTGGTCATCGGCAGCGTCACCGGCGATCCGACGGTCGTCGTGCGCGATATCCAGGACCCGGCCAACGCCAAGAACCTCTGCGCCTTCGACCCGAATGCCCTGTCGCCGCAATTCGTCAACGCGTCCGAGGTCGCCTACGAGACATCCGGCCAGCAGATCATCGAAGCCGCACTGGCCACGGGCTCGACCAACGTCATCGCGCACTACGGCGCGGGCATCAACTCTGGCCAGTATTCGATCAGCCCTGACGGTCGCTCGTTCACCTACGTCGACGGCAACGCGTGGCACCTCGTGACCTCGTCCGGCAACCGCGTCCTAACCACCCTTCCCGCTGCGCCCAACCGGGGCGTCAACCCGGACGAGGACGACAGCTTTCTCAGCTACTCGCCCGACGGCCAGTACATCGCCTGGTTTCAGACTTACCACACCGGCGGATCCGGCGAGACGGCGGCCGACCAGGTGCGAAAGGCGGGCGATGGATCACTCGCGTACTCAACGTCAGGGATGACCATGGCCGTGTGGGCGTCCGTGCCCAGCCGCCTGTTCTTCAGGGACGCGGCCGGCAACGTCCATCGCTGGGACCCGACCGGAGGGCTTTCGTCGATGTCTTCGGCGCACTGGATACGGCCGCGGTCGTCCCCGGACGGCCGCTGGATCGCCTACACATTCCGCTCGACGAGCGCCGTCGGGGGAATCGGCTTCTACAGCGTGCAGGCCAACAGCCTTTCCAACACGTCGCCGCCAGGGCGCGCAGAGGTCAGGTTCTTGAACAACGACCTCGTGTGGTACATCGGCGTGCAGGCATGCTCGACGTGCCTGGGCGGGCAGCCGTCGCCCACCGGCGTCGCCTACATCTACGATATTGCCGGCACGTCGGAGATCTCGTCCCGGCTCGCCGCGGTCCAGGACGCCTGGCCCCACTACACGCCCCCGGGCCCGTAACCCCCTCCCCTCTCCCCCTCGGGGAGAGGGTCAGGGAGAGGGGCGTAAATCACCCCCTGAGGGCTAGGTCAGGCCATCTCGCGCCGGCGCTCGCGCTCGAGCCGCTGAGCCTCATCGTCGGCGCCGACCATCGCCACCATCGCCGCGCGGTACTGGAGCATGGCCTGGCGCATACCTTCGGTCCTGTCCCTGCGATCGACCGCCTCGTGGCGGGCCTTCCGTACTTCCATCGGCAGATCCTTCTCGCCCAGCGGGTGCCCGCGCTCGCGCAGCACGGACATGACGAGGGCGTCCGCCTCGCGCACCGCGTTCTCCGGGGTATCGATGAAGCGAGTCTCGATCTGGTCCCATTCGGTGAGATAGCGATCACGTGACTCCGGCTCCATCGGCCGAAGCACGGGCCGGCCACGATGCCCCGTCGCCGCGCGAACCAGCAGCAGCAGTACCACGATCACCAGCAAAATCACCGCGATCGTCACCAGTGTCCCTGTGTCCATATATTCAACAACCTCCAATTGAGGTAACGCCACGGCGGTCGCTTTGACCCAAGCCAATCCGCCGAATCGGCGCGTTGACTATTCGTGGAAGTACGGCAGGCCGCCTTCTGGATCGGTCTTCTCTTTGGCGGTCAGGCCACCGACACCTGGACGACACAGGTCGACAGCGCCCGCGGGGCGCTGGAGGCGATGCCCGTCAGCGCACAGCTCCTGGACGCCGGAGGCATCGCGCTTTTCTGGGGCACGAAATGCCTGCTCGTGGCGACGGCAGCCTCAGCGCTGCTCCTTGCGGCACGCTGGGTGCGGCCTGACCGTCAGGTTTCGCGGGTCACGTTCCGCGTCGCGCTGCTCTGCATCCAGGCCGCCACCGTCGGGCTGGCCTGGGTCTCGGTCAACAACGTGATGCTTCTGCGGTCACTCGCCAACTGAGCGGAGCGGCGCGCCGGGTCAGCTGCTCGTTGCTTTCAGAGAAGGATCGTGCCGGCGCCACGCCCTCAAGCAGCTTTCGCACGTGCAGCCTGGTCCGCTGAGGACCGTGCGCGGCCGGCGCGACCGACGAATCTGCTTCAACAACGATGCCAGGACTGTGGTGCGACGTAGTGGTGTCATGTTGCCTCCGGTGGTTCTGTATTAAGGAGATTAACGAGCTGGGTGCCGATTTCCTGCATTCAGCGCGCCAACGGCAGGGTCAGATTCGAATGGCCAGGCGCCCGATCGGCTCGATGAGCTGTTCCTCTTCGAATTTCAGGTGCGCGAGCAGCGCATCGGTCAGGTGATCCACGGCGCTTGATGTTTCGTCCAGGCGCTTCTCGTCCTCGACCATCGCAACCAGGGCGGCATCGATGTTGCCCAGCACGGCGGCGATGCCTTCATGTTCGTGGCGCAGGCGCTCGAGGACCGGCGCCAGGGACTGGTCCGCTGCCTTGAGATCCGGGAACAGCTGCTGGTCCTCGATGGCGTGATGAAAGCTGACCACGCGGCAGTAGGCCGAGCAGAACGCGCCCAGGGTCCAGTAGTTCTGCCGCATCGTCATGGTGTTGAGGTACGACCTTGCTTCTCCGGCCGTGGTCCGGCCGTCGCGCACCTCCTCGATCACCTCGCGCAGCCGGCCGAGCTCCTGTCGCAGGTGCTCGTGTATGGCCAGCAGAGTCTGCTGACCGGCACGGCCGACCGCAAGCTTCTCGTCATCTTCGCCGACCAAACGCTCCGCCTCGCGTATCGCATGTGAGGCCGCCGCGCGCGACCCGTCCGCGGTTGCTGCGGCCGCGGGCGCTGTCGCGGTCCCGCCCCGCCTGGCGCTGGCCACCGCCTCCCGCACCGCGGGCACGACCTCCGTCGCCCACACGCGCAGGTCGTTCTCCCCTCCCGGTCCGGTGCCCAGGATGAAAGCGCTCATGCCGTCGCGCAGCACGAGCTCGGTGATCTGTTCCCCCCAGGTTCGCGCCGGCCCCTGCAGGAATCCGCGATCCGCTCCTCCGAGCCTTCCGCCGACGTTGAATCCGCGCCTGATTTCCGATGGGCTGCGGCCGGCCTCCTGTGCCGCGCCGTCGATCACCGCGTTCATCGCGCCCAGCTCGTCCAACGACGCATAGCCGAGCGAGGGGATCCATCCGTCGGCGGCGCGCCCCGTGAGGCGGAGCATGCGCGGCTTGTAGGCGCCCAGCCAGATCGCAATCGGGTGCGCCGGCGTTGGTCCGGGACGCGCACCGTCGAGCGTGTAGTACCGGCCGCTGAATCGCGCGGGCGGTCCGGGCTTCCACAGCGCCCGCATGACATCGATGGCTTCCGCAAGCGCTTCGACCAGTTCGGGTGCCGTCCGGCGCGGCCCGCCCATCGCGACGATCGGATCGATGAACCCACCGGCGCCCAGACCAAGCTCGACTCGCCCACCGCTCAGGATGTCGAGCGCGGCCGCGCTGCGGGCGAGGACGGCGGGCGGGCGCAGCGGGACGTTGATGACGTCGGGAAAGAGGCGGATCCGCTTGGTGCGTGCCGCGACAAACGACAGGAGCGTCCACGCGTCGAGAAAGGCGGCCTGGTACGGATGATCCTGGAACCCGATGATGTCGAGCCCCAGGTCGTCGGCGAGCTCGGCCATGTCGAGGATGCCCTGGTGCTCGCGCGCGGTCGGCGCCAGCCCGACCCCGAACAGAAGGTCGTGGCCGTAGTCAGTCACTGGTCTTGGAGCCGACACTGACTCGCCGGGCACACAGGCCAACCATTGTCCCGCCTTTCAAAGTCGCGGCCTTCAGCGCACGGGCGGCAGCGCGGCGGCTTTGTGGACTGCCTGACCAGGCGGCCGGCCAGAGACCGCGAAGCGAATAAACAAATAATCGTATATTCGCCTATGCTTTCCCCAGTGCCGATCTACGCCGTGCCCCCGAAGTCGTCGGTCCTGCTCGAACGGCTGAACGAGCTCGACGTCCTGCGCCGCTACCTGGCGCAGAACCTGGGCGATTCCGCCCAGCCCTGGACAGGCTCGCTGCGCCGCCTTGCCGCGGCGGAAGCCACGGTCGGGTCGACGTCGATCGAGGGCTACGGGGCAAGCCTGGAGGACACGGTCGAGATCCTCGCCGGCCGCCACCCGGCCGGCACCTCTGAGGAGACGCAGCGCATCATCGCCGCCTACGCCCAGGCGATGGATCGCGTCGCGGTGCTCGCCGGCGATCGACGTTTCGACTGGTCGGCGCAGACCATGCTCGACCTCCACTTCCTGGTCTGCCACCCGCAGCCGCAGGCGGTCCCCGGTCGATTTCGCGACGCGCCGGTCATCGTCACGCGGGGCCTCGGCCGCGACCCATACCGGCCACCCTCATCGGCCGACGTGCCTGCGCTGGTCGGTGAGCTGGTCACCTGGCTGAGCTCCGGAGATCTGACCCGTCACCCGGTGGTGCGCGCCGCGATGGCCCACCTCAACCTGGTTTCGATCCACCCGTTCCGCGACGGCAATGGCCGCCTCGCCCGAATCGTGCAATCCCTCGTGCTGGCCAGGGAGGGTTTGCTTCGTCCGGAGCTGGTGTCCATCGAGCCATACCTGGCGAGGCACACCCGCGAGTACTACGCGGTGCTGGAGGAGGTCCAGGGCCGCAGCTTCGAACCCGCCCGTGACGTGTCCGCGTGGATCGAGTTCTGCATCAACGCCCACGTAAACGAAGCCACCGAGCGCCGGCGATGGCTGGAGATCGCCTATGCGCGCCATGACTTCACCGAGCAGCTGGCGCGCGACCAGAGCTATCCCGAGAGATTCGTGAACGCGCTCGACCAGGCGTTGCTCGGCCTGCCTGTGACGAACGCCGACTACCGCCGCGAGACCGACATCGCGAGCCCGACGGCGGCGCAGGACCTGCAGCGTTTGCGACGCGATGGCTGGCTCGAGCAGCAGGGCGGCGGGCGCTCGGTGCGCTACATCGCGAGCCGCAAGCTCCAGGAGGTGTGGTCGCACACGCAAGGCCGGTGAGGGTGCAGTTGCAGACCGTGCGCGGCCGCCGCTCACCGGCAGGTCGGTAAAGGCCGCTGTGCCCTTCCATCTGTCTCCGTCAGACTCGTGGTCATGAACGAACGCGCGGAACGAGTGCTGCGCGAGGTCTTTGGCCTTGAAGGTTTCCGACCGGGCCAGGCAGATGTGGTGAACGCCATGCTGGCCGGTCGGGACGTGCTCTCCGTCGCTCCCACCGGTTCCGGCAAGAGCATCAGCTACTGGGTGCCGGCGGTCGTCGAAGGCGGCCTGACGCTCGTGGTCTCGCCGCTGATCGCGCTCATGAAAGATCAGGTGGACCGCCTGACCGAGCGCGGCGTCCCGGCCACGTTCATCAACTCGTCGGTGGAGCGCGCTGAGCAGGGCGAGCGGCTGCGCCGCGCCACAGCGGGCGGTTACCGGCTGCTCTTCGTGGCGCCTGAACGGCTGGGCCGGCCGGGATTCATGGCCGCGCTCGGCGACCTTGGCGTCCAGCGAGTCGTGGTCGACGAGGCGCACTGCATCTCAACGTGGGGCCACGATTTCCGTCCCGACTACCGGCTCTTGGGAGCGGCCATCGCGGCCTGCGGGCGGCCGCCTGTCGCCGGTTTCACGGCCACCGCAACGCCCCAGGTGCGAGCCGACGTCGTCGCCAACCTCAATCTGCGCGACCCGTTCATTTCGGTGTCAGGATTCAATCGCCCCAACCTCACTCTCGCGGTCATCCGCTGCAGGGGCGAGCGGGCCAAGCGCGAGGCACTGCGCGGTCTGGTCGCGTCGAAAGACCAGCAGGCGCTCGTGTACGTCGGCACGGTGGCCGCGGCCGAGGAGCTGGCCGGCGAGCTGGGGATCGCGTGCTACCACGGCCGTCAGGAGGCAGAGCTGCGGCGGCGCACCCAGGACGACTTCACCGCCGGCCGCACGCGCGTCGTCGTCGCGACGTCCGCGTTCGGGATGGGCGTCGACATAGCCGGCATCAGGCGCGTCATTCACTACCAGCACCCGGGCAGCCTGGAGGCTTACTACCAGGAGGCCGGCCGCGCCGGGCGTGACGGGCGCCCCGCCCAGTGCACGATCCTCTACAGCCCAGCCGATCGCGACCTCCAGGCCTTCTTCATCGAGCAGTCGGGCCTGGAAGACGGCTCTCCACTCAAAGACCACGCCTACGCTCGACTCGCCCAGATGATCGCCTACGCCGAGATGCGCGAATGCCGCCACGCCCGGATCGCCGATTACTTTGGCGAAGAGGGCGTGGCTCGGACCTGCTCCGCCTGCGACAACTGCCTCACCTCCGCGCCCCCGGAAGAGCTCGTGCCGGTCGAGGCCGTGCGCGCGGGACTGGCCGCGGTCGCGCGCTTCAGCGGACGCGTGGGGTTGAGCAATGTGGCGGCCGTGCTCGGGGGCCGGCGGACCAAATGGTCGACGGCGCAGGCCTGGGTCCAGGAGCTCCCGTTCCACGGTGCCCTCAACCGCTGGAAGGAGGATCGGATCAGGCTGCTCCTGGCGGAGCTCATCCGGGCGGGCTTCGCTCGACAGAGCTCGGGCGAATACCCGGTCGTCGAGATCACCGCGGCCGGGCGGGACGCCTTCAACCGCGGAACCACCCTCTCGCTGACGCTGCCGGCCGAAGGCAGGAGGCCCGAGAGCGCAGACGTACCGGCGGCGACCATGGATCGATTGCGCAGGTGGCGCCTCGAAACCGCGCGGGCCGAGGGCGTGCCCGCCTACGTGGTTTTCCACGATGCCACGCTCACGGCGATCGCCGCCGCCGGCCCGGTGAGCCTGAACGAGCTGCTTCGCGTGCCCGGCGTTGGAGACTCGAAGCTGCGAAAGTACGGCGAGGACGTGCTCGAGATCATCCGGGCTGCCCCCGCCTGAACGCAGTAACCTAGCGCCTACCGATCACCCGATTCAGGAGGCTGGGACGTGGTCAAGAAGATCCTGCTCAACGAGTCTGACATCCCGGAGCGCTGGTACAACATCCTGCCGGACATGCCCGCGCCGCCGGCTCCATACCTCCACCCTGGGACCCTGCAACCGATGGGCCCGGCTGACCTCGCGCCGATCTTCCCGCAGGCGATCATCGCCCAGGAGGTTTCCGCCGAACCGTGGATCGAGATCCCGGACCAGGTCCGCGAGATCTACAAGATCTGGCGGCCGACCCCGCTCTATCGGGCCGAGCGCCTCGAGAAGGCGCTCGACACCCCCGCGCACATCTACTTCAAGTACGAGGGAGTGTCCCCGGCCGGGTCGCACAAGCCCAACACGGCCGTGCCACAGGCCTACTACAACGCCAAAGAAGGGGTCAAGCGGCTCACCACGGAGACCGGCGCGGGTCAGTGGGGGTCGGCCCTCGCCTTCGCCGGCGCGCTGTTCGACCTCGAGGTGACCGTGTACATGGTCAAGGTCTCGTACGAGCAGAAGCCGTACCGCCGGGCGATGATGGAGACCTGGGGCGCGACGGTGCATGCATCCCCGACGAACCTCACCAACGCCGGGCGCGGGATCCTGGCCGACGATCCGGATTCGCCGGGCAGCCTCGGCATCGCCATCTCGGAGGCGGTCGAAGACGCGGCGACACACGACGACGCGAAGTACTCGCTCGGATCGGTCGTCAACCATGTCCTGCTCCATCAGACGGTGATCGGCCTCGAAGCCAAAAAACAGATGGAGATGGCCGGCAGCTATCCGGACGTCGTCATCGCGTGTGTCGGCGGCGGCTCGAACTTCGCCGGGCTCACATATCCGTTCATCGGCGACAGGCTGAAGGGGACGCACCCGAAGACGCGCTTCATCGCGGCGGAACCCGCTGCCTGTCCGACCCTCACCCGTGGCGTTTACGCATACGACTTCGGCGACGCGGTCGGCATGGGACCCGTTGTGAAAATGTTCACGCTGGGCCACAGCTTCGTGCCCGACCGCATCCATTCCGGCGGCCTGCGCTACCACGGGGATGCGCCGTCATTGTGCGCATTGGTCGACCACAAGGTTGTCGAGGCTCGCGCCTACAAGCAGAACGAGTGCTTCGCCGAGGCGGTGCGGTTTGCGAGGTCGGAGGGCTTCCTTCCCGCGCCGGAGTCAGCGCACGCCCTGCGGGCCGTGGCCCAGGAAGCGGCGGCCGCCCGTGAGGCGGGTGAGAAGCGAACGATCCTGTTCGGACTTTCCGGGCACGGCCATTTCGACATGTCGGCGTACGACGCCTACTTCGCGGGCAAGCTCGAAGACATCGAGCTCTCCCAGTCGCGGATCGACGCCGCGATCGAGGAGCTGCCGAGGGTGCCCGTCCTGCCCTGACGAACGATCCAAACCGCGGCGATCTAGGAGGACATCGCGCGGCCGATCGCATAGCGAGAGAAAATGTCACGCGCCGAGTCGAGTGACCCGGCGCGTGCTAACGAAAGTCGACTACTTCTTCTTCTTGGTGGCCTTCTTGACGGCCTTCTTCACGGCCTTCTTGACGGTCTTCTTCTTAGCTGCCATCTTGTTACCTCCTTCGCGGCGTGATGCGACTCAACGTGAGTCTATTGACGACCATAACGTGATCGTCGAATTTTGTCCACTCGCCGCGCGATGCAGATGGTCAACTGCGACGACCAAATCCTTGTCGACCTTGATCACATGGATCAGAATCGAATCACCCAAGCCATGGTGATGGAGTTTTTGAAATCTTCCGCGTGATCGCAGTGCGTGCGAGCTGCATGCTGATGAATCGCCATGCGACGCTTGCCGTCGAGACCCCGTGTGCTCAGGAATTCAAGGCGATGGGCGAGTAACCGGTCGTATCCACTGGTGCCACTTTCTCAAACGCAGATCGGTCGATCGGGTGAGGCGCTGTTTTCGGCCATCGCCACCCTGACCGCGGACGGCCGGATCGAGCTGACCGGAGATTTTGCCGACGATGACCACACCGACATCACTGCTCGCGGCCATGGCGGATTTCGCGGCCTGTTCATCCAGATCAAGACCGCAACCCACCTGGACGCGGCTCAACAGGTTGAAGGAAGGACCACTCTTCAGATCGGCGCCGATCCGCCGGAGGACCCCGCCTTTGTCTATGTGTTCATCCTCTTGGCGGGGATCAGCATCGGCACGATCTGGGTGGTGCCGAGCGCCGAGTTCAACCGGCTCGCCTATCGCCACGAAGACGCGCAGGGACTCACCCTCGCGTTTCGCGCCTATCCCGATCGAGACGATCGCTACGCTCCGTTTCGAGTGGCGCCCGAGGCTGTTGGCCCGCGCATCCTGGAGCTCATGGCGAGCCTTCCGGATCGCCGACCGCCAAAGTTCGAAGGCGCGTCGATCGTGGCGCGAATTTCGAAACCGGCGTAAGAGCACAGCGATGTCGTCTGACGGGTTTTTGCGGGACTCGAATAGAGACGTTCATCGGCAGGTCGCCGACTGCGTGCTTGATCACTGTGGCGGCCGGCTCGCGGCGAGGATTCCGGGCGTACCGCGAAACCCCATGGGTCGCTGGGCCACCTCCCCAAGGACATCCGCGGGAATCGTGAAGTGGAATTCGGAGCCGCCCTGCTCCATTTTCTCGACCCAGATTCTCCCGCCGTGCATCTCCACGACCTGGCGCACGATTCCCAGCCCGAGGCCGGTGCCGACGATCTTGCGGATGGGGTTGTTCGCGTAGAGATCGTCCTGACCGAAGAGCCGGTTGTCGAAGTCGGCGCGGACTCCCGTACCCTCATCTCTCACGCCCACCTCGATGTCTTGGCCCGCCAGGCGGCTCAGCACGGTGACCTGGCCACCCTCCGGCGTGTACTTCAGGGCGCTGTCGAGGAGGGTCCGGAGCACGCCAGTCAGCTTTTCGGCATCGCACCGGACCGCAGGCAGGCTCGCATCAAGGAGGACAGAGATGGTGCTTTTGGTCGAGGTTCTCTCGACCTCTGCCACTGTTTGGCGGATGACTTCGTTGAGGTTGACCATGGAGAGGCGCAGTCCGGCTCGGCCGTCTTCGACCCGGTCGAGGTCGATCATCTCATTGACCAGGCGATCGAGCCGGTCCGCGTCGCGGTAGATGTCGCCCGCAAAGGCGCGCGCGTCCTTGATGTCGAGCTCTTCGGAATCCCGCATGAGCTCGCTGAAGCCCTGGATCCCTATCAGCGCGGTTTTGAATTCGTGGCTGACACTCTGGAGAAACTCGCTCTTCAACCGGTTCAGCCGCTCGAGCACGGCCAGGCTCTGGCTTGCAACCTCGTCAGCGTCGTGTTTGGCGCTGACGTTCTCGAGCGTCAGGAGGAAGTAATCGACCTGCCCCGCGGCGGTCCGGACGATCGTGCCGGTCCCACGCACCCAGAGCTGAGTACCGTCCGTGCGCACCGCCGCGCTCTCGAGTTCGATGGTGTCGATGTCACCGGTCGCCAGTCCCCTGAGTTTGCCGAAGACCTTCTGCTGAAGCTCGGCCGGTACGTATTTGGCGATTGCAGAGCCAACAATCGACTGGTGCGATTCAAGGAACATTGCGGCCAGACTTGGATTGGCATCGATGATCCTGAAATCGGGTCCCAAGCGAGCCATCCCGACCGGTGCGCGGGCGATCATCTCGGCGAGCGTCGCTTCACCCCTTCGGCTCTTGGCGAGCATGGCCAGCAGCTGCCGGTTGGCCAGGATCTGATTGGCCACGACCAGAGCCCCGAGTACAGCCACCGTCGCTCCCAGGACCGGGTCGAGCACGCGACCCTGGACCGCGGACCACGCAACGGTCTCGGCGATCGCGCCGATCGCGAGCCAGGGGAGGATGGTCTGCCACAGGTCAATCGGAGCTCTCTGTGCCTCACGGTCTGTCCGGGCCGAAGGCCAGAGCGCGGCCAGCGCGATGACGAGATAGCCGGCCACGGAGGCGGCGCCGATGACCGTTAGAAGCGGGTCAGTGCTGCCGGCAGCGGCCATCGCCGCAGAAACGCTGAGCCCGACCAGGTTGGTGGCGAGGCCGGCCAGCAGCAGCAGCATGCGGCCTCGCTGGCGCCGCGTGGCGCTGCGGATGGCGAGGATCAGCACGGTGGCGATCAAGATGTCGCCGATCGGATACGCCAACTCAAGCAGGCGTACTCCAACAGGCTCGGGGTCCGTCCACACGCTCGCGAGCAGGAGAACCCATGCCGTCCCAAACAGTGAGAGTGCGACGATCGACGCATCTAGCCACATCCTCCAGCGTGTTGCGAGCTCATCGGTTGCCTTGGAGAACAAGAGGATGCCGGCGATGGCGAGGGGAATCGCCACCAGAAAGCCTGCGTCAGCCGCGGAAGGAAACGGAACGGCGACGTTGAGGCCAATCGTGTAGGCGGCCAGGATCAGTTCGCCGATAACCCACGCCGCGGCCGAAAGCGCCAGCAACATCCAGGCCGCACGCAGTCGCTCGGCTGTCCGCTGGGCGGCCCAAGCGCAAGTTGCGGCGGCGATCAGTGCGGCTAGGACCTCGCCCGCGATGTACACGCGGTTGATCCAGATCTCGCTGAAAGGCTGCCAGGTGAGTAGGGCATAAAAGCCGATCGATGCCGGGATGGCAATTGCCGCCCCAATCCTGAACCGGTTCCAGTCTCGATCCAGGGGGGCGTCGCTTTGGGCACCCCTGAATGGTCCGGTGCCGCCCTCCCTAGGGATGTCGGGCCGACCGGATCGTCCGCACCGCGGCCTCACGGGCAGATGTCATCCACATTGTCATACGGGGTCTTGGCCGCTTAAGCACCATGCAGCGAGACTGGCCCTCACCCCCTGCGTTTGGGGGGTAGCCCCGGGGCGCAGCGTGATCGACAGCGGACGTGGGCGGTGCGGCTCCAAACGGACGAGACGGTTACGCCGCGGGTCCAATCAGCGCCCAAACGGTCAATGCGCAGACTGTCGCCAGGCCGGCCAGCCACAGCGTCCCGGTGATCACGTTGCGATGGGGAGCCGGCCACGTTTGCCAACCGAGCCGGCGCGCAAGGGGCGGCCCGAGGCGCGCGTCGATCAAGGGCCACGCCAGCAGCCCCAGCACCGCACCGACCGGGATGACGATCGACGTGAGCAGTGCCGGTCCCAGCTTGAGAAGCTGGAAGAGGAAGAGGAAATACCAGTCGGGGTGTGCAACCTCGGCAGCCCGTGGATCGGCCGCTTGGGTCGCCTGGAGCAAGGGCTGACCAAAATACGCGAGCAGCCCAAGCGTCGACAGCAGCACCATCGCCAGGATGGGATATGGCCAGAAATGGTCTGGGAAGTAAGGATGGGTGTCGCGCTCGGGCATGTCGTCCGCGACCTGATCGCCTATTGGCCCGAGAGCCAGACCCGTGAGCGCGACCAATGCCAACAGTGGATAGAGCGCATGACCCGGTCTGACAGGCAGGCTGTCCGATATGGACCGAATCTCGGCCTTGTCGTCGACAGTTGGCTTGTCCCGCGCCTGCCGGTTCATTGCGGCTCCGACGGGCCCTGTCGACGGGCGAGGCGGAAATGCACGTAAATGAGAATCGCCATTGTGGCCGGGAGCAGGAACACGTGGGCGATGTAGAACCGCAGCAGGGTCGCCGGACCGATGATCGGTCCACCCTGCAGCGCGCTCCTGATGAATCCGCTAACGCTGCTTGGCAGAACCGAGGCTCCGGAGGCGATCGCCAGCTCGCGACCGCGGGCGAGATATGAGTTCGCGTCCCACGGCAGAAGAGAGCCCGTGAGCGTCAGGAGCAGGATGACCAGCATGATCACAATCCCCACCATCCAGTTGAGCTCGCGCGGCGCCCTGTAGCCACCTGTCCAGAACACAAAGGTCATGTGGAGAAGCGACATCACGATCAGAAGGCTTGCGCCCCAAAAATGGACCCCGCGCACCAGCCAGCCGAGATAAACCGAGTGCTGGATGAAGCTCACGCTGGTGAAAGCAGGCGCCGGGTTCCCGGCCCCATCGGGGACGTAGTACACGCCGAGGAGGAATCCGGTTAGGAACTCGAGAACGACCAGCATCGCGGTCACGCCTCCGAGATACCGGTAGAAGGCGGTCGCATAGTTAGGGACGCGCCGGTACAGCTCGGCGTCGACTGATTCGACGAACGGGAATCGGTCGTCGAGCCAGCCCACAACGGCGGACTGGACGCGGCCCGGCGGAGAGGACGGGCCGCGCACCTTCAGGTTCATCCAGACGGCTCAGGCGGCCGACCGCTTCCTGAACTCGATGACCCTTCTCATCGTCTGGTCGGCCCTGAGCATGCGGTTCATCGCGCTGCCCATCGACGGGAACAGATCCATCAAGGCCTTCATGAGCCGGCCTGGCCCAGGCATGACGACGATCTCGGCTCGATCCTCCCTGATGGCCGAGAGCACGGCCCTGCCGACGCTGCGCGCCGGGGAGGTGCCCATGCCTGACATCGCAAGCCCAACCTCATCCGACGTCCGTTGGCCCTGTCCCGCTCCGCGAATGGCGCCGAGCACGATCACGGAGGCGCTCACCCCGCGCCCTCGATAGTCGTTGCGCAGCACCCGGGTGAACCCGATGAGGCCGTCCTTGGCTGCGGCGTACGCCTCGGTGTAGGGGAAACCCACCCGGCCGGCGATCGAAGAGATGTTGACGACGTGACCGCTGCCACGCTCGAGCATTCCCGGCAGCAGCAGGCGTGTCAGCTCCATCGGTGCGACGAGGTTCAGGCGGAGGATCGCCTCGTTCTCGGGCCAGGTCATCTCGTCGAACTCGCGTTGGGGGTCACCGCCCGCGTTGTTGACCAGGACGTCGACATGCCCGAATTCGCGCTCGGCGGCGGTCACAAGGTCGGTGAGGGCGCCGTGGTCGGTCAGATCCGTAGGTACGGCGAGCGCGGCCACTCCCGTTTGTCGCAGATCGGCCGCGAGGCGGTCGAGCTCGGCTGCGGAGCGGCTGGCGAGGATGAGGTTGTAGCCCGACAGCGCCAGATCACGGGCGATCAGAGTGCCGATGCCTCGCGAGGCGCCGGTCACCAACGCGGTGCGGCTCGCTTTGCTCATCTCTAACACCTCCAGGCTAGGCGTCCTTGCGCGCCCTCACCGGAGATAATATGAGCATTCAACGATTTATTCCGCCAATGATTAGAGCGAGATAGGATTATGCCCATGGCGCATTCGAACCGGGCCATGGGCGGGCGATCGAACGGCGGCTATCCAGAAGCTCTGGGAGCACGAGTCGGCTTCTTGCTGGCGCGGGCCCACCTGATAGCCAGGGAGAAGGCGGACCGGGCGCTGGCCGGCGTGGGCCTGACGATGAAGGGCTATGCGGCGCTGGCCACGCTGATGAGCGATGGGCCGGTGTCCCAGCAGCGCTTGAGTCAGCGAATCCGAATGGACCCGGCGACCATGGTCGACGTGATCGACACGCTGGAGCTGTCCGGCCACATCCAGCGCCGGCGGAATCCTGAGGACCGCCGCGAGTATGGCCTCCACACCACGCCCAAAGGTCGTGCCCTGTTCGCGCGTGCTCAAAAAGTCATCGAAATTGCGGAGGCCGAGGCGCTGCAAGGGCTCGCACCCGACGAGGCGAAGGTCCTGATCGAACTGCTTGCCCGAATCGCAGATCCACGCAGCGGAAGCCCGATGACCGACGAGCTGATCACCGGCGCGATGGGCCGCTAGTCGCCCCACACCCCTGGAGCCGAGGCCGAGCTGGCTCTAAGCCCGCCTAGCAGGCGTAATCGTGGTCGTAGGTCGAGACGTATTGAACCAGCCAGACCGGCGCTCCCGTGAAGCCGGCTGACGAGCAGTAACGGGAGGCCCGCCTCTGGGTGCTGGCGCCCGTCGCAACCCAGTTCGCATCCACGGCGGGTTGATAACCTCCGGTTATCGAGCTCCACTGGGAGGCGGTGGAGTAGATTCCGATTGGAGTCGTCGTATTCGACCTCAGGGTGGCGACTATTCCCTGCACGGTGTAGCGATTGAGGCTCAGGTCGGTCGTCGACCAGCTGTTAGCAACTTCGACGTCCAGCCACCACATCCTCGGCGATGCAGCGCCTTGGCTCGACGCATACGCGATGTCTCGCGAGGCCTCGCTGCATCCGACCGCCCAGGCGGCCTTCTGCGATGACGTTCCCGCCACGGTGGCGGATGAATCCACGCACGCCTGGGTGGAGTGGCGTCCATCGACGGCCGTGTAGGTCGGGTCATAACCGGTGTTCATGTAGACCGAGGCATTGCCGGTCTTCGCGGCGGCCCCATATTCGGTGCCAAGGCAGGTGTTGTAGTAGGTGAAGGGATACCCGGCATTGACGCCGACAAGCGCGAAACTCGCTTTCGGGGCGGCGATCCCGCACTGCGGATACGAATAGTCGTAACCGCCGGTTCCGCTCGTATAAGGACCAAAGCCGGCGGCCACACCGATGTGAGCGACCACCAGCATCAGCGCAGCAGCCGCCGAGGAAAATGCCGCCCTGCCCAGCATTCTTCGCATGCTATCACCGCGGATTTGCGCCTGCTGCTGCAGGCCGATCACGCTATCCGGGGCTTCGGGCAGGGGCTCAACCGCGGCGTTCGCGGCTCGTGCCCCTGCGCTCGATGATGCGATCGGAAGCTTTGCTTTAATTTCCCCCCTTTACTGGTAGAAGTACGGGTCGAGGACCCGGACCGGGGTGATCTTGTCGGCGGGCAGCTGGTTGAGCTTGGCCGCTTTCCGAATGGCCTCCGGGCTCGGTGCGTCATAGATGCAGAACGTCTTCTTGTGATCCTCGGTGACGTACGAGTGCACCCACGTGACTCCGAGTTCGGAGTTGGTGCCGACGACCGACATACATGCCTGTGCCCCCTCTTCGGTCATGGGGATCTCGAGACCGTCTGGAAAAGAACGCTCGACCATGAAACGTGCCATCTGAACCTCCTTGAGCCGGTGGCAACCCGGGTGGGTCGCCGTCGAGGTCTCAAGCTAGGCGCGCCCGCCCGGCCCGACATCCGTGAGAAGGCTCAGCCGGTGCTCACGCTCGGTGCTCATTTTTCGCGAGCCAGGTCGCCACCTGGACGCGCGAGTTGAAGCCAAGCTTGTCCAGGATGTGCTGGACGTGGTTGTCGACGGTGCGCTCGGACAGGAACAGGCGTCCCGCGATCTCACGATTGCTCAGGCCGCCGGCAAGGAGCTGAGCCACCTCGCGCTCGCGTTTGCTGAGGCCGCTCTGAGCAGGGGGGCGCCCAGCCTGGATGGAGTGCACACGTGGCGCCGGGCCTGCCGCAAAGATGGACCAGGAGCCGGGTACATCGCCGAACTCGCGGATGCCGCGGTCGGTGAACTCGAGGCCGGAACCGACGACCAGGTCCTTCACCGTGCCAGAGACCAGCACTTCGCCGGGCTGGGCCGCGCCCATCACACTCGACGCAACCTGGAGCGCGACACCGCGCGGCCGGCCGCCCTCGAGCTCGCATTCGCCGGCATGGACGCCGGCTCGGATGCGAAGTCCGAGCTCGAGCAGCTGATCGCGCACGTCAAGCGCGCAGCGCACCGCTCGGGCGGTGCCGTCAAAGACGGCTGTCACGCCGTCCTCATCCGCCGCGATCTCGCGCCCCGAGTATCGGACGAGCTCCTTGCGCACCACCTTGTGGTGACGGTCGACGAGCTCGTTCCAACGCTTGTCGCCAAGCCAGATCGAATGAGCGCCGGCCTGAGTCACCTTCGTACAGAGAACAGTCGCTAGCATCGTCTGCGGGGTCGGGACGGTGCGCACACCGGTCAGGAACTCTTGCACCTCGCCGACGACGCGGTCCGCGTCGCCGAAGTAGGGCCAGTGGTCGTCGGAATCAAGCTCAAGAAGCTGCGCGCCGGGGATGTGCTCTGCGAAATAGCGGCCGGCCTCGATCGGGGCGATCACATCACCTTTGGCGTGGACGATGAGCGTGGGCACGCGGATCGTCGGCAGGATGTGGCCGATGTCGATGTGCATGTTCATGCTCAGCAGGTCCCGTGCATCGCCTGGGCTGGCGCTCATCTGAGTGAAGGTGGCCCACCATCGGGCGACCTCGGGGTTGTCGACCTGGCTCGCCGCGTACCGCTCCATGTTGATCACCTTCCCCCACACGTCTGGCACTCGGTCGATCGATCGTTGCATGTCCTCTTCAGTGCTGCCCCACGGATACTCGGCTCGCTTCAGCGCTGACGGATAGCTGCCGTCGATGATCAGCCCGGCCGTGCGCTCCGGATAGGTGGCCGCGAACAGCGCGGACATCACGCCTCCTTCGGAGATGCCCATCACGGCGGCCCGCGTCGATCCGACCGCATCGAGCACCGCCCGCACGTCGTCCATCCGCTGTTCCAGGGTGGGCAGAGGCTGCACGCGATCCGACATGCCGCAGCCTCGCTTGTCGAAGAGGATCAGGCGCGAGAACGAGGAGAGGCGATGGAGGAAGGCTGCCATGGCGGGCAGCTCCCACACGTACGCGAGGTGGGATACCCACCCCAGCACGAGAATCAGGTCGATCGGGCCGTCGCCGACGACCTGATAGGCGATGTTGACGTCGCCGCTGCGCGCGTACTTGGCGCCTGTGAACACTTTGGGGATGTCAGTCTAGTTGCGCGACGATGGGCTGACCGACGCGATCCTATGATCCAGCCGTGCGGCGGGTCCTCATCACGGGCATGTCGGGCACCGGCAAATCAACAGTCATCGAAGCGCTGGTCGCTCGTGGCCTTAAAGCGATCGACACCGATTGGAATCCCAAATGGGAGCGTGCTGACGGAGACGAATGGGTCTGGCGCGAGAATGAGATTCGAATCCTGCTCGACGAAGAGGATGCCGACGTCCTCTTCGTGAGCGCATGTGTCTCAAACCAGGGCAAGTTCTACGACCGCTTCGATCACATCATCCTGCTGAGCGCGCCAGAGACGATAACCCTCCAACGCCTGGCGAGCCGCACCAACAATCCGTACGGATCGCGACCCGCAGAGATTGCCGAGGTGCTCCGATACAAGATGTCGATCGAGCCGCTGCTGCGAGAGGCTGCCACGGCTGAGATCGATACCAGCATTCCTCTTTCGGATGTCGTGGCCAAGGTTCTCGAGATAGCGCCAGGTCGCAGTAAGGCGCATTAGTTGTGTGGTGGGCCGAAGCTTCCGTCACGCGAACCCGATTGAGGTTGGCGCGGAGCCGATCAGCGTCGGCGGGCAGGTCCCAAGACCTCGCTGCGACGTGAGGTCATTCGGCCATGACGAGCTCGTCCAGTCTCTCGAGAGACGCTTCGAACATCTGGCCCAGGTAGTCGGAGTTGCCCCGCATCGCGGCAGCCTTGTCAGGGTCAGCCGGCGTCTGTCTCGAGGTCAGCACGACGCGCGTGCTGTCCGGGCCGCCTGAGTCCAGCTCGATCGTGACCGCCGTTTCAGCTGCGAATCGGGGGGCCGGCCGGCCGTCCAAACGTTCGGCCTCATGACGGCATTCGAGTCGGCGTTCCGGTTCAAAGGCCGTGACGACCTGATCTATCTCTGACTCCTGCCCGTGCCATTGACTGGTGATGCGTTGCCTCCGACCAAGCCCGTCGCCCTCAAGTAGCTCCGCCTTTCCCGCCCGGCTGTACCACTCCGGCAGACGGCGAACGTCCGACACGACGCCCCAGATCTTTCCAGCTGCGGCCCTGATGCTTCGCTCCCTCGAAATCTCGATCATGCCTTGACTCCTTCCACCAAACCCACCGCACATTGATAGAATAGTACGGCATGCCGAACTATTCTAAGGCCGAACAGTTCGATGAATTGTACGGACGCGTGTGGCGGTCGTTCTTCAAGGCCGGCACCGAGGATCTTTCGCAGCACGAGAGGCAACTCCTCCACCACGTTCCCGCAGATGGCGGCATCCCGCTTGGCGAGGTCGCCCGGCACCTCGGCATCCCGAAGAGCTCGGCATCCGAACAGGTGAAGAGCCTCGAGCGGCGTGGTTTCCTGACGCGGCGCCGCGACCCAAATGACGAACGAAGGCTCGCGATCGTGCTGACGGACCTGGGCGTCGCACGACTGCGATCCGACTCCATCCTTGACCTGGATCGCCTCGGAGCCGCGCTGACGAAGCTATCCCCCTCACACCGCAAAGCGCTCTTCAGTGGGCTCGATCACCTCGCGGCAGCCGCTCACAATCACAGGGAGTAACTCGACCGAGCCCGCAACCGTTGTATCTGCGAGCGATGTCTGCGGCCCGCGGCCTGACGCAACTAGTGGCTCTGGTCAGCCTCATCGCCGGCGTGGCTGGTTGCGGAGAAGTGGTTGGCCAGCCCGGCGCGGTCCTGCCGGTTCATACGCAGTCCTTCCCGACTGAAACCGCCTCACCGCTGCCTACCGGGGTCGATGCGATGACTGGACTGCAGCAGAGGCCGATGCGGCCGCCCAACGTGGCCCCCAATTCGTCCCAGCCGCCAGGTTCAGCGCCGCCGGGATGTGCCACTACGGCTCCATGTGCGACCTGTACGGCTTCCTCGATGGCTGATCTGGGCTCGCGGGTGCCGAACTACGGAGCGGGGGTCGGGCCCGCCTACCTGTCGGGCCAGGACAGCTGGTACTCCGGCGGGCAGGTGGCCGTCCTCGTGGTGGACTCCCGGTATTCCGGACCCTTGCTGGTGCGGGCCTTTCAGTTGGGGGGCGACGGGAAATCGACGGTCACTCTCGCGGATCTTCCCTCGTCAGATGTGATCAAGCAGGAACCCCGGGTGACGGTGGTTTCCGCAGTCCACACGACGGAAGGCGGCTTGTATCTGGGCGCGGTGGCCCCGACTTCTTCCTGGAGAGAATGGGACGGATTGCTCAGCACCGACGCCCCTGGGTGCTTTGGGCTTCAGGTGGACGGAGACGTGTTCACCGAGTTCATCCTGTTCGTGGTCAACCCCGGAACCCCGCCAGGCGGCTGAACCGCCGCGCCTCTCTTCAGCCTCGCAGGCGGCGCGGGACGAGCTTGACGCCGGCGAGCCTTGCCTTGTCGCGCGCCTGCCGCGCGAGGCCGGCTACACCTTCGTGATCTTTCTGGGCGGACGATACCCTCGTCTGGGAGCTAAGCGGGGTATGCCAATGGGTCCAATGCCCCGTGAGCTCACACTCGGCGATCAGGCGCAGTTGGTGGGCCGCGGTGGACTCGAACCACCTACCTCTGCGGTAATTGGCCTTGAGCGCTGTGAATCAAGAGTGGGAAGCCACTCGAAACGTTGGGTGTTATGTGGCTTGAGCGCAACCTGAGTAACTCTGAATCCATACTGTCGTTAGCTAGAGAGTGAGGCTGGCGCTCGCGGTTCTTGTAGCCGTCG
>DASXBJ010000136.1:0-8521 GCA_036491755.1 Candidatus Dormiibacterota bacterium
GGCCCACCGTCGCAGCCCGACGTGAACATCGTGCTCGAGCCGCCGGCGGCCTGCCCGGACGCCTCACCCGACGACAGGAGAACCATGACCGAGCTGCTGGCCAAGGGAATGTTGCGAGGCGTCATCTTCACGACCGACGACTGCGATGCCACCTTCGAGAGGATCCGGGCGGCGGGCGGCGAGGTCCTCCAGGAGCCCATGGATCAGTTTTACGGCGTGCGCGACTGCGCCTTTCGCGACCCATCAGGCAACATGCTGAGGATCAACCAGCCACGCGTGGCCGCCGCTAAAAGCTAGCTCGGCACCCACGCGATGACCACCGTCCGCAAGCCTATGCAGTCGCGCGCGCCGCATGTCGCCGACAGCAGCGATCTGATCCGCGTGCATGGCGCGCGCGAGAACAACCTCAAGGACATCAGCGTCGAGATCCCGAAGCGCCGCCTGACGGTCTTCACGGGAGTCTCCGGCTCGGGCAAGAGCTCGCTGGTGTTCGACACGATCGCGGCGGAGTCGCAGCGGCTGATCAACGAGACCTACAGCGCCTTCGTGCAGGGCTTCATGCCGACGCTGGCAAGGCCGGAGGTGGACCTGCTGGAGGGGCTGACCACGGCGATCATCGTGGACCAGGAGCGGATGGGCGCCAACGCCCGCTCCACCGTGGGCACCGCCACCGACGCCAACGCCCTGCTGCGCATCCTCTTCAGCCGGCTCGGCAAGCCGCACGCCGGCTCGGCCAATGCCTACTCCTTCAACGTCCCGTCGGTCCGAGGGAGCGGTTCGGCCACGGTCGAGCGCGGTGCGGGCAAGACCGTGAGCCAGAGCTTCACCCTCACCGGCGGCATGTGTCCGCGCTGCGAAGGCCTGGGCATGGTCTCCGACATCGACCTCACCCAGCTGTTCGACGATTCCAAATCGCTTGCCGAGGGCGCGATCACCATCCCCGGCTACAAGGTGGACAGCTGGTGGACCACAGGGGTCTTCATCGAGTCGGGCTTCCTCGACCCGAACAAGCCGATCCGCAAATACACCAAGAAGGAGATGCAGGACTTCCTGCACAAGGAACCGACCAAGGTGAAGGTCAAAGGGGTCAACCTCACCTACGAAGGGCTGATCCCGAAGCTTCAGAAGTCGATGTTCACGAAAGACCGAGAGGCGCTGCAGCCGCATATCCGCACGTTCGTGGACCGGGCGGCCACGTTCGCCGCCTGCCCCGACTGTGGCGGGACCCGGCTCGCCGAGGCGGCACGGTCATCCCGGATCAAGGGCATCAACGTCGGGGATGCGTGCGCGATGCAGATCAGCGACCTCGCGGAATGGATCCGTGGCGTGAAGGAGCCATCGGTGGCGCCCCTGCTGACGACACTCCAGCAGACGCTCGACTCATTCGTGGAGATCGGGCTGGGCTACCTCTCGCTCGACAGGGCGTCCGGCTCGCTGTCGGGCGGCGAGGCCCAGCGGGTCAAGATGGTCGGCCACCTCGGCTCGTCGCTCACCGACGTCACCTACGTCTTCGACGAGCCCTCCATCGGCCTGCACCCCCATGACGTTCAGAAGATGAACGACCTGCTGCTGCGGCTGCGGGACAAGGGCAACACCGTGCTCGTCGTGGAGCACGAGCCGGAGACGATCGCGATCGCCGATCACGTCATCGACCTCGGGCCCGGCGCCGGCGCGGCGGGCGGCACCGTGTGCTTCGAGGGTACCGTCGAGGGGCTGCGGGCCAGCGGCACCCTGACCGGCCGCCACCTCGAGGACCGGGCCGCCATGAAACGAACGTTGCGGAAGCCCAGCGGCAAGCTGGAGATCCGCGGCGCCACGGCGCACAACCTGCGCGACGTCGACGTCGACATCCCACTCGGGGTGCTGGTCGTCGTCACCGGAGTGGCCGGCTCCGGCAAGAGCTCGCTGGTGCTGGGATCGATCCCCGCCGCCGCCGGCGTGGTGTCGATCGACCAGGGCGCGATCCGCGGCTCGCGACGCAGCAACCCGGCGACCTACACAGGCCTGCTCGACTCGATCCGCGATGCGTTCGCCAAGGCCAACGGCGTGAAGGCGGCGCTGTTCAGCGCCAACTCCGACGGCGCCTGCCCCAACTGCAACGGCGCCGGCGTGATCTACGTGGACCTGGCGATGATGGCCGGCGTCGCCACCACCTGCGACGAGTGCGGTGGGAAGCGGTTCGAGGCATCGGTGCTGAAGCACAAGCTCGGCGGCAAGGACATCAGCGAGGTGCTCGCGATGTCCGTGACCGAGGCCGCGGAGTTCTTTGGCACCGGCAAGGCGCGCACCCCGGCGGCGCACGCCATCCTCGAGCGGCTCGCCGGCGTCGGGCTAGGCTACCTCAGCCTCGGCCAGCCGCTCACCACGCTGTCCGGGGGCGAGCGGCAGCGGCTCAAGCTGGCCACCCACATGGCCGCGGGCGGCGCCGTCTACGTGCTCGACGAACCGACCACTGGGCTCCACCTCGCGGACGTCGAGCATCTTCTCGGCCTGCTCGACCGGCTGGTCGACTCCGGGAAGTCGGTCATCGTCATTGAGCACCATCAGGCGGTCATGGCCCACGCCGACTGGATCATCGATCTCGGCCCCGGCGCCGGCCATGACGGAGGCCGGATCGTTTTCGAGGGCACACCCGCCGACCTCGTCGCCGCCCGATCCACGCTGACCGGCAAGCACCTCGCGGCATACGTCGGCGCCTGACTCCGGCCCACGCGGACACAGGGAGCGAGCCATCGTGGCAGCGCGTGGAACGCTCAGGTCGTGCTCCACTTGAACCACCTGATGCCGATCACCGCAAAGACGACCGCGTAGGCGATGCTGGCACCGAGAGACCACCAGGTGTCGGACGTCCAGGAGCTCGGCTGCAGCGCGCCCGACAGCAGCGAGGCCACCGCTCCCCCGGGCGACCAGCGTGCGATGGTCTCGAACGTATCTCCAAATGTCGTGACATGACCAAACAGTCCCAATGCAAGCACGGGCAGATAGGTCAACGGCGCCACCGCATTGACCGTGTCCGCCGACTTGACGAGTCCCACCAACGCTTGTCCGATGCCCAGAAACGTCGCTGAGCTGAGAAGCACGACGACGAAGGTCAGGGCGTAAGCCTCGGGGCTCAGGGTGATGTTTTCCAGGACGCGGGCGGCGAGCAAAACCACCACCGCCAGGACCAGTATCGCGACCTGCTGAACCGCGAGCCGGCTGACCATGATCGTCCAGCTGGGGGCGGGGGTGGCGCGGAGGCGTTGAAAGACCCCTCGCTCGCGATCCCTGGCAATGGTGATCGAGTAGATGAGGATGGACAGCGTCAGCATGCCGGTCATCAGGACCACCGCAACTCTGAAATCAACGGTGCCCAGCTGGCTGGCACGTTTGTTGTAAAACAGGCCGAAGAGGAGAACGACCGGCATCACGAAGTTCAGAATCAGGGCGCGGACGTTTCGCAGCTGAACCGTGAAGTCGGCTCTCAGGAGAGCTTTGAGCGTTCCCTGCAGCGATGGCGCTGCCACGCGTGGAAGGCGATCCATGGCCTCACTCACGCACGTCACTCCCGGTCAATCCGATGAACACGTCGTCCAGGGTCACCTGGCCTCTCGCCACGGCCCGGACGCTCGAGTCGTCCTTGTGCTTTTCGATCAGACCGGCAGGCGTGTCCTCGGTGAGGATCCGTCCGTGGTCCATGATCGCGACCCGGTCACATACCGACTGCGCCTCTTCCATGGAGTGGGTCGTCAAAAGAATGCTTCGGCCCGTCTTGCGGATGGCATCGATGCGATCCCAGAGCTGACGCCGCGCTTGAGGGTCGAGACCGGCGGTCGGTTCGTCGAGCAAGACCAGCTCTGGCTCGTGGACAGTCGCGATCAGGAGTGACAACCGCTTCTGCTGGCCGCCTGAGAGCTGGCTGAAGCGCTTCGAAGCCTCCTGGTCCAGACGCATGTCCCGCAGGAGGTCGAGGACTTTGGCCTTCGTAAGGGACAACCCATACAGTCCCCCGTACAGCCAGATGATCTCGCCAATGTTCAGCGATGCATGGAAGCTGGTGGATTGAAGCTGAACCCCGATTCGGGCTTTGGCTGAAGTCGGATTGGCCCGAGCGTCGATGCCTCCGATGAGAATCGTGCCCGAATCCGGCCTCACGAGCCCCTCGATCGCACTCAAAGTGCTCGTCTTGCCCGCGCCGTTAGGCCCCAGGAGCCCAAATATCTCGCCATCACTGATTTGGAGAGACACACCTTGCACCGCCCGCGTGGCGCCGTAGCTGACCTGCAGGTCCCTGACCAGCAGTGCGACATGCGCCGCCGGCATGTCAGTTCCCACGGCGATCCTCTTGCTGCTTGCGAAGCGAACGGATGGCGACGATTCTATGCCCAACCTCGGCGGACCGCCTGTTGCGTCCGGGGCGAGCCCAACTGCGAGACTGGGTGAGGTCGTGATTCTGCCCAAAGATCGCGATCCGAGACTCATCACCATCCGTCGCGGGGGTACGCTCATGGACTCGGATCATCGTCTGCTCGCCCTGTGGGCGGCAGCGTGCGCCGAGCACGTGCTGCACCTCTTCGAGTCGACGAGGCCTGCCGATGCGAGGCCGCGCCAGGCGATCGAGCAGGCTCGGGCATGGGTGGCGGGCGAGACCAAGATGTCGCAGGCGCGCACCGCGGCCGGCATGGCCAACGCTGCCGCCAGAGACTTGAGCGGAGCCGCTCGGCATGCCGCGTACGCCGCCGCTCAGGCGGCGGTCGTCCCGCATGTCGCCGCCCACGAGCTCGGCGCCGCTGCCTACGCGATCAAGGCAGTGCGGGCGGCTGCGCACGAGCGCGGGGGCGAGAGCGCCGGCAGGCTGGAATGCCAGTGGCAGCGCGAACAGCTTCCAGAGGCGATTCGCGAGCTGGTGTTGGATGACCAGCGATTGCGAAACGACATCTGCTGGTCGGTGTTCGACAGCTGACGCGTGGCCCGGTGGACCTAGACTTCCCGCCCATGGAGGAGCTGGTCGAGGACAGAAGGATCACTGGTTCGAGTCGGGTGGCGCCCAACAACGCGATCTCGTGTGAGATTCGCCGGAGTCAGCAATCTTCGACACTAATTCGCTGATCCGAATGTCTGGAATGACCGTTGAAGACGCCGCCACGATCGCCCTCGCTTTGCCCAATGTCACCGAAGGGGTGCGATTCGGGAATCGCACATGGCTCGTCGACGGCAAGGGTTTTGCCTGGGAACGACCTCTCAGCAAAGCGGATCTGAAGCGGCTTGGCGGTCAACCCGCTCCCCAGGGACCGTTGCTCGCAGTACGCCTAGCGGACATGCACGAGAAGGAGATCCTCATGATGGATCCGCCGAATGGATTCTTCGACATCGAGCACTTCGGCGGCTACCCAGCCGTTCTGATCAAGCTCCCGCTCGTCAATCGTCAAACCCTGAAGGCGGCCATCGTCGAGGCCTGGTACTCATGCGCTTCTCCCAAGCTCGCCGAGGGCGGCCCTCCCCGCGGGGCTCGTCGTCGTGGCGCCTGAGAGCCACCCGCGGCCCGAGCTCCTCGTGGCAATGTCGTCATGGAGCGGGCTCTTCGGGGCGTCCTGCCACTCAGCTGCAACTCGGGATTCAGTAGGCCTGCGATGACCCGACTGCTCTATGACGTCTCGATGTCCCTCGATGGCTTCAGCGCTGGGATCAATCGCAGTCGGCAGAATCCCCTCGGCGCGGGGGGAGAGCGACTGGGCGAATGGAAGCAGGAGCTTGCGGTTTTCCGCCAGACGTTTCCTTTCGCCGGTCTCGAGGGGGGAGTTACCAACGCCAGCACGGCCGTCTTCGAAGAAGACGATTCGGGCGCGATGATCATCGGTCGGAACATGTTCGGCGCCCCACCTGGTCCATGGGGCGACCCACCATGGGACGGCCCGTGGGGAGGCAACCCCTTCCAGGTGCCGGTCTTCGTTCTCACCCATCACCCACGACAGCCCCTCGTGCCTCATGGCGATCCGCCATTCACGTTCGTGACCGAGGGCATCAGGGCAGCGCTTGAGATGGCCCGGAAAGCCGCGGCGGGCAAGGATGTGCTTGTGGGCGGCAGTGCGAGCGCGGCGAGGCAGTATCTGGCCGCCGGCCTGCTTGACGAGATCAACATTCACCTGGTCCCCGTGTTCCTGGGCGAGGGGCTTCGAGTCTTCGATGACGCTGCGCTGTCCAGCGTCACGCTAGAGCAGGTGCGCGTGGTCGAAGCTCCTGGCGTCACCCACCTATGGTTCCGAGTGGTCAGGTAAGGTCCGAGGTCCCGTGACCATGAGTTGGGCGGTCGGCAGACTTTAAATAGGAGGCGAGGATGTCGACAGATCGTTCGTACATCGAGCAGAACACGCGGGAGCGCGAGCGATTGCACGACCTCGTGTCGCGGCTGAGCGACGACGAGCTGAGCAGTCCAGTGAACGAACATTGGACCGTCGCCGGCGTGATGGGCCACATCGCCTTCTGGGATGCACGCGCCCTGGTCCTGGCCGGCAAGCTGGAACGCGGTGTGCCGTTCTCACCGGCCGATGCCGAGCCGGAAGACGTCGACTGGATCAACGACGCCACCCGCCCGCTGATCCATGCGATCCCGCCGCGACAAGCGGCCGAGCTGGCAGTGCGGCTGGCCGAGGAGACCGACCGCCGTGTCGCATCGCTCGACCCTGCCCGGCTTTGGCCCAACGACCCGACCAACCCGCTCAACCCGCTGCGCGCGAGCCACCGCGGCGAGCACCTGGACGAGATCGAAGCAGCGCTCAGAATGCGGGGCGAATCCTAGAAGACCCGTCCCTCCGTTCTCAATTTACAGCACACCTGGGGGCTTGCGGCAAGGCCCGGGTCGTGCCGCAGAATGGCCAGGCGAAGCCTGAACGTGCGGAAAGTGGGCTGCCATGGGGGTGAGCGAGATCGGACGCTACGTTTTGGGTTTCCAGGAGATCGACCGGACGCAGGTCGCGGTCGTTGGCGGCAAGGGCGCCCAGCTGGGGGAGCTTTCGCGGATAGAAGCCGTCCGCGTGCCGGCCGGCTTTTGTGTGACGGCGGACGCCTTCCGGCGGATCATGGCGGAAGCGCCGTTGATCCACGATCGGCTCGACCGGCTGTCGCGCCTGAACCCGGATGACCGGGAGTCGATCCGCGCCATCAGCGTCGAGATCCGAGGGACCATCGAAGGGATCGCCATGCCCGACGATCTGGCGGCGGCGATCACCCGCGCCCTCGCCCGGGTGGGCGAGCAGGCCGCCTACGCCGTCCGATCGAGCGCGACGGCAGAGGACCTGCCGGCGGCATCCTTCGCAGGCCAGCAGGACACCTACCTGAACATCGTGGGGCCGGCGGCGATCCTCCAGCACATCAGCCGCTGCTGGGCTTCGCTTTTCACCGAGCGTGCCGTGACCTATCGCCTGCGCAACGGCTTCGACCATCGCAAGGTCCACATGGCCGTGGTCGTGCAGCAGATGGTCTTCCCGAATGCGGCCGGCATCCTGTTCACGGCCGACCCCGTCACGTCCAACCGCAAGATCTCCGCCGTGGAGGCCTGCTTCGGCCTCGGCGAAGCCCTGGTCTCAGGCCTTGTGAACCCTGACGTCTACAGGGTGAGGGATGGCGAGATCGTCGCCAAGGCGGTTGCCAGCAAGCGGCGCGGCATCTTCGCCTCGCCCGAAGGCGGGACACAGGAACAGCTGATCGAGCCGGCGAGACAGGAGCAGCCGGCGCTGACCGACGCACAGGTCGTGCAGCTCACGCAGCTGGGCCGGCGGATCGAAGCGCACTTCGGCCGGCCCCAGGACATCGAATGGTGCCTGGTCGATCACGGCTTCCAGATCGTCCAGAGCCGCCCGATCACCACTCTCTACCCCATCCCCTTGGCCGGCGACCGGCAGAACCACGTCTACCTCTCTGTCGGCCATCAGCAGATGATGACCGACCCCATGAAGCCCCTGGGGATATCCATGTGGCAGCTGACGGCCGGCCGGCCGATGCACGAGGCCGGCGGGAGGCTGTTCGTCGATGTCACCCAGGCCCTGGCCTCGCCGGCGAGCCGCGCAGGCCTCCTGGATATGGCGGGGAAGTCCGATCCGCTGACCAGGGACGCGCTGCAGACCATCCTCGAACGCGGCGACTTCATCGGGTCGGTCCCGGACGAGGGTCCCAGCCCCCCGGCCCGTGGAGGAGCGCCTGCCCCGACGGAGACCGATCCGGCCATCGTCACCGAGCTGATCGGGCGCAACCAGGATTCCATCGTGGCGTTGCGCCGCGAGATCCAAACCAAATCGGGACCAGCGCTGTTCGACTTCGTCTTGGAGGACATCCAGGAGCTGAGGCGGATCCTGTTCGATCCGCAAAGCAATCGCGTGTGGATGTCGGCGATGGAGGCCACATGGTGGCTGAACGAGCACCTGCAGACCTGGCTGGGCGAGAAGAACGCGGCCGACACCCTCACCCAGTCCGTGCCGCACAACGTCACGTCGGAGATGGGCCTGGCGCTCCTGGATGTCGCGGACGTCATCCGCCCGCATCCGGACGT
>DASXBJ010000137.1:0-2872 GCA_036491755.1 Candidatus Dormiibacterota bacterium
GTGGGGATGCGGTCGTGCATGATCGGGATCGCGGTCCCGGCGATCGTGCTCGAGGTGGGATCGCGGATTGGTGGATGGGCTCCCACCCGCTCGTGGCGTAAGACGATCCCTCCGCGCGTAAGCAGCAGCCAGCTGCCACTGGCCCTGACGTGGCATTGCAGGAGTGTCGACGGCCGAGCCGAGGTGACCGCTTTCCGTCTCGTGCTTGCCGCCGACCGAGATCGCGGCTAGCGGTCGGAGGGCCTGTCGCGAGGGGGAGGACTTCCGCCGCGCTGCTGTCTCAGTTCCGCTCGTCGCGGACTGCAGGGCTGGGCGGGACGGGGTCAGGACTCGCGTTTTGCATAGGCAACCTCGTCCTGCGTGGCCTCGGTGCGCCAAGGCAAGAGAGGGAAGACCTGTTACGTCGCGCGGGCTCTCGCTTCACGCCTGGAGGAGCCACGCCGATGGCGTGTCCCCTCTTGCTCAGACGCAGCAGCGCCGGCGGTCCGGAGCTCCGTCGGATAGCCGCAGCGACGATCAGGTGGCGATGGAATTCTCGACCGCGTCGTGCCGCGGCCGCAGAGCGCCCTGCCAGGTCGCGTTGCTGGGCATGTGTATTTGCGTTCGCGGAGGGTTTCCGGTCGTATTTCTCATCCGGCTCGGTATTGGATCAACAGAGCGTCGCCGTGCAATGCCTTAGGCGCAAGCGTCGGCAGGAGCATCCGGGGTGTTAGCGTGATTGGGGCAGCTGAGACGAGTCGAGTGATGGTGAACTCGAACGCGCGGCGCCGCCAGACTTGGTGAAATCCTGGGGGTGTGGTAAGGCTCTGGTGTTGGAGCGGAGCATGTAGACTGCCTCGACCGAGGAGATAGCAGGAGGCTCCCCACCAGCACGCCGGAACCCAGGGCGCGGCGAACGAGACGGTGTCGACCTCGGTGATACCAGTCGCGCGGTTGTGCGGCCAGAAGCGCAGACCCGGTAGATAGAGAGAGAGCGGCAACCGCTCGCCCCAGCGCTCAATAACAATTGCGCGCACCCGAACATTAGGCGCCGGTGTTGCGCCGATGAGGTGTGCCACGGCGCGCCAATCCGGGCGTTCGAGCTTTCGATCAGCCACTACGCCGAGCGTCACGGCAATCCCGGCCGCGCAAAGCAACGCAGCGGCGACAGGTCCAACCAGGCCAGCGCGACGCGCTCCCAGCCCGGCGGCGAGCACCAACGCCGCCGGGACCCACAGCGCGAGAAGGTTGCGGCTGATCAGATTGTCGATGCCAACCGTGACCATCAGCATGCTCAGCAGAAATCCTCCAAGCGCGAGGCCGCCGGCCACTAATGCGCCGCGACGCTCACCGAAATCCGACCTAAGCGTCAGCAACAGCAATCCGACGATCACCGTCGCCACCGCGATCCATTTGATGAGTATGTGAACCGGCGCCTGAAAGCTGACTAGGAACTGGATGAGCTGCCCGAGCCGCAGCCCCAGCGGAAGCTGGCCGATCCATGCCGCGTTTGTGGTCTCCGCCTGGCTGATCGCAAGCGGCAGAAGCGCGAGTCCGCAGAGCCCGATCGTCGCGGCGGCGACCTGTACGCGGCGCTGCCGAGAGTACAAAGCAAGGAGCCAAACGGCCTGTGGGACGACAGCGAGCAGTGCGTAGTAGTGAGTTGTGAGCGCGAGTGCTGACACGATCGCCCACACGCTGAGCGTCTTTCGCGCTGGGGCTACTCGTGCGCGAGCGAACGCCAAGAGTGAAATTGAGGTCAGTAGGACTAGCAGCTCGTATGAGCGAGCCTCCTGGGAGTACCAGATCAGAAACGGACTGCAGGCGGTTAGCGCTGCCGCAATCACGCCGGCTCGAGGAGTGATCAGTTGTCGCCCCGCCGCGTAGGCAACGGGCACGGTCGCAACGCCGACGAGTGCCGACAGTGACCGCAGGCCTGCCTCGGTATCGCCGAATAGACGGGTCCAAACCCAGGCAATCGAGTAGTACAGCGGCGGCGTTGACTCCGTCTGCGGGATCAGCCCGAGCATCTTGCCGAGCGGGAGGTGGACCAGCTGCGCCGTGTACGCCTCGTCGATCCAAAATCCCTGGCGCCCAATTGCGCCAAACCGCAGACTCGCACCGAGCACGGTCAAGAACACGACAGCCACGGTGTCCCGCCGCCTCAGCAGTGAGCCCACTCGCAAACCGTCGCGCCAGGTCCCCGGGCGGCGCAGGATTCGGGCGGCGGCGCCGGTCACCCGCCCATCTTACGGTCGCGAGCGAGCGGCAGACGAACTCCAGCCGGTTACACGGCGGCGCAGCCCAGCCCAACCAGTCAGCCGACAAGCAATCGAGTCAGTCGCCCCGGCCGGCGACCTGCGTCTGGGCAGCTGGCTTCCCCCTTTTCACGCCGGCGGCAGTGTTCGGGAGGCCAAACCGGCATCGCGTGTGACCGGTCCCGGACGAACCCGGTCACGCCAGGCCGCTCCCCACCGGGCCAGCAGAATCGTGCCGGTCGCCGATAGCGGGGCTCACAAGGATGTGTCCGGATGAGGCGTGCTGCCTATGCAGCCTGCCGGCGTCTGCGGGCTGACACGGCGCACTTCGAAGCTCGGATCGCGGCGAACGCGATCGCGCGGCTGGGATGGCCCTCACGATCCAGATCGTGGCAAACCAGCAGCGCCGCTCCTAGGCGCCCGGACGGCCGAAGCAATCGTGCCCGCGATTCACCCAGACGATCGCTATCCCGGGCGTCGCCCCAGGGAAACCACAGACGTCGCGGCATCGGAATGTCGCCAACCCGATCGTGGGCTGCGAGCGGGCGAAGCGATCGTCAGGATCTTTGCCAGCAGGGGCGCCGAGATCAGGGTCCGGCGCTTGCGGTGGGCGTGCGGGCGGGAGGCACCAGTCG
>DASXBJ010000138.1:0-24286 GCA_036491755.1 Candidatus Dormiibacterota bacterium
TTGCCCTTGATCGTCTTGGCGATGATCACGGTGGGCTTGCCGGTGGCCGAGAGGGCTTGCCCGAAAGCGCGGTCGATCGCGGTGACGTCGTGGCCGTCGATCACCACGGGAAAGCAGCCGAACGATTCGACGCGCCGGCGGTAGGCGTCCATGTTCCAGCCGAACTCCGTCTCGCCGCGCTGGCCAAGGCGGTTGATGTCCCAGATGGCCGTGAGGTTGGCCAGCTGGTAGTGGCCGGCTTTGTCGAGAGCCTCCCAGATCGATCCTTCGGCGAGCTCCGAGTCGCCGCAGAGCACCCAGACGTGGAACGGCAGCTTGTCCAGGTTCTGGCCGGCCAGCGCCACCCCGACGCCGATGGGCAGGCCCTGGCCCAGCGAGCCGGTGGCCACATCCACCCACGGGATCGCGGGAGTGGGATGGCCCTGCAACCGGGAGCCAAACTTGCGGAAGGTCATCATCTCCTGGTCGGTGATCGCCCCCGCAGCCTTGAACATGGCGTAGCACAGCGGCGAGGCGTGGCCCTTCGAATAGATGAGATGGTCGTTGTTCGGGTCCTTCGGCCTGTTCCAGTCGTACTGCAGGTGGCGCGAGATGAGCACGGCGATCAGGTCGGCGGCCGACATGGAAGAGGTCGGGTGGCCTGAGCCCGCCGCGGTGCTGCACCGGATCGAATCCACGCGCAGCTGCTGGCCAAGCTGCCGGGCAAAATCCAGGTCGGTCGCAACAGCCTCGGTGACCGTCATGTCACTCCCCAGCCACGTGCCGAGTGGCGAACCTACTCCGCGGAGGCGGAATTAGTTATGTGACCTAAGTTTATCGACCGCGCCTAGCCGGGCAGTGCCGCCAGCCTTTCGACCTCGGTGACCATGCCGTCCAGGATGGTGAGGCCCGCGTCCCAGAAACCAGGGTCTGTGATGTCCATCCCAAGCCGTTTGACGAGCTCGTCGGGACGGGTCGACCCGCCCGCGGCCAGAAAATCCAGGTAATCGTCGACAAAGGTGGGCCCGACCTCCAGGTAGCGGTGGTAGACGGAGAGGGCCAGGAGGTTCCCGAAGGCGTAGGCGTACACGTAACCCGGGGTGTGCAGGAAGTGCTCGATATAGCTCCACCACACCTTGTGCTCGTCTGTGAGCGTGAGAGCGTCGCCGAACATGGGCTGCAGCTTGGCCTGGTACAGCTCGCCAAGCTGCTCCACCCCGAGCTCGCCTTCGGTGCGGCGCGCGACGTGGCAGGCATCCTCGTAGCGGTTGAACGCGACCTGGCGGAACACTGTCGAAAAAGAGTCCTCGACCTGCGTGCAAAGCATCGCGAGCCGGATCTTGGGGTCCTTTTCCTCGGACATGATTCGATCGAAGGTGAGCGCCTCGCCAAAAACTGACGCGGTCTCGGCCAGCGTGAGCGGCGGGTGGAAGTCGAACACGTGCTGCTTGGCCGCCAGGCGGTCGTGCAGGCCGTGGCCCAGCTCATGCGCCATGACGAGCGCGTCCCGCAGCCGGCCGGTGAAGTTGAGCATCACGTACGGGTGGTGACGTGGCGTCACGGGCATGCAGTACGCGCCGCCGGACTTGCCGGGCACCACAGGCGCGTCGATCCAGCCGTGCTTGAAAAAATCCTCCACCAGGTCGCCGGCGCGGTTGGAGAATCGCCGGTAGGAGCCGAGCACCAGCTCCTTCGCATCCTCCCACGAAACAACGCGCGTGGTGTCGCTCACCGGGGCGTAGCGATCCCACTCGTGGAGCTCGCCCACGTTCAGCAGCTTCTTCTTGACGCGGTAGTAGCGAGCGCAGACGTCGTAACGGCCGGTCACGGCGTCGACCAGCGCCTGCACCGCCTCGTCCGAAGTCTCGTTGGCCAGGTTGCGCGAGGAGATCCAGCTCGGGAATCGACGCATCCTGTCGTCGATGGCCTTCTCCTGGAGGACGATGTTGAAGATGTAGGCACGGGTGCGGATGTCGTGGCCGAGGGCCGTGGTGACCGCCGCGCTGGCCTTGCGACGAACCTCCCTGTCCGGCTCGCGAAGGAGGACCAGGGCCTGCTCGAGCTGCAGGGGGCGGCCGTCCATGTCGACCCGGATGGCGGCGCAGAGCTCTTCGAACAGCCTGGTCCAGGCCGAGTTGCCGACCGGGCTGTACTCGGTCAGCACGCGCTCCTCGGACTCGGTCAGCTGATGCGGGCGGAACTTGCGCGCTTCTTCGATCGTGTGGCTGTAGCGCGCCGACTCGGGGTGTTCGTAGAGCCTTGCCGCATGCTCGTCGGTCGTGTGCGCCAGCTCGAGGGAGAAGAAGACGCCGTGGCTTCCCCGCTCGGCCGCCGCCTCGCGAACCCTGGCGAGGAGACGTCCGGCGGCCTCGTCCTGCGTGTTCTGGCTGTGCAGGAGATAGGCGTACACCTCGGGCAGCGTGGCCTCCTCCTCATTGCGCGCCAGCTCCTGCATCATCTCGGCGAATGCCGGCGGGTCGAGGGTGGCAACCTGGCCGCGGTACGAGATCTCGAACGCCTTGGCGCGCTCGAGCGCCAGCGCCAGCGCGGCCTCGAGCTTGGGATCGGTCGGCGACGCGAACAGGTCGTCGAGGTCCCAGCGGACCGTCTCCGCACCAGTTGTCGACGTCATCGATCGGCGCGCCTTCGCATTCGAATCAGACACGGCAGGTCAGGATAATCGGTCAGCCATCTCGCGGACGCGGCCCGGCTCGGGCCACCGGTCCGCATAGACCCCCTCGTTGACCGCGTCCGTCAGCTCCTGGAGCAAAGCGTCGATCGGTCCGGCTCTCACGAGGCGCCGGTATTCGAGCGGCGTTTCCGGCGCCGCGCGCCGCCGCGGCAGCCGGCCCTGCACGCGGTCGTAGAGCCGCAAGAGCTCGGACGACCCGGGCGAGGCACGCGCGCGGCGCCTCCAGGCTCGACGGCGCAGCCAGGTCCAGATGAGGGCTGCGACCAACCCGGCGGCCAGCGCCGGCGGAATCACGGCCAGCAGGCCAAGCGAGCCCAACGCCGCCAGCGGCGCGCCGATCGCCAGGTGAGGGATCAGCCGCGCGATTCCCCCCGCGGCCCAGTGATTCGGGAACTGGGTCGCCGCGAGCGGCGAGACCCCCGGCGTCGGGTCGACCGGCACCCACCCATGACCTTGAAACCACACCTCCACCCAGGCGTGGGCGTCATGCTCGCGCACGATCGACTGGTCGAGCACAGGATCGTAGTCGCCGGTCGAGTATCCGGTGGCCAGGCGGGCCGGGACGCCCAGGCTGCGCAGCATGAGAGTCTCGGCGGTGGCGAACTGCTCGCAGTAGCCCGTCTTGGCGCCGAACAGGAACCAGTCCACAGGGTCTTGCCCGGACGGCACAGGAGGGAGGGCGAGCGTGTAGTGGAAGCCGGCCTGCAGATACCTCGTGAGCGCCATGACGAGGTCGAACTCGTTGGACGTGCCCTGCGTCACCTCGGCGGCCAGCGATCTCCCTCTCTGGGACAGCGCGCTGTAGTCGAGATAGGCGGCGTTGCCTCCGGGCGCCGCACGGCCCAGCTCGTCGCTGCGCAGCTCGTTGGCGCTGAGGTTGGGCAGGTACGAGACCACCGAGTAGGTCTGGCCGGGCTGGAGCTGCGCCGGCGAGTAGAAGGTGCCGTAGGCGTCCTCCCGCAGGGCCGACACCGGAACGTAGAGGCTCTGGATCGGATAGGCCGCGCTGATCACGCCCGGGAGCGGCCGGAGCACGCGAAAGGTCTGGACGAACGTGCCCAGGTTGTGCGCCGGCTCGGGTGGGAGCAGCCGCGGCGGCACGTATGGCGTGAGCTCCTGGTAGGAACGGTTCGACGCCGTCCACACGCCATCACGGTAGGTGTCGAAGACCAGGCCTCGCCAGTAGGCGGGCGCGCCGGTGCGGACGTACATCACCGGGGCATCGCCGAGGCGGCCCCGGAAGTGGAGGTCGATGCTGCCGGTGGCGCCGGAAGGGTCGCCGCTGACCTGGATCAGCGGCAGGGCTGGATTTTCCAGAGTTCCGCGGAACGCGGTGAAGTTCGGCAGGGAGATGACCAGCGGTCCGGTGGGGGTGCCCGACGGTTGCGGCACCGCCACGAAGATGATCGGCCCGATCACGAGCACGCTTGCGACAGATACGGCGAGGGCGGTCGGGGGACCGCTCAAATCGGCGTTGACGCGCCGCAGGTGCGACCCCATCCAGAAGCCCGCCAGGCAGACGGCCCACAGCGCGACCAGGATGCCGAACGGGTAATCCCACGCGTAGACGGCGGCCAGGTACAGGATGGCCAGGCTGATCCACAGAGTCGAGTAGCAGTTGCGGCGTGTCTTCAGGTCGAAGCTCGTGATGGCCACCAGCAGGATCGCGAAGTTGGCCTGCGGGAGCTGGCCCCCGAAGAGCGCGAGCGTCGAATCCGAGACCACGTAGAAGAGGGCGCCGAAGATCAGGCATGCCAGCAGCACCTGGCGCCAGAAACCTCGCTTCTGGCGACGCTCCCGGTAGCTGACGACGTGTCCGACTCCGGCGGCCAGCAGGCCCAGCACCGGGACCACATAGTCCTGGCCGTAAAGGACGATCCCTAGCCCGGCGACGGCAAAGCCGGAGAAGACGAATGCGCGGCCCTCGATGGAGCTTTCGACGGGCGACGCGGGAAGACGCAGCAAGCGAAGGGCGCTCACAGCGGCCATCCCGTCCCCACGTGCATGACGGACCCATCGATGTCCAGCTCCGCGTCCCCCACCACCCATGCGCGAACCAGTCCGCCGCGGCTTCGCACCGTCTCGAGCGCGTCCATTACCTCGCGGTCAGGCGACCCGGTGACGCTCACGGCCTCACCCACGGATTGGGGCGGCTCGGATCTCCCCACCCGCCGCTCCGCGGCATGCGTCAAGGCTGGGTGCGGGTAGCGGGCCAGCCATTCCAGCACTGACCAGAAGGATCGTGATTCAGCCTGCGAGCTGGGCTCCATGCCCGGTGACCAGAGCAGCACGCGACCGCCGGCGCGGATGCAGTCCCACGCCTCGGACGCCGCTATGCGCGCGACCTGGTCGGCAACCGCAGCAGTCGCCGGCGACGGGTCGCAGAAGATGCCCAGGGTGCGCACGCCCGGAGGCTCGAACTCGCGCACGACCAGCTCGCCGTGGCGCGCGCTGGATCGCCAGTGGATTCTGCGCAGCGGATCACCCGGACGGTACTCGCGCACGCCGAACAGCTCGGTGCCGGAACCCGCGCGCGGTGCGGCCAAGCTGGCTTCCAGCTCGCGGGTCTCCATGCGGGCCGCGAGCGACGTGAAGCGCGGCAGCGCGAGCGCCACCTCGGTGTCGGCGCACCGTCGGCGGCTGCGAAAAAGGCCCAGGGGATCGCTCGAGGCGATCTGCCACGACGTGGCGTCGACAGGGCCCCGTCGCAGGCTGCCCATCATGTGCGGTCGTCGCCAGCCCGCCCGGGGCACGAGGCCTGTGCCGAGAGCCACCTCTCGCCGGCCGAGGCTGCCGCTGATCCAGGCCGGGCCGCGAGCGGGTCCGGTCGTGTCGAGCCCGACCTCGACCTCGAGGTCATCGCCCTCGAAGACGGGGCACGGCAGGGGCGCGCCGCGCAGCAATTGCTCGGACACCACCTCCAAAGGCGAGCCTGCCCCGGGTCGGCCGGCCTTCGCCTCCAGGTGCAGCTCCAGGCCGGCTCGGTTCCAGGCCGCGTAAACGCCTGCGACGGCAGTGAAGGCGAACACCCACGCGGCGAGCAGAAAGAGCCACGGGACCTCCGACGTCGCGGCGTACCACTCGAGCACGAGACCGAGCGCGACCGCTCCGAAAAACCTCCAGGTGGGTCTCAGCTGGCGACCTCAGTGCTGGCGCAGAGGCGGCAGCGGCAGCGAATCTACGACCTCGGTGATCGCGGCGGCGGCCTGGGCGCGCCCGCGCATGCCCAGACGATGCGCCAGCACCGGGACCGCCAGGAGCTTGACGTCGTCTGGCAGGACGAAGTCGCGACCCTCGAAAAGCGCCCACGCCTGCGCCGCCCGCTGCAGGTACACGCCGGAACGCATGCTCGCGGGCAGAAGGACGTCTGGCCGGCCGCGGATCGCCTCCAGCAGCGAGACGATGTAGGCGCGGATGGCGGGAGCGGACACCACGCGCAGGCAGGCCTCCTGCAGCTCGATGACCTCGTTGACGCCGACCACGGCGCCGATCGCTCCGATGGGGTCGCCGTGCTCGCGACGGGCCAGAACCTCCATCGCCTCAGCCTGGGTGGGCGGACCCATCTCGGCGGCGAGGAGGAAGCGGTCCAGCTGCGATTCGGGCAGCGGATACGTGCCGTGGAACTCGCCTGGGTTCTGCGTCGCCACAACAAAGAAGGGCCGCTCGAGGGTCCTGGTCTGGCCTTCCACGGTGACCTGGCCCTCCCCCATCGCCTCGAGCAGCGCCGACTGCGTGCGCGGGGTCGCGCGGTTCACCTCGTCGGCCAGCACGATGTTGGCAAAGATTGGTCCGGGCAGAAATTGGAACGTCAGGTCTTTCTGGTTGAAAATGCTCGACCCCGTGATGTCGGACGGGAGCAGGTCCGGCGTGCACTGGATCCGTCGGAAGGTGCTGCCGACCGAGGTGGCGAGGGCGCGCGCGAGCATCGTCTTGCCGGTCCCAGGCAGGTCCTGCAGGAGGACATGGCCGCCGGCGCAAAGACCGGCCGTGGTGAGACGCACGACGCGTTCCTTGCCGACGATGACGCGGTGCACGTTCTGCTCGATCCGGCCGAGAAGCTCCTGCGCGCGCCGGGGCCGCAGAGAGGGTTCCTGGGTCGCCGCCACGAGAGCCAGTCTAGTAGCGGCGTGGCCTCATCCTGACCCTTTTCCGCCTCGGGATTGAGGGAATTTCCTAGCCCTTGACGTAGCTCAGCTTTTCGGCCACCTTGCCGTCGCGCACCTTGAAGAGGTCGATGCCGCGGATATGGCCGTCGCCCCAGTTGAACACCCAGCGCACAGTGGCGCGGTCGCCGGCCACCACCATCTCCTCGCTTTCGAACCTGGCCTGCGGCGACTCGGTGAAGAACTTCTCCCAGAATCGCCGCACCGCCTTCTGCCCGACATGCCGCTCGCCGTCCGGCGTGGGCAGCGTGTTCTCGAAGATGCAGTCGTCGGTCATGAGGGCCATGACGGCGTCGACGTCGTGGCGGCCGAACGCTTCGTTGAAGGCTGCGATCGTGGTCTCCGTCGACATCGCCTAAGCCTGCCCGATCATGCGCGCGATCACCTCATTCAGGTTGGGACCGCCTTTGCCGAACGGCACCGAGTGGACGCGGTGCGAGAACACCATCTCCGCGACCTCGCCGACGTGGTTGACGCGAACCTCGGCCGCAGTGTCGTAGGCGGCTTTGGCCTGCGCCGCGCGAGCGCACACGAGGTCGGACCGGTGTCCGTCCACCTCGAGGGCGATCGAGATCTGCGCGATGAGGCGCAGGATCTGCCGCGGGAGCTCGACCTCGGGAAACGTGGCGATGGCCTCGGCGATCGAGGAGCGCACCGATTGCTCCGACTCGGCATGCTGCTGCGTGAACAGGTTGGGGTCGTCTTCCCAGACGGCGCGCTTCTCGACGATGGCGACGCGCTGGTCGATGTCGCGGATGCCCTCGACGTCCACGCAAAGGCCGAACCTGTCGAGCAGCTGCGGCCGGAGCTCGCCCTCCTCCGGGTTCATCGTGCCGACGAGTATGAATCGCGACGGGTGCGACACGGAAACGCCTTCCCGCTCGACGGTGTTGATGCCCATCGCGGCCGCGTCGAGCAGGACGTCCACGATGTGGTCGTCGAGCAGGTTCACCTCGTCGACATAGAGGATGTTGCGGTTCGCCTCCGCGAGCACGCCGGGCTCGAAGCGGCGCGACCCTTCCTTCAGCGCAGCTTCGAGGTCGATCGTCCCGACCACCCGGTCCTCCGAGGCGTTGATGGGGAGCTCGACCACGCGCATGCGGCGCGTCGTGGCCGGCAGGGGGCCCGCCGCGGCGCGGTCCCGGCAGTCGTAGCACCAGTCCTCCGGGTCATCCGGATGGCAGCCAAAGTGGCATCCCTCCACCACCTGCTGCTCTGGCAGCAGGCGCGCCAGGGCGCGCACGGCCGTGGATTTTCCGGTGCCCTTCTCGCCGCGGATCAGCACGCCGCCGATCGACGGGTTGATCGCGTTCAGCACCAGGGCCAGCTTCATCTGCTCCTGGCCGACGATCGCTGTGAACGGGTAGGAGTACCGGTCTATCGCCATGTCGTTCGAATACTACCGGCCGCTTCTGCCCAGCTCTCTCTCGACGGCGGATTGGATCTCGTCGCGCGAAAGGTCATAGAGACCGTAGTAGCGGGCGCCCATTCGCTCCGCGAGGTCGGCGCAGGCGTTGATCGCGTAGGTCTGGTACATCGGGGCGACGCGGGCGAGGTGCTGCACCGACGGCAGGTGGCTGTAGTCTCGCGCCGAGTCGATCACCAGCGCGTCGATGTTCTCCGCCTCGATGAGGCCGGCCACCTTCTGAGCCTCGATGAGCGGCTCCTCCTTGAACATCGAGATGTTGCCGCGCCCGTCGCTGATCAGCACCAGCAGCGGACGGATCGTCGGGTCGCGCAACAGCTCGGTCTTGACGACCTTGTAGCCCGCCATCAACCCGTGAGTCAGCGGCGTGGTGCCCCCGACCGACAGGCGCTCGAGGCGCCGGCGCGCGAGAGACACGCTCGACGTCGGCCTGAGCACAACCTCTGCGGTGCGGTTCTTGAAGATGACCACTGCGACACGGTCGCGCCTGACGTAAGCATCCTGAAGCAGCGAGAGGATCGCCCCCTTGGTCGCGGCCATGCGCTGTTCGGCGTCCATCGACGCCGACGCGTCGACGACGAAGACGATGAGGTTGCCGATCTTGCGCTCGCGGACCTTCTGCCGCAGGTCCTCCCGCTCGAGCTTCAGCCGCTCGCCGGCCACCCTGCCCCGGTCTCGCTGCATCGGCGCGGCCGCCCGCACCGTGGCGTCGATCGCCAGGTCGTTGACCTTCGCGCGCGGCTCGGCGCGCACGTACCGGCCACGCCGGTCCGGGGTCTGGCTCGACGCGCGCTTGCCGCCCTGCTTGCGCACGCGGCGCTGACGCGGCAGGTCGATGCGCCGCAGATTGAAGGTGTCGAGCGCGTCCGGCGACGACTCGTGGCCGCTCGAGCCGCCGGTGGTCATGCCCTGGTCGCTGCCCGCGGATTGCTCGCCGGCGTCGGCTGAGCTCGAGCTCTGATCGGCGGTCGCGTCGGCTGCCGACTCGCTCTCGGAAGCCTGCGGCTCGCCGCTCTCCGACTCGGAGGGCTTGGTGCCGTCCTGCTCCTCGCCCGGTTCCGGCGAGGTCGTGTCATCGTCGTCACGCCGGATCGGCTGGCGCGCGCGATGGGCCAGAGCGAGCGCCGCCGCGTCGTAGATGTCGTCGCGCGTCGGCGAGGGGTGGCGCCGGTAGGCGGCCATCGCTTTGGCGGCGTGGTCGATGACGACGTCCGCCCGGTGGCCGAGAACGTCCGCCTCGACGCAGATCGAGGAGATGAGGCGGGCGTGGCCCGGCGAGACCCGGACATCTCTGACGCGGCCGATTGCCTCAGCCAGCGCGCGCGACAGGTTCATGTCGGCCGCCGCGAACTCGTTGACGAACTCGTGGTCGCCTCGCTTGAACTCAGCGTCGCGCTCGGCGATGAGGACGCGCTGGTCCGGGTCGCGGATGCCCTCGACGTCGACGCACAGACCGAAGCGGTCGAGCAGCTGCGGCCGGAGCTCGCCCTCCTCCGGGTTCATCGTGCCGATGAGGATGAAGCGCGACGGGTGGGCGAAGGACACCCCCTCGCGTTCCACCACGTTGACCCCCATCGCCGCCGCGTCCAGCAGGACATCGACCAGGTGGTCGTCGAGCAGGTTCACCTCGTCGACGTAGAGGATGTTGCGGTTGGCCTCGGCCAGCACGCCCGGTTCGAAGCGCCGGGTCCCCGTCCGCAGCGCCGCCTCGATATCGATCGTTCCCACCAGCCTGTCCTCTGAGGCGTTGATCGGGAGCTCGACCACTCGCATGCGCCGCTTGTGGTGGGGCAGCACCCCGACCGCCGTGAGGCGCGCGCGGCAGTCGGCGCACAGGAGATCCTTCTCCTGGGGGTCACAGCCGAAATGGCAGCCTTCGACCACGTCGTGCTCGGGCAGCAGGCGGGCCAGGGCGCGGACGGCCGTCGACTTTCCCGTCCCCTTCTCGCCCCGAATGAGCACCCCGCCGACCGTCGGCAGCACCGCGTTCAGGATCAGGGCCAGCTTCATCGAGTCCTGGCCCACGATCGCAGTGAAGGGAAACGAGTGGCGATCGAGCGTGACGCTCATGTTTTCAAGCTTAGGGCCCTCCAACAGGACCTCATTTCAAGGTCGCGGCGTCCCTCACCCCGAACCTCCGCCTGCGGGGGGAGGGAAAACCAGGAAAAGGGAAGTAAAGCGGTCAGGCTGGGGTTGTAGTGAGTGTGGAGATAGTGGTCGCGATCATCGCGCTGGTCCTGTTGGACATCGCCGCGTGGCGGTGGGGCGTTGACTCGCGCCAGTGGGGTCTCGAGCCCCGGGCGGCCGGTCGCCCCGAGCGCTGGATCTAAGCAGCACGATCAACCTCGTCGCGATCGTCGTCGACGAGTACGACCCGGCCATCGATTTCTTCGTCGATGTTCTCGGGTTCGAGCTGGTCGAAGACTCGCCGTCGCTCACCAACGACAGCAGGCCCAAGAGGTGGGTCGTGGTCCGCCCCGCCGGCGCTGAGACCGGCCTTCTGATCGCACGCGCGGACGGCGCCGATCAGGCCGCGGCCGTCGGGAAGCAGGCAGCCGGCCGGGTCGCTTTCTTCCTGCGGGTCGGCGACTTCGCGGCTGCGTACGACCGGATGACCGCAGCGGGCGTCGAGTTCGTCACCCAGCCGAGGACCGAAGCCTATGGGCGGGTCGCCGTGTTCCGGGACATTGCGGGCAATCGATGGGACCTCGTCGGCGAACCGCCAGGACGCTCGTGACCAGGACGAAGCGCTAGCTCGGGACCAGCTCCTTCACGAGCTCTCGTTCCTGCTCCAGCTCTTCGGTGGTGACCTGGATCCTCTTCTTGGCGTCCTCGTCGTGCTCGAGGCCTTCCACGACCTCCCAGCGCTGGCCGTCGGACTTGACCGGAAAGCCGAACTGCAGCCACTCCGGCACGCCGTACTCGCCGTGGCTGACCACAGCCAGCGAGTGCCAGTCGCCCCAGCCCGTCGGGTTCCGGATGCTGTTGACCGAATCGATCACGGCGTTCGCGGCCGATGCCGCCGACGATGCGCCGCGCGCCTCGATCACGGCCGCCCCACGCTTCTGGATCGTCTCGATGAACTTGCCCTTGAGCCAGCCGTGATCGGAGATGACGTCTCCCACGGCAACGCCGGCGATGCGCGCGTTGCGCGCGTCGGGGTATTGGGTCGCGGAGTGGTTGCCCCAGATCGCCATGTTCGAGACCACCGAGACCGGCACGCCGGCCTTCTTCGCGATCTGGGTCTTGGCTCGGTTCTCGTCCAGCCGGGTCATGGCGAACCAGCGCTCCGCCGCGATCTCGGGCGCGTTGGAGCGCGCGATGTAGCAGTTGGTGTTGCACGGGTTGCCGACGACCAGGATTCGCACGTCGCTCGCCGCACGCTTCGCGATGGCCTTGCCCTGCGGGCCGAAGATGCCTCCATTGACCGAGAGCAGGTCTCCGCGCTCCATGCCCTGTTTGCGGGGGATCGAGCCGACGAGCAGGGCCCAGCTGGACCCGTCGAATGCCTCTTCCGTCTTGCTGGTCAGGACCATGTCATGCAGCAGCGGGAAGGCGCAGTCGTCGAGCTCCATAGCCACGCCCTCCAACGAGTGCATCGCGGGCTCGATCTCCAGCATTCGCAGCACGACCGGCTGTTCGGGGCCGAGCATCTGGCCGGAGGCGATGCGGAAGACCAGCGCGTAGCCGATCTGGCCGGCGGCGCCGGTGACGGTCACGTGGACCGGCTTGCGCCCCGTGTCGCTCATCACGGATGAATGCTAGCGGTAGCCTGTCACCCGCCGCCGCACGAATGCGGGGGCTGATCGGCGAGGGCCGAGGACGCCGCGGCGAATACCCTGGCGCCGTCGAAGATGAATGGGGCGACGGCGACGATCGCGACGGTGACGATTGCTGAGACGAATAGAAGGGCCAGTTGCAGGACGCGTCGCCCCATGGTGGTTAAACGGGGCGACCTGCCGGATCGTTACCGGAAGCCTTCCCCCTCGGGTTCGAAAAGGTCGTCGTGGGCAAGGCGGCGCGCGAAGCAGAGGAAGCCGGAGTGGGCGACCATGCGATGGGAAGGGCGAAGGCTGCGCCCCCTCACGGTCCAGCCGCGTTGCAGCAGCTCGAACACCTCGAGCATGCCGAAGCCGCGGACCTCTCGCAGGCAGTCGAAGAACCGCTGGACCTGGGTCGTGTTGGGGCAAAAGGCGAAGAGAATGCCGCCCGGCCGGAGCGCCGACTTCGCCGCCGGCACGGCCTGCCATGGTTCGGGCAGGTCGAGCAGGACACGGTCCATGTCGCGCTCTTCGACGCCGAGGTAGATGTCGCCGAGCTTCAGCTCGAGGTTGGGGGGCAGATCGCCGAAGGTCTCGCCTATCCCCCGCTTCGCGGCTTCGAGGAACTCTTCGCGCTGCTCGTAGCTCACCACCAGTCCGCGGGGGCCGACCGCGCGCAGCGCCGCCAGCGTCAAAGCCCCGGTGCCGGTGCCGGCTTCCAGGACGCGTGCGCCCGGGTGCAGGTCGGCGCTCACCAGGATGGCGCCGAGGTCTTTGGGGTAGATCGGTTGGGCCTGGCGCACGCGGCCGGTCACCTGCTCGGCGAAGGTCGGCCTGACGGCCAGGAGCCGCGCGCCCATCTGGGTCGTGACGATCACGCCCTCCGGGCCGCCGATGAGGTCGTCGTGGCTGACGATGCCCGAGTGCAGGGAGTGGCGTTCGCCGGCCTTCAGGCGCACGCGGTGCCGGCGGCCGACCTTGTCGACCAGGAGGACCAGGTCGCCCTCCCTCAAATTCGCCGTCACCCGGACGGTTTGTGGGCGCGAATGAGGCAGTGCCAGTACGCGTGCCAAAGCTTGCCTTCGCGACGCACGGGGTGGAGCTGGGCCAGCGCCTCCCCTTCGGCCGCCTCGATCAGTGTCGCGAGCTCGCCAGCGAGGTCGGGCGCGACGGCCATGGTGGTCATCCACTCCTCGTAGTTCCAGTCGAGCTCCCGCGCCTGGGCGGTCTCCACCTCGAAGCCGGCGTGCTCCAGCCGGCCCACCCACTCGTCGAGCGTCATCGAGCGGACGTGGGAGGGGTCGCGGCGGACCTCGACGTCGTGCAGGACGTCCCGCGCCGGGAGAGGCGGGGCGCAGTCGACGAAGACTGCGTCTCGGCCGGGCTTCAGGACGCGGAGCGCTTCGGCCATGAAGGTGTCTACGTCGGGGAAATGGTGGGGTGCGGCCCGCACGGTGTAGAGGTCGAAGGTCTCGTCGGCGAAGGGGAGCAGCGCGGCGTCGCCGAGGACCCAGTCGACGTTGGGGATGCCGCGCTCGGCGGTGATGCGGCGCGCCTGGTCGAGCATCTCGCGGGTCAGGTCGAGGCCGATGACGCGGCGGACGTGCGGCGCGAGGGCGAAGGCGGTGTTGCCCGTGCCGGTCGCGACGTCGAGGACGAGGTCGCCCTTTTGGGGTTGGCCGAGGTCGAGGACCTCCTGCAGGCGCTCGGCGGAGGTGTGGAAGGTGGCGCGGGAGTAGTTCGCGGCGACGGGGGCGAATCGGGAGCGAACGTCGTTGCCTGCCACCTGGTGAGTTTATTGTTCCTGGGATGGCGAAGGCGGTAGCCCGGTGGTCGGGCCAGAAGGTTCGGTTCGAGATCGAGTCGGGGTCCGGGCACCAGGGGGCGATCGATGAGCCACCGGTGTTCGGGGACGACTCGGCGATGCGGCCGACCGAGATGCTGCTGGGGGCCCTGGGCGGGTGCACGGGATTGAACGCGGTCCTGCTGTTGAAGAAGTTCAAGCAGCCGCTGCGGTCGCTCGAGGTCGTCGTGGAGGGGGAGCAGGACCAGGAGTGGCCGCGGGCGTTCAACAAGATCGAGGTGACGTTTCACTGCGGGTGGGACGGCAAGTTCGACAAGGACCTGGTCGAGCGGGCGATCGATTGGGCCTGCAACCGGTACTGCCCCATCCACGCCACCCTGTCCCGCGGGGTCAAGATCGAGCATCACCGAAAAGACACTCATTAGAGTGGCTGAAGCAGGCTTAAAGGGCGCTTCGTGGGAGTGCAGAGAGCCTGCGAGAAGCGGCTGGAGAAATTTCGGGGGAGTTACCGCTCGCTGACAGTTTGGGCAGCCCTGGTTTTCGTGCTTTTTGTTTGCTGAGCGGGTGGCGATGCGGCGCATGAGACTGCCGCGTGGGCCGGGGCTGCGCTGGGGGGCTTAGACGGAGTTTCTCAAGGACTGCCTAGAATTAAGCAGTTCCCCTAAGCCCCCTGTTCGTCGGAGGCAGCTTCGGAAACTTGCTCGAGAGCTACGTCCCACTTCTGATCTACGCCCTGATAATCCTCGGACTTTTGGGAGCGCTGGTCACCCTTTCGTTTGTGCTTGGTCCGTCCAAGCCGTTCAAGGCCAAGCTCGAGCCTTATGAGTCCGGCATCGTGCCGGAGGCGCCGGCGCATCGACGCCTATCGGTGCGCTTCTACCTCACCGCGATGCTGTTCATCATCTTCGACGTCGAGGCGGTGTTCTTCTATCCATGGGCCGTGCTGCTGCGGCAGTTGAAGTGGTTCGGGCTCATCGAGATGCTCGTCTTCATCGGCATCCTCCTGGTCGCCCTCGCGCACATCTGGCGCAAAGGAGGCCTGGATTGGGAGTAGAAGACCTCGCCGACTCGATGGGGAAAAATTTCCTCACCACCACGCTGGGCAAGCTGGTCGGCTGGGGGCGCGGCAACTCGGTCTGGCCGGCGCAGTTCGGACTCGCGTGCTGCGCGATTGAGATGATCGCCACCGCGACCGCGAGCGTGGACATCGCACGCTTCGGCTCCGAGGCGATGCGAGCCTCGCCGCGACAGTCGGATCTGATGATCGTGTCGGGCCGCGTCTCGCAGAAGATGGCGCCCGTGTTGCGGACGGTCTATGACCAGATGCCCGAACCGAAATGGGTCATCTCGATGGGAGCCTGCGCGTCCACAGGAGGGGTGTTCAACAACTACGCGCTGCTGCAGGGCGTGGACAAGATCGTCCCGGTTGACGTCTACATCCCCGGCTGTCCCCCACGCCCCGAGGACCTCCTCAACGCGCTGATGATCTTGCAGGAGCGGATCAAGGCTCAAGGCATCACCCCTCGCCAGTGATCCAGAGCAATTTGATAGTCGAACAGGGCGTCAGCGCGGGTGACTCGTGGGTCACCGTCGAGCCGGGCGCGATTCGAGAAGCGCTGGGCGAGTTGAAGAACGACGGCTACCGGCTGCTGGTCTTCCTCACGTGCGTGGACCGCCTCGCCGATACCTCGCGAACGTGGCCGGCGCGATACGAGCTCGTCTACCAGCTGCGGAATCTCGAGTCGCGCGACCAGCTGAGGGTCAGGACGTATGTCGACGGCGACCCGCCCCACATCGACTCCGTGCACGACCTCTTTCCGCCCGCCAACTGGGACGAGCGCGAGACCTACGACCTGTTCGGGGTCGTGTTCAACGATCACCCTGACCTTTCGCGAATCCTGATGCCCGACGACTGGGTCGGCCACCCTCTTCGTCGCGACTATCCAGTGGGCGGCGAGGTGGTCGAGTTCTCCGAGGAGCACGAGACCTGGCAGACGGCGCCGGAGAAGGCATGAGCGTCGAGCAGGGCATCACGATCGAGAAGACAGGCGAGAAGGGCGCCTTCGGCGGTGAGCTGCTCACCGTCAACTTCGGCCCCCATCACCCATCGACCCACGGCGTGCTTCGCTTGATCGTCGACCTGGACGGCGAGCAGATCCGGCGGATCAAGCCGGTCATCGGCTACCTGCACACCGGCATCGAAAAGCAGATGGAATCTCTCCGCTGGCAGCAGGGTGTTGTCGTCACCGACCGCCACGACTACCTCTCGCCGCCCATCAACAACCTCGCTTACGCGCTTGCCGTCGAGCGCTTGATGGGAGTGGAGGTGCCGCCTCGCGCCGAGGCGCTTCGGGTGATCATGTCGGAGCTCACCCGCCTGTCGTCGCACCTGGTCTGGATGGGCACGAGCGGTCTCGAGCTCGGCGCCATGTCGATGCTCATGTACTGCTTCCGCGAGCGCGACACGATCCTCAACATGAACGAGGAGATCTCGGGCTTCCGGATGCATACCTCTTATATCCGGCCCGGCGGCGTGTCCGCTGACGCCACGCCAAGGTTCCTGGAGCTGCTGGACGTCTTCACCCGCGAGATGCCCGGGCACATCGACGAGTACGAGGACCTGCTCACGATGAACCCCATCTGGCGGTCGCGCACGATCGGGATCGGCCGGCTGTCGCCCGAGGACGCCAAGGTCCTTGGTGCGACCGGACCGATGCTCCGAGGCTCGGGCGTGGCCTGGGACCTCCGCCGCTCGATGCCCTACTCCGGCTACGAGAAGTACGACTTCGAGGTCGCGACCTCCAACGACTGCGATTGCTACGGCCGCTACCTGGTGCGCATCAAGGAGATGCGCGAGGCGACCAAGATCCTGCGCCAGGCTCTCGATGCGCTGCCGGACGGGCCGGTGAACGTCGACGACCGCAAGATGCTTCCGCCGCCTCGCGAGGAGCTCGAGACTTCGATGGAGGCCGTCATCCACCACTTCAAGCTCTTCACCGAGGGGTACTCCGTGCCGCCCGGCGACGTCTATGTCGCCGTCGAGTCGGGTCGCGGCGAGAATGGGTGCTACATCGTCAGCGACGGGACGCACAAGCCGCGGCGCGTGAAGTTCCGCGCCGCCTCGTTCGTCAACCTTCAGGCGCTGGAGCGCATGGCTCTCAACCACATGGTGGCGGACATGATCGCGATCATCGGCACGGCCGACACGGTGCTGGGAGACGTCGACCGCTGATGGGTGTCCTGTCGGACCACGTGATGGAGGAGATTCGAGCCCTGCCGCCTCAATTCCCCGAGGTGCGCTCCGCCGTGATGCCGGCGCTCGACCTCGCCCAGGAGGAGATCGGCTATCTCACGCCCGAGGCGATGAGCGACGTCGCGGCAGCCCTGAACCTCGACCCCGGATACGTTGAGGGTGTCGCGACCTTCTACACGCTGTTTCACACCGAACCCACCGGCAAGCACCGCCTGTACATGTGCACCAACATCTCGTGCAAGCTGCGGGGAGCCGACGATCTGCTCGAGCATGCGATGCGCAGCGTTGGAGTGCACGAGCAGGGCGAGGTCAGCGCGGACGGCCTGTTCAGCGTCGAGGCCGTCGAGTGTCTGGGCGCCTGCGAGTACGCGCCCATGATGCGGCTCGATCACGCCTATCACTACGACCTGACGCCCGAGAAGGTCGACGAGCTGATCACAGCGCGGCGAAATCCATCCCCGCCGGTGCCGGCGAGGCAGACGAAACCTCGCACGCCGCGAAGGCAGAAGACTGATGGCTGAGCTCCGAGGCACGACCAACGGTCCGGTGTTGACGCGGTGGTTTGGCACCGATGACCTCCACCGGATTGACGTTTACGAACGGCTCGGCGGCTATGTGGCGCTGCGCAAAGCAATCACCACCATGACCCCCGACCAGATCGTCCAGGAGATCAAGGATTCCGGGCTGCGAGGTCGCGGCGGAGCCGACTTCTCGACCGGCGTGAAGTGGTCGCTGATGCCCAAGGAATCGGCCGTGCCGATGCACCTCGTCGTCAACGCCGACGAGTCGGAGCCGGGCTCCGCCAAGGACCGCTACCTGATGGAGAACTCGCCGCACATGCTCCTCGAGGGCGTCGGCATCGCGGCCTATGCGATCCGCTCGCACCAGGCCTGGATCTACATCCGGGGCGAGTACGACCTGCCCTTCGCCCGGCTCACGGCCGGCATCGAGGAGATGAGGGCGAAGGGCTACCTCGGCCCCAAGCCGTTCGGCGCCGACTGGGAGCTCGACATCCGGATCTTCCGAGGCCACGGCGCCTATATCTGTGGCGAGGAAGGGGCTTTGCTCGAATCGCTGGAGGGCAAGCGGGCGCAGCCGCGCGCTTGGAAGCCGCCCTATCCGGCGCAGAAGGGCGCGTGGGGCCGGCCGACCACCGTGAACAACGTGGAGACCATCAGCACGGTGCCTTTCATCATCGACAGGGGCGCCGCCGAGTACGCGAAGTTCGGTACCGAGAAGGCCAAGGGCACGCGGATGTTCACCGTCAGCGGCCATGTGCAGCGGCCGGGCAACTACGAGATGGAGATCGGCAAGACCTACCGCGACCTGATCGAGGGTCTGGCCGGCGGGGCGCTGCCAGGCAGAACCATCAAGTGCTGGTGGCCGGGTGGCTCCTCGTCGCCGGTCATGCCCGGTGACCTTCTCGACACGACGACCGACCTCGACGGAATCAAGAACCTCGCCAACCTCAAGGATCACCCGGCGCCGCCGCTGAACATGGGCGGCCGCGGCTTCGCGACCATGGGAGGCTCCGGTGGCGTGATCGTCATGGACGACACGTTCTGCGCCGTCAAGGCGGCCCACCGGCTGCTGCAGTTCTACGCGCACGAGTCCTGCGGCAAGTGCACGCCGTGTCGCGTCGGCGGCAACTGGGCGGTGCGGGCTTACGACGCCATCCTCTCCGGCAACGGCGGCCCCCAGGAGATCAAGATCCTGGAGCGCGTTCAGGAAGGGCTGCAGGGCGGCAGGTGCCTCTGCGGCCTGGGCGATGCCGCCGGCTGGGTCATCGCTTCGAGCCTCACCCACTACCGCAACGAGTACGAGGAGCACGCCCTGCACAACGTGTGCAGCGCCGAGAAGGTCGGGATGGCCGCGAATGCCTGACGTCAATCTCACGATCGACGGGCGTCCCGTCGCCGTACCGGCGGGCACCCTGGTGGTCGAGGCGGCCAAGAAGCTTGGGGTGGAGATCCCGGTCTTCTGCTACCACCACAAGCTCGATTACGTCGGCGCCTGCCGTCTGTGCGTGGTCGAGATCTCGCCCGGCCCACCCATCGCCCGCATCGCGTGCGGAACGCCGGTGTCGGAGGGTATGGTCGTCAAGACGCAGACCTCCCTGGCGGTGGAGGCGCGCGCCGACGTCCTCGAGTTCGAGCTCGTCAACCACCCGCTCGATTGCCCCGTCTGCGACAAGGGCGGCGAGTGCCCGCTGCAGGACTTCACGTTCCGCCACGGTTACCCGACGAGCCGGATCGACGGCCCGCGCCTGCACTTCAAGAAGCCAATCCCGCTCTCGGACAAGATCGCGCTCGATCGCGAGCGGTGCGTCCTCTGCTACCGCTGCACCCGCTACTACGACGAGGTCGCATGGGAGCAGGAGCTGACGGTCGGGGAACGCGGCGTCGAGTCGTTCATCACGAGCCAGTTCGACCGGCCGCTGCAGTCGAACTTCAGCGGCAACATCATCGACCTGTGCCCGGTTGGCGCGCTCACGTCGCGGGTGTGGCGATTCGAGTCGCGGCCCTGGGACATGACCTCGAGCGCCACGATCTGCTCGAGGTGCGCGGTGGGCTGCAGCGTGACGCAGTGGCAGCGCCGAGGCCAGCTCGTGCGTGTCACATCGCGCGAGAACGACGACATCGACGAGGGCTGGATCTGTGACCGGGGCCGGTTCGATTACACGGACGTCAACGATCCGTCGCGCCTCCGCACTCCATCGGTGCGAGGCTCGCGCTCGTCGTGGGCCGACGCGATCGCCGAGCTCGCCGCCGGCATCAAGGGCAAGGGGTCCAGGCTCGGGATCTCCCTGCCGCAGGACATCACCAACGAAGAGGCCCACCTCTTCAGAGCGCTCCTGGACGGCCCGCTCAAGAGCGCCAGGGTCAGCATGCAGGGCCGCACCGCGATCCCGGCCCCGTCGGGGGCGGCAACGATGAGGATCAAGGAGATCGACGACGCGCGGGTGATCGTGGTCGTCGCCTCCGACATCGAGGACGACGTCCCGATCGTCGACCTGAGGGTCAAGAAGGCGGTCGGCAAGCGCGGCGCGAAGCTGATCGTGATCCATCCCGACGGCGTCGACCTCGACCGCCATCCGGGCGTGCTGCACATTCGCAACGCTCCTGGGTCGGCGGCCGCCGAGGTGCGCAAGCTCGCATCGCACGAATGGCTCCAGAACCCGGGCGGCCTCGTGGCGGTCCTGTTCGGAGACGGCCGTGGCAGCGAGGACGCCGCGGACCTCGCCGTCGCCTGCGCCGAACTGGCAGAAAAGGTCGGCGGCAAGCGGATGCCGCTGTACCGCGCCACCAACGAACGAGGTGCGCTCGCGCTCGGCGTCGCTGGTTCGGACAAGCTCGACGGCGTCGAGGCCCTGCTCATATGGGGACCGCCTCCCAGCACCGGCATCCCGCCCTCGGTCCGCTTCCTGGCGGCGTGGGACCATCTCCCCCGCCCCGACTACGCGAACGCCGCGGTGCTGCTTCCGGCAACCACGTTCGCGGAGCGGCAGGGCACATATTCGAACCTCGAGGGCACCGTGCAGTTCCTGCGGCCTCCGATCGCGGTCCCTTCACCTCTTAAGGAAGGATGGGAGGTCCTGAGCGAGTTGGGCGCGGCCCTCGGCGTCACGCTCGATTACGCCGGCATCTCCCCCATCCAGCGCGAGATCGCGGGCCGGGTGCCCGAGCTGGCGGCGCTGGCTCACCCGCCCGACCCGAATCCCGAGCCGCGGCGCGTCCTCGTCGGCCCCGCCCACCCATGAGCCAGATTTACAACGACCCCATCGGGCACTGGGTCGTCGTCATCGTCGCCATCGCGCTGCTTCTGTTCGTCGTGTTGACGGCGACCGCGTACACGGTGTGGTTCGAGCGCGTGGCGCTGGGTCGTATCCAGCGCCGCCCGGGGCCCAACCGCGTCGGCCCGTTCGGGCTCATGCAGCTCGCGGCGGACGGTGTGAAGCTCGCGTTCAAAGAGAGCTTCGTGCCCGCGGAGACGGACAAGATCCTCTACGTCGCCGCTCCGACGATCGCTGTGGGCGCGGCCTTCCTCGCGTGGGCGGTGATCCCGATCGGCCTCTGGTACAACGTCCAGTACTGGATTGCCGACGTCAATGTCGGCATCCTCCTCGTGTTCGCCCTCAGCGCGATGAACGTGTACGCGCTGGTGCTTGGCGGCTACGCCTCGAACAACAAGTATTCGATGCTGGGCGGGCTTCGCTCGGCCGCGCAGCTGATCAGCTACGAGATGGCGCTCGGCCTCTCGCTCGTGCCCACTTTCATGATCGTCGGCTCTCTGCGCCTGCGCGACATCGTCCAGTACACAGTCGACTGGGGCTGGTACCACGGGCCGATCCCGCTGCTCATCCTCACGCCGATCGGGTTCGTGATCTACCTGATGGCGGCCGTCGCGGAAACGAACCGCGCGCCGTTCGACCTGCCCGAGGCCGAGCAGGAGCTGATCGGCGGATTCCTGACGGAATACTCAGGCCTCAAGTTCGTCATGTACTACCTCGCGGAGTACGTGAACATGATCACGGTCTCCGCGCTGGCCGCGCTCCTTTTCTTCGGCGGCTGGTACCTGTGGGTCGTGCCGCCGGTGCTGGCCTTCTTGCTCAAGATCGTACTTTTCCTGTTCCTATACATTTGGCTGCGCGGCACCTTCCCCCGTCTGCGTTACGACATGCTCATGCGCCTCGGCTGGAAGGTCCTTCTGCCGCTCGCGATCGCCAACGTCATCGTCACCGGGATCATCCTGGTGGCCGTGCAGGGGTAGAGCTGATGTCTGAATCCGACGAGTTACCTGAGCACCCGACTGAGCTTCGTGGCCCGGGGGAAGGGGTGCCCGCACGCCCGAAGAGCAAGACGCCAAGCGTGGCGCAGGATGTCGCGGCGCTGGCGGGCGGGCTCAAAACCACCCTGGGCGAGTTCTTCAAACCGGTCGTCACGACGATGTATCCCGAGGACAAGACGCCGAGGTCCGAGCGCTATCGCGGACGCCACTACCTGCGCCGATACGACAACGGGCTCGAGCGTTGCATCGGGTGCGAGCTGTGTGCGGCGGCGTGCCCCGTGGGATGCATCCTCGTCATCGCGGCCGAGAACACAGATGAGAAGCGCGTCTCGCCGGGCGAGCGGTACGCAAAGACGTACGAGATCAACATGCTCCGCTGCATCTTCTGCGGCTACTGCGAGGACGCGTGCCCGGTGCAGGCGATCGTGCTGGGGCCGGAGTACGAGCTGTCCGACACCAGCCGCGAGAAATTCATCTACACCAAGGAAAAGCTTCTCGAGCCGCTGCCGCCGGATGTAGCGGCGCGGCTGCAGGCTTCCGCCCCTCACCCTAGCCCTCTCCGCCAGGAGGGCGCCCTGCGCGCGCCCGGCGCCGAGGGGGAGAGGGGAAAACTCTAGTTGGCGACGGCGATCTTTTTCATCGCCGCTGTGGTTGCGGTGTTGGGGGCCGTGGGCGTGGTGACCTTTCGCGAGCCCATTCGGAGCGTGCTCAGCCTGGTGGTCGTGATGCTCGCGCTGTCGATCCTGTTCCTGCTCCTCAGCGCGCAGTTCGTCTTCGTCGTGCAGATCATCGTGTACGCGGGGGCGGTGATGGTCCTGTTCCTCTTCGTGGTCGCCCTCCTGGGCCCGGCGCGAGAGGCGGCGCGGGGCCGGCTTCGCTTCCAGTCGTGGCTGTCCGTACTTTTCGCTCTGGTCCTGCTGGGGCTGATGTATTCGATGCTGCAGGGCGTCCAGTACCGCCGGCCCGACCAGACCGATATGTCGGTGTTCGGCACCGTCCAGTCGATCGCGGTGGGCCTGTTCACCACCTACCTCTATCCCTTCGAGCTGACCTCGATCCTTCTCCTGACGGCCGCCATCGGCGCCATCTACCTCAGCCGCCGCCAGGTCGACGACAGGTGAAAGCCCCACGAAATCCGAGGCTTCGCCGTGATGTCGCGGGGGCCCCGGAATGAGCGGGCTGTCGATCGGCGGTTCGCAGCTCGACGCCTCCTGGTTCCTGCTGCTCAGCGCCCTTCTCTTCACGATCGGGGCGGCAGGCGTCCTGGTGCGTCGCAACCCGCTGGTGATCCTCATCTCGATCGAGCTCATGCTCAACGCGGCCAACCTGACCCTGGTCACGTTCTCGCGCCAGCTGCAGAACATCGAGGGCCAGCTCTTTGCGCTTATGGCGATGACCGTCGCGGCGGCTGAGGCCGTGGTCGGCCTGGCCATCCTGGTCGACATCTTCCACACGCGCGACGTCGAGGACGTCGACGACCTCAGCGAGATGAAGGGATGAACCAGACGCTGGCCCTGCTCCTCCTCCTCTTCCCCGCCGCGGCCGCTGTCGTGCTTGCCGGCCGAGGGTGGCGCATGCCGAGGATCGTCACCAGGTTGGTGGGGCCGCTTGGCGTCTGGGCGTCGTTCATCGTCACGGTCAACCTGTTCATCAACAACGTCAACGGCGACTACACCTACTGGACCTGGATCAAGAGCGGCTCGTTCGAGGTGCCCTTCAACCTGCTCATCGACCACCTGTCGATCTTCATGTGCCTGGTCATCACCGGGGTCGGCGGGCTGATCGTCACCTACTCGGTCGGCTACATGGCGCACGAGGACGATGCGAGCTACGCGCGCTTCTTCACCTACATGGACATCTTCATCTTCTCGATGCTGCTGCTCGTCCTGGCCGGGAACTTCGTGTTCCTGATCGTCGGGTGGGCGCTGGTGGGCCTGAGCTCTTATTTGCTGATCGGGTTCTGGTACCAGAGACACTCGGCCGTGGTCGCGGCGCGGAAGGCGTTCGTGATGAACGTGATCGGGGACGTCGGCATGATCCTGGGCACCTTCGTTTTGTTCGTGACATTCCACTCGGTGGCATACGCAGAGGTGTTCAAGGCCGTCAGGCTCGCCGGCTGTCCACGTGATGAGTCGCTCATCTGCTTCGGAAGGTACGGGGTCGACAGCCCAAGCCTCGAGCTGGCCGCCTTCCTTCTGCTCGTCGGGGCCGTCGCCAAGTCCGCCCAGATCCCGCTCCACACCTGGCTCCCCGACGCCATGGAAGGGCCCACACCTGTCAGCGCCCTGATCCATGCCGCGACCATGGTCACCGCCGGCGTGTACCTGGTGGCCCGCATGCACCCGATCTACGACATCGCCTCGTACGCGCACGGCGCGGTGGCGATCATCGGCGCGGTCACGGCGCTGCTCGCCGCGACC
>DASXBJ010000139.1:0-7951 GCA_036491755.1 Candidatus Dormiibacterota bacterium
CAGCTGAGCGTGCTCATCGGCTCGCAGGGGCTGATCAGCATCGCCAACTCCGCGACGCAACAGCTCGTGGTGCTGCGGCTGCTGCAGATGACAACCAGCGGCGTCACCACGCTCACCGGCATCGGCTTCGGTCTCGCCGGCGTCGCAAGCAGCGCGGCTGCCGTGTTCTACACGTCGGTCACACGTCGCATCGGCTACGTCAAAACGACCGCGATCGCCGCCCTCCTGGTCGCCGTCGCAGTGACTCTGGTCGGCACCTCGCCCTGGGTCGCGCTTGTCGTCGCGGCCATCGGGCTGAACGGACTGTTCAGCGGCGTCCTCATCCCGGCCACAGCCAGCATGATCGGCCTCGACACTCCACCGCCGGCGCAGAGCACCGTCTTCGGGATCAACGCCAGCTCAGTCGCTTTCGGCTTCTTTCTCGGACCGCTCATCGGCGGCGGGGTGGCCGCCGCGGCGAACGTCCCTGTGCGCTGATGGTGATCGCGGCCATCGCTGTGGGACTGGCAGTTCTTTTGTACGTAGGGGGCCGCGAGCCGAACCGCTAGACCCGCCTCAGCCGGCATCGGCAAGTTGCGATGCGACGCTCGTACCCGTCAGCATATCGAGCCTCATGTCCAGACTGAAGCTCATCTTCGTGGCGGCCGCGGCAACGCTCTCGCTCGCCGCCTGCGGCGCCGACACCGGCGCCGGCGCCACTACCTCGCCCGCCCCGGGCTGCGACAATGGAATTGTCACCTGCATGGAAAACCGAACCACGCCCCCGCCCAACGTCATCGACCAGGCCAAGCACTACACCGCGACAGTGCACACGTCCCGCGGCGACTTCGTGATCGCGTTCGTCGATCCCAAGATCGCGCCCCAGACGGTCAACAACTTCGTCTATCTCTCCCAAAACCACTTCTACGACGGCCTCACCTTCCACCGGGTGGTGGCAGGTTTCGTGGTCCAGGGCGGTGACCCGCTCGGCAACGGCACCGGCGGTCCAGCCTACAAGCTGCCCGACGAGTCAAACCCCTCTCAATGGCCCCGCGGCACGGCAGGCATGGCCTCCAGCGCGGCTGGAGTGAGCGGCTCCCAGTTCTTCATCACCCTGGGCGACGCGCCGTTCCTCGCGCAGAACGGCGTGTACAACCACTTCGGCCAGGTCACCTCCGGAATGGAGGTAGTGGACAAGATCAAGGTCGGCGACACGATCACCTCCATCGACATCACGGCCTCGTGAGGCGAAGGCTCCTCACCGCCCTCACCATCACCGCGTTCGCAGCAGCGGCATGCGGCTACGCGGACCCTTATGCCGGTACCGGCCCCGTGGCCAACGAGAGCCCGGGTCCCTCATCTTCGCCGGCCGTCTCACCAGGAGCCGATGACTTCAACGCCGGCGCGGGCCTGCCCGTCACCACCTATCCCGACGGTCTGAAGGTCATCGACTTCAAGGCCGGGACCGGCGACGTGGCCAAGACCCTCGAGAACGTGACCGTGCAGTACACGGGTTGGCTCTCGACGACCAAGGACGGCATTCCGTTCGACACGAGCCGCCAGCCCACCCGCAAGCCCTTCACCGTCCAGCTCGGCGTGGGCGCGGTGATCCCGGGGTGGGATGAGGGAATCCCGGGGATGAAGGTCGGCGGCAAGCGCAAGCTCATCATCCCGCCCGCGCTGGGCTACGGGACCGCGGGCCAGACCGACCCCACCTCGGGCGCTGTGATCATCCCGGGCAACGCGACACTGGTCTTCGACGTTGAGCTGCTCGCCGTCGCGCCTGGTCCCAGCCCGTCGCCAACACCGTCGCCGTCGCCGTCACCCAGCCCGTCCCCGTCGCCGAGCCCGTCGCCGAGTCACTCTCCCTAGAGCAGCGCGATCGCCGGTCAGCACGACGGCCGGCCGCTTACCGAAAGGCCGTGACGCCGATGTACAGGATCGTGAACAGGAAGAACCACACCACGTCCACGAAGTGCCAGTACAGCGTGACCGCCGCCACACCCACGTGGTGCCTGGATGAGAACTGGCCTCGTGAAGCCCGCCACAGGATCAGGCTCAGCAACACGATTCCGCCCAGCACGTGAGCTCCGTGGAAGCCGGTCATGATGAAAAAGGCGCTCGCGAAGCTGTTCGCGGTGAGGCTCATCCCGCGTCCGAAGGCGCTGATGAACTCATACACCTGGAGGAATTCGAACCCGAGGCCCAGGAGGATTGTCCCTGTCCACAGGGTGAAGAACCGGCGACGGTTGTCGTGCGCGAGGGCGTCCGCCGCAAAGTGGCATGTGAACGCGCTGGAGAACAGCAGGATCGTGTTGACGACCGGGATCGGATACCAGTTGACGTAAAACTCGCTGGTGGCGCTTGGCGGCGGCGGAGGCCACACGAAATGCGAGCCGTACAGGTAGAAGTACATCGCGAAGAGGCTGCCGAAGAACATCACCTCGGACGCCAGGAAGATGTACATGCCCATCATCCCCGGCTTGATCGCCGGGTACTGAGGCGTCTGCTCCGGACGCATCGTGGCTACGGCCATCAGTGGTGCACCTCGCCGTGGGTTGGCGGCGCGTCACTCGGGAACATCTGCACATCCTCGACCAGGACCCATCCACCCACCCCGACCAGGAAGATGATCCCCCCGATCACGGCGAGCACGATCCGGACGGTGGGCGAAAAGGGTATCGCGCCAAGGCCGAGGAGCAGGAGGCCGAAGCAGATGACAAACGGCCAGTTGCTGCTCGGGAACAGGTGGATGCCCAGGCTGTGAGCTCGCGCCGCGAAGTCCACCGTGTTGTCGATCTCGACCGGCAGCTCCATGTCGAATCGCGACGCCTTCGCCCTCGCCGGGTCGGCGGCGCGCCACGCTTTGAAGGCCGCCGAAGCCATGGTGCTCGAGGGCCACAGCTTGTAGCCGCAGTTCCGGCACAGGTCGATGAAGCGGGCGGTCTTGAGGCCGCAGCGCGGGCAATCGACCGCCAGTTCCGGGTTGGCGACATCGACATATCGAGGACTCTTGGCGATCGCCACCTTCGGTTTTGGATTCTATCCGTTCGACGAGCCGCCCCGCCGGGGCCCGCCTCGGGCCGTCGATATACTTGGGCGCTGTGACCGCACGCGTGCGCGCGCCTCTCACAATCGCGGGCCTCGTGCTCGTAGCCCTCCTGCTGAGCTCGTGCTCGACCGGCGGTCTCTCACCCATATTCCCGCAGCCGGTTTCACCCAACGGGCAGGACATCTACAACCTGTACGCGGCCATCTCGATCCCGGCCATCATCGTGTTCATCGGAGTCGAGGCGGCGCTCCTCTGGGTCGTCCTTCGCTTCCGCCGCACGCGTCAGCCGCTCGGTTACGTTCCCCCGCAGATCCACGGCCACAACGGCCTCGAGATCGCCTGGACCATCGCGCCGCTGGTGATCGTGCTCGTGATCGCCGGGTTCAGCTTCGAGACGCTCCAGCAGGACTTCCAGCCCATCAGCAACCAGCAGATGCTCATCAAGGTCTCGGGCCACCAGTTCGGGTGGTCGTACGACTATGGCAACGGCGTGGTCGTCCACCAGGAGGGCACGCTGGCCGGCGACGTGACCCCTCTGGTCGTCCCGACCAACACCCTGATCAAGCTGCAGTTCGACAGCACCGACGTGATCCACTCGTGGTGGGTGCCCGCGATCTCGGGCAAGACCGACGCAGTGCCCGGCTACAGCAACTTCTCCTGGATGAAGATCAGCCAGGCCGGCTCATGGCGCGGCGAATGCGCGGAGCTCTGCGGCGCCGGCCACAGCACCATGCAGATCATCGTCCAGGCGATGAGCCAGCCCGACTTCGACCAGTGGATGCAGCAGCAGCAGGCCAAGGCCAGTCCCTCGCCCTCGCCGAGTTAGCATAGAAATAGATGGCAGCCACCACAGTCCTGCCTCGTCCCAAGGCTTACGACGACTCGTTCTTCAAGCCGATCAGCCTGTGGCTGACGACAACCGATCACAAGCTGATCGGGATCATGTACATGGTCACCGGCATCCTCAGCTTCGTGATCGGCGGCATCTTCGCCCTCGTCATCCGGCTGCAGCTCGCGCAGCCCAACCTGTCGGTCGTCGACCACGAGACGTACAACCAGCTCATCTCGGCGCACGGCGTGACGATGATCTTCTTCTTCGTCACGATCTTCCTCACCGGGATCGCCAACTACATGGTGCCGCTCATGGTCGGCGCTCGCGACATGGCCTTCCCGCGCGTCAACCTCCTCGGCTTCTGGCTGGTCCCCGTGTCGTTCCTCCTTTACTACAGCGCCTTCTTCTTCGGCGGCGCGCTCGATGCAGGGTGGACCGGCTACGCGCCGCTGACCGAGAAGGCGTACCAGTCGCACAGCCTCGGCGTCGACTTCTGGGCGCTCAGCATCATCGTCTGGGCGATCAGCGGGATCATGGCCTCGACGAACTTCCTGACCACGATCATCGCCCTTCGCGCGCCGGGAATGAAGCTGACCCGGCTGCCCCTGTTCGTGTGGGCGCAGATCTCGACCTCCATCCTTCTGCTCGTGGTCGGCGCGCCTTTGGCCGCGGCCATGATCCTGGTCGAGTTCGACCGCCAGTTGGGCACGCAGTTCTTCACGACCCAGGGACGCCCGGTGCTCTATCAGCACCTCTTCTGGTTCTTCGGTCACCCCGAGGTCTACATCATGATTCTGCCCGGCTTCGGAATGATCTCCGAGATCATCCCGGTCTTCGCCCGCAAGCCGATCTTCGGCTACATGTCGATGGTGGCGGCGCTCTTCGGCATCGTGTTTCTCTCCATGACCGTGTGGGCACACCACATGTTCACGGTCGGCATGAACGTCTACGTCGAGACTTTCTTCATGGTCATGACGATGCTGATCGCGGTCCCCACCGGCATCAAGTTCTTCAACTGGATCGCCACCGCTTGGTGGGGCTCGATCGAGTTCACCATACCCATGAAGTTCGCATTCGGGTTCCTCGCCACCTTCCTCATCGGCGGCATCACCGGCGTCTACCTCGCCTCAGTGCCCGTGGACACGCAGCTGCACCAGTCGTACTACGTGGTGGCCCACCTCCACTACGTGTTGTTCGGTGGCAGCGTGTTCACGATCTTCGCGGGCATCTATTACTGGTTCCCGAAGATCACAGGACGCATGCTCGGCCGGCGTCTCGGCGAGTGGAACTTCTGGACGCTGTTCATCGGCTTCAACGGCACCTTTCTGATCATGCACACGCTTGGCCTCGAGGGGATGCCGCGCCGCATCGCCACCTACACGAACTCCGAGTGGGCGACGACCAACCTCGTCATCACCTTGTTCTCTTTCCTCATCGCGTTCTCGGTGCTGCTCTTCCTCATCAACATCGTTCGGAGCTGGCGCCACGGCGAGATCGCCGGTGACGACCCGTGGCACGCCAACACCCTCGAGTGGGCGACCAGCTCTCCGCCACCGCCATACAACTTCGAACGCGTCCCGCCAGTCCGCAGCTTCATGCCGCTGCGCGACCTGCACGAATCAGGCGAGATCCCCGAAACGGAGCTGCAGCCGGTAGGAGCCTAGCTTCCCTCTCCCGCGGGAGAGAGGGTCAGGGTGAGTCCCTCTAGTGATGCGCCTCGTCGTGGTGGTCCGCCGGGGCGGTCTGGTCGGCGGCTTCCTCGGCGGCGCGGTTGAGCGCGTCACCGCGCAGCACCCACCACCCGAGACCGACCACGCCCAGGCTCGCAACAAGAAATGTGACGCTCATGGCGAGCCAGGCTGGAACCCATTCACCGGCCAGGTAAAGCACGAGCCAATTATCGCGGACGAGCAGGCTTCGGGCAGAAGGGCCCGCTAGGGTGTTAACAGGAATGCAGGATTCGTAGTGGTCAACCTGATCGACCTTGTGATCGTCGTGGCCGTCGTCGTCGGCCTGGCCAATGGCTACCGGCGGGGCTTCTGGCTCTCGCTCGCCCAGTACGGCGGCCTGGTCATCGGCGTCGTGCTCGGCGCCCTGGCGGCAAAGCCGGTCCTCGACTACCTCCAGATCAACAACGCGACCGCGCGGCCGCTGGGCGCGGTGCTCGTGCTCGTGATCGGCGGCAGCCTCGGGTCAAGCATCGGCTTTGCCGCCGGAGAGCCCATCCGGCGCCGGATCCTGCGCGAAGGCGTCCACACGTCGACGGACTCGCTGGGCGGCGCGATCCTTTCCGCTGTCGCGGTGATGGCGATGTGCTGGTTCCTTGGTCTCAGCTTCTCCCGGGGACCGAGCGCCGAGATCGCGCAGCAGATCCAGAGGTCGGTTCTCCTGCGCGCGGCGGATTCGGCCGGATTGAAGCCGCCGGTCTTCCTGGCCAACGTGGAAGGGATCCTCGCCGGCGTCTCTTTCCCTTCCGCTTTCGCCGGCCTGGAGCCCGCTCTTCCCGCCCCGCTGCCGGTGCCCGCCTCGGTTGACACGGCCGGCGTGAATCGCGCCGCCCAATCGGTCGTGAAGGTGACGAGCCTGGGTTGCGGTGGCCTGGTCACCGGCAGCGGATTCCCGGTTGGAGTGGGCTACATCGTCACCAACGCCCATGTCGTCTCGGGCACGAGCGACCACGCGATCCTCACGCCAAGCGGCCGTGAGCTGAAGGCGACGGTGGTCTATTTCGACCCGCAAAAGGACGTCGCGGTCCTGTCGGTGCCGGACTACAACGTGCCTGGACTCCCGTTCGGACCGGGCCAGCGCGGCACGCAGGGGGCGGTCATCGGCTACCCGGGCGGCGGCGCCGAGAAGGTCGAGCCCGCTGTGGTCGATGGCGCGGTCAACGCCGAGGCGCGCGACATCTTCAACGACTCGAACCTGATCACGCGCCAGATCTTCGTGATGCAGGCCAGGGTGCACCCCGGAAACTCGGGCGGACCGCTGGTCGACCTGGATGGGCGAGTGCTGGGCATCGTCTTCGCGACATCGGCCGGCGATCCCAACCAGGCTTATGCCCTCACCGACGACGAGATCGCCTCCGACATCCGCGACGCCCAATCCACCCCACGCCCGAAAGACACCAGCCAGTACCCCTGCGCCGCCTAGAGCTTTCCTCTCCGACTGGAGCGGGATAGGTCAGGGTGAGGGCACGCTGGGCTAGGGTGATGAACCTTGACATCATCCCTTCGCAAGCCCGCTGCGCTGGTCCTCGCTTACGCGGCGCTTTGGTTCGCCATCGGACTCATCCCGATGGTTCCGACCGACCTCGACCTCTACTTCTGGCCATCCGCCCAGGAAGCGCTCGCGGGCCATCCCCTGCTGCTGTACGCACCCGGGGGCCAGGAATCGAACACGAACGACAACGGTCCGATTGCGATGGTGCCCCTGACGGCGGCGGGTGCGGTGGTCGAGCGGCTGGGATGGATGGGCAATGCACAGCTGCGCCGGGCGCTCGTCCAGGCCGTGTTCAGCCTGTTCATCGTGCTCATGGCGACCGAGGCGGTCGCGGCGATCGAAAGGCTGCGACGCTCACGGCTAGGATCGCGGGCGCGGCCCCTCACCTACGGCGCCCTGCTTCTCGGCCCACCGCTGTGGCAGTCGCTGCAGGGGTACGGCCACATCGAACAGGGCCTGGAGGTCTGGTTCGTGCTCCTCGCGATCCGCTGGCTCAACCGTGGGTGGATGGGCCGCGCCGGAATTGCCTTCGCGCTGGCCGTGATGTCCAGGACCGCGGCCGGCTTTCTCCTCATCCCAGTCGTGACCGCAGCGTGGTGGCGCGGCCGCCGCGCCACGGTCCGGTTCGCAGCCGCCGGCGCGGCGACGGGTCTCGTTGTACTGCTGCCCTTCTATCTCGCTGATCCCGCCGACGTGATGCACTCGCTGGTCACCTTCCGGGGCAGCTTCCCGGTCGGCGCCGGCTCGATCTGGAACCTTTTTCGCGACACGAATTTGGGAGCCGTCGGACAGCGCTGGGACGTCGCATTCGTGGCGGTCGCCGCGCTGGCCGCGAACATATGGCTCGCGACGCGCAGCGGAGGGTTCAA
>DASXBJ010000140.1:0-43330 GCA_036491755.1 Candidatus Dormiibacterota bacterium
TATTTGATGATGGCGGTTGTTGTGGTGGCTGCCGCGCTGATCACCGACCTCGTCTACGCCGCACTCGACCCCAGGGTGGTTTACGCGTAGCAATGGCAATCGACGAAGTAATCCGGGCCAAGAGCCAAACCCCAACACCGGTTGTTTCTTCGGCCGCCAACGGTTGGATCAATCGAGCCGCCATTGTGGTGGTTGCCCTTCTGGTCGTGGTCGCTGTGGCTGCTCCCATGCTTCAGCTGCCAAGCCCGACAGGCTTTTCCGACCAGCCCTTGGCCCCGCCTTCGGCCGGGCATGTCATGGGAACCGACCAATTTGGGAGGGACATCCTCAGTCGCATCGTCTGGGGAACCAGGAGCGCGCTCCTGGTCGCGGTTGGCTCTGCAGGAATCTCCGTCGTCGTAGGAGTTGCGCTCGGGAGCATCGCCGGTTATGCGGGCGGATGGATCGACGACATTCTCAGCCGGACGTTCGATGTCTTCCTTGTGGTACCGGCGTTCTTCTTGTTGGTCCTGATGGCCGCGCTGTTCGGCCCAAGCATGCCGGTGGTCATGGCCGTCATCGGCCTCACCACCTGGCCGAGCTCGGCGCGCATCATGAGGTCGCAGACGCTGACGTATCGGACCAGGGCGTTCGTCGACGCGGCTCGGGCGGCGGGCGGCGGGCCGCTCTACCTTCTCGCTCGGCACATCGTGCCCAATGCCATCGCGCCGGTGATCACCAACGGCACGGTGACCATGGGACAGGCGATCCTCATCGAGGCCGGGCTCAGCTACCTAGGCCTTGGCGATCCGAGCAGCATCAGCTGGGGCCGGATGATCTTCGACGGCCAGAAGTACCTGGACGGAGCGGCCTGGATGAGCATCTTTCCGGGTGTGGCGATGCTCGTCACCGTCCTGGCGCTAAACCTGGCTGGAGACAGCTTCATCGGGGCACTCCTTGGGCCGAGACGTCGCCGGATGAGCCGGCAGCGATGACGAACCCCCCTCTTCTCACAGTCGATCGCCTGGTGGTTTCGTATCAGGGCGCCGCGGGTCCTATGCGCGCTGTGGATAACGTATCGCTTGCGTTGGGGCGCGGAGCCACAGTCGGGCTCGTCGGTGAATCGGGAAGCGGAAAGAGCACGTTTGCTCTCGCCCTGATGCGCCTCCTTCCGCGCCACGGTTGGATCGAATCCGGATCGGCCACCCTTGGCGACACAGACCTTCTCGCGATGACTGACGAGGAGTTTCGTCGCGCCATCCGCTGGCGAGCGATGTCCATGGTTTTTCAGAGCGCCATGAACTCGCTCAATCCAGTGATGAGAGTCGGGCGACTCCTCCTAGAAGCGATTCAGTTTCACGACCGCAGCCTGAGCAGGTCTGAGGCCGGCGAGAGAGTGAGCGAGCTGTTCGTCGCGGTTGGGCTCAGGAAGGAGGACCTTCGGCGCTATCCGCACGAGATGAGCGGCGGAATGCGGCAGCGGGCGGTGATCGCGTTGAGCCTGGTGGCGAGCCCTCAAATCGTGATCGCCGACGAGGCTACGACTGCCCTCGACGTTCTCATTCAAGACCAGATCCTGCTCACGCTCCTCGAGCTCAGGGAGAAGCGAGGCCTCAGCCTTCTTGTGGTCTCGCATGACATCGACGTGATTGCCAAGGTATGCGACGAGGTCCTTGTCATGTATGCGGGGAGGATCGTCGAACAGGGCCCGACAGCCGATGTGCTCCGGAACCCCGCCCACCCCTACACCGCAGGCCTTCTTGCAGCCCTTCCGACACTGAGGGGCAGGAAGCGGCGGCTCCCCGCGCTGTCACGGCGTGCAAATCACCCCGCAGGCGATGCGCGGGGCTGCCGCTTCGCCCCACTCTGCTCGCTCGCGGAAGACATCTGCTGGAGCATCGAGCCGGAACTGCCGGACACGAAGCGCGCGGCGCGCTGCCATTTCGCCGGCGACAGCCGGATCCGTGACGCATTTGCGGACGATGTTTCCTGAGAGCCCTGTCCTATCCGGAGCCGACCTGGTCCGGGTGTTTTCCGGCCGTGGCGATCTGACCGGAATTCTTGGTGGCGCCTCGCAGACTCGGGCGGTGGACGGAGTCGACATCGATCTGAACAAGGGCGAGATCGTCGCGCTGGTTGGCGAATCGGGTTCGGGGAAGACAACCCTCGGCCGTCTGCTCACGCTCCTCGAAACCCTGTCGAGCGGCCGGCTGGTCCTGGACGGCAAAGTGATCACGCACGCTCGGGGACGGGTCTTAAAAGAGGTTCGACGGAAGGTCCAGATCATCTTTCAGAACCCGTATGACTCGCTCGATCCCCGCGACACGGTTCACCGCGCCGTGACAGAGCCCCTGGCGATCCATTCGATCGGCTCACGTCGGGATCGAACCGACCGAGCCACTGAAATGCTACAGGCCGTAGGCCTAACGCCTGTCGAGCAGTACCTGGACAAGCTGCCCCACGAGCTCTCCGGCGGCCAGCGCCAACGCGTCGCGATCGCTCGGGCGATGGTGTTGAGACCGGAGGTGCTGATCGCAGACGAGCCGATCTCCATGCTGGACGCCTCGATCCGGTCGAGCGTGCTGAACATCATGCTGGACCTCAGGGACCAGTTCGGGCTGTCGATTCTGTTCATCACTCATGACCTTGCGAGTGCTCGCTACGTCTCCGACCGGGTGCTCGTCATGTATCGCGGTCAGATCGTCGAGTCCGGTCCGACCGACGAGGTCGTCAACCGGCCTGCGCATCCGTACACCAAGCTCCTCGTCGAGGCGTCCTCGCGCCGGCTGGCCAGGCAACCCGCGACACGACTCTCACTCGCCACGGCCGCGTGCAGATTCGCAAGCAGGTGCCCGCAGGCTCAGGACTTGTGCGTGACGACCGCACCGCCCTTGTTCCAGGTCACTGGCCGGCACGGCTCTTTGTGTCACTTCGCGGGGGCAGTGGCGGATTCGTCGGTGGCCGGAGCGGATTTCACATCGGGTTCATAGATAGGAGATTCGGCTGATGGAAACTCACGGAGTGTACCTTGGAAACCTTCCCTGGACCGAGATAAAAGAACGGATAGACACCCATCCGGTGGTGATCTTTCCAATCGGTGCCGTGGAGCAGCACGGTCCGCATATGCCGCTCCTCACAGACACCTTGATGGTGCGTTGGCTGGCGATCGAGGCGGCGCAACGGACCAGGGGCATCTTGGTCGCCCCGGAGCTGCCTTACGGAATGAGCGCCAACCATGCTCGCTTTGCGGGGACGGCCACGTTGGGGGTCGATACGCTGAGGTCCGTCATCGTCGACGTCGGCGAGTCGTTGCTGAGCCACGGCTTCAAGACCTTTGTGATTCTGAACGGTCACGGGGGCAATAACGCGACGGCGGCAGTCGCCGCCATCGAGCTGCGAAGGCGAACGGGCAAGACCGTCGCCAACATCTACACGGCAGCGCTGGTCAAGAACGCATACAAGGAGCTCGAGTGCGAGGTCGTCTGGCACGCGGACGAGGCTGAAACCTCAGCTGTGCTGGCGGCTATGCCGCAGGTGGTCGCCATGGACCGCGCTGTGCGGGAGATCCCCGCTCCCATGCCCCTGTTTGAGTTCACCGAGGAGGCGCTTTCTCATTCCGTGGTCGATCTCGGCATCCCGGCCACCGACCTGATCACCAAATCGGGAACGATTGGGGACGCCACGCTCGCCCGGCCCGAGAAGGGACGCCGGATCGTTGACGAACAGATCGAGCACCTGAGCCATATCCTCACCTCGCTCGTCGAGGCCAGCTCGAATTGATCTCGGAACGAAGCGTCACAGGGTTGGCCACCGAGCAGTTGAGTGCGTACCGGCGCATGAGGAATCAGAAGATCAAAACCACCCTATACCTGGGCGACCTGCAGGATTCGACGCCGCTGATGACGCCGGCAGTGGTGGTCTGTGGCGCCGCGGAGGGCCCGATGCTGTGGGCGCAAGCCACCATTCATGGACCGGAGGTTGGTGGGCTCGCGGGATTGATCGAATTGACGCAAACCATCGATTTGGCCGATCTGAAGGGGACGCTCGTCGCCGTTCCAGCCATCAACCCGCTCGCTTTCAGGCAGGCGGCGCGACTGAATCCCTACGACGGCTTGAACATGAACCGCGCCTTTCCTGGCGACATTGGCGGGACCTTCACGGAGCAGGCCGCGGCTCGGGTATTTGAGCTCGCCGTCACGGCGGACTGCGTGCTCGACCTGCACAGCGGAGGCGATCGGGCTGTGGTGCCGCACTATGTCATTTACCATGACGACGCTTCCGCGGCCAGCACCAGGTCGCGGGAATTGGCGCATCAATTGGGTCTCGGCATCATCTGGCGAGCCACCGACGACTGGCTGAGCGGTGCCCTCTTCACGAGAGCCACCAAGGCAGGCGTGCCGGCGCTTATCGTCGAGTCCGGCGGCGGCACCCTGGACCAACGCCAGGTCCGGACATTTGTCGATTCAGCGCGCCGGTTGATGGCCGGCCTGGGGATGCTTCCGGGCGATGATGGCGAACCCGCGGCCGCCCCGATTGAGATCGACGGCTGCGCGTTCGTCTACAACCGGCGGGGAGGGATCTATATGCCTCATGCCCAGGCCGGCGACGTAGTCGAAGAGGGAGACTTGATTGGCCGAGTGGTCGACCTTCTGGGCGATGTCGTTGAAGAGATCAGGAATCCGAAAGGCCGCGTCTGTCTGACCGCGGTGCCGGTCCCATACGTCCCGGTGGAATCGGGCCACATGATCGCCGAGGCCGTCATGGTTAAAACGCCCACCGGCTCAGTGCAACCACTTACGGGAGGGAAGCGAGGTTGATCAAGGTCGACACGATCCAGAGCCGGCAGTTGACGGGCAACCTACTCGGAAATGAGACGCAGCGTGACCTGGTGGTCTACCTGCCACCGAGCTACTCGGAGATGGGAGACCGACGCTATCCGGTCGCCTACCTCCTGCACGGCTACAGCAACCGAGCGCTTTACTGGCCCTATGGACCTGCGCTGGCCTTCGGTGCGCTTCATCCACCAATCGGCGAGGTGATCGAAGAGGCTGTCCGAGATTTCCACGCCGAGGAGATGATCGTGGTCATGCCTGATGGGTGGAGCAGGTGGGGCTGCAGTCAGTGGGTCGACTCGCCGGTCACCGGAAACTTCGAGAGTTACGTGATCCAAGAGGTCGTTGCGCACGTTGATAAGAATTACAGGACGCTACCGCAGGCCCAGAGCAGGGGCGTATTCGGGATCTCTTCGGGCGGCTTCGGCGCCTGGCACCTGGGATCACGCAACCCGGATGTCTTCGCCGCGGTCAGCCTGCTGTCGGCCGACTCCTACTTTGAAATCACCCACAAGCCCTTCTTCTACCAGTACTACGACCGGATTTTTCCGAACGCTCCGGCCGGTCCCATCGAGGGAGATATCGTGTCGTGGATGTGCTACGGACTGTCCCAGGCGTACACGCCAAATCCCTCAAAGCCGCCGTATTACGCTGACTTTGCGGTTGAGTACCCAAGCGGCCAGCTCAATGAGGAGGCTTGGGCCAAATGGATTGCGCTCGATCCCGTGGTGTCATGGGAGCCGCGTCTTGCCAATCTTCGAAAGCTGAGCGGCCTGCTGCTCGACGCCGGCCGCAACGACGAGTTCGACCTGCACTACGGCCACAGGCTCCTCAGCAAGAACCTGAAAGGCGCCGGCATCAAACACGACTTCGAGGAGCATGCGGGCACCCACACGAGCCTTATGTTTGAGCGGATCAAGTTTTCGCTCGGTTGGTTTTCGCAGATCCTTCAATTCTCCTAGGCTGGTGTGTCGTCCTCGAGTATTCGCAATGCTTCTGACGATGCCGATGGAGCCATATATGTAGCGGCCGCTGTAGCTGGTGAATCGGACGGCGATCTCAACCATCTCGCTTGGGTTGACGCGGATCGTGTCCTTGAGGCCGCGCTCGTGGACTCTGGGGGACGAATCGCCAGTAATCACTATCACGTTTGAGCTCGAAAACGACCGTTGTGGACCTTGGTGGATCGCTTCCGACTTGTTCGCGACCCAGTGGCGATAGTCTTGTTCCGTGTCCAGGCATGTGGTCACCACCGACGCTGCCCCCAAGTCGCGTTTCTATAGTCAGGCCATCGTCGCTGGCGGATTGGTGTTCGTCTCCGGCCAGGGTCCGTTCCATCCGCAGTCCGGCAGCATAGTCGGCGAAACCATCCAGGAGCAGACCCGCCAATGCTTGACCAACGTGAAAGCGATCGTGGAGGCCGCGGGCAGCTCGCTGGACCGAGCGGTTAGCGCCACGTTCATCCTGGGCGACCCTGAAGACTTCGCGGGAATGAATGAAGAGTGGGCGCGCTGGTTTCCCGTCGATCCGCCGGCGCGGCAAGGCGCGAAATTGCCGTTGAATATGCCGGGCTTGAAGATTTCGATCGCCGTGGTCGCGCTGGCGGGCGGAGCTGCATCCTCCTCTAAGGCTTGACGTTCCTGTCCACATGGAGAGCGTCCAGTAACACAAGTAATCAGCGGATAAGAGATCGGTTATCAAATATGCTGGGCAACGCTTAACCCCCACTTCGTCGCGGTCCATAATTTTCGTGCCTACCATGGACGTTTCGGCGCCCGCGTACCCGCCTCTTCTTCTCTCGGCGACTCCAAACCCAGACATCCTCCTGGTTGACGACGAAGAGCCCAATCGCATCGCGTGTGACCGCACGCTCAGCGACGCCGGCTACCGATGCGACGGCGCGGAAGATGCGTTCGCGGCGAGGGCGAAGCTCGAAGCAAACTCGTACCGGCTCGTGATCCTGGACATCAACATGCCAGGAGAGTCCGGCCTCGACCTGCTGACGAGCATCAGGACGGACTGGTCCGACGTTGCCGTGGTCATGGTCACGGGGGTCGACGATCCGAAGCTCGCGCTGAAGGCGATCGAGATGGGCGCGTACGGCTACATGGTCAAGCCGGTGCGCTCGAGCGAGCTCGTCATCAACGTCGCAAACGCGTTGTTTCGCCGTAGCGTCGACGCGGCGACGAGGTCTGCGGTCGAGCGCCTCGAGGCGGCGGTCAAGTCGCGGACGATAGAGCTGCTCGCCGCGCTCGAGGACCTGCATCAGTCGCAAAGCGAGACCATCCTCCGGCTGGCCAAGCTAGTCGAATTTCGCGACGAGGAGACCGGCCGGCACGTCGAGAGGATGAGTTACTACGCCGCGCTGCTGGCGCGCAAGCTCGGCATGCCAGAAAGCCGCTGCGAGGTGATCCGCCAGGCGAGCCAGCTCCATGACGTGGGCAAGGTGACCGTACCGGACGGAATCCTGTTCAAGCCCGGAAAGCTCGCTCCGGCCGAGTTCGAGGTCATGAAGGGCCACGCCGAGGCGGGTTACCGGATGCTGGCCAACTCGGGCTCAGATCTCATCCAGGTAGGGGCGGCGATCGCCCGCACCCACCACGAGCGATGGGACGGCACCGGCTACCCGAACAACCTCTCAGGCGATGACATCCCTCTGGAGGGGCGGATCGCATCGGTGGCGGACGTATTCGACGCCCTCACCAGCCGGCGCGGATACCGGTCGGCGTTCCCGCCTGGCGTGGCCGTCCGGATGATCGCCGATGAACGAGGGCGGCAGTTCGACCCGCGCGTCGTCAACACGTTCCTGCGAGCGATGAGCGAGATAGAGGTCCTGAGGCAGCGGTACGAGGACTGAGCTGACCTCTCGGTCCGCGTCCCGGCCTCCGCAGTGGCGTCTCTTCGGCACGGCAGCCGTGATCGCGGCGCTCTCCTCGGCGGCCTTTGTCTGGTGGCTCATCTTCGAGGTCGGCGGTACCGTCGCGGTGGAGGCCATCGGCGAGGCGGCAGTTCCGTTGGCGGCGGCGGTCGCATGCGGGATTGCCGCGAAGCGCTCGGTCGGGCGGCTGCGCCTGGCATGGATGCTGCTCGCCGCCTCGGCCGGGGCGTGGACCGCCGGCGAGGTCGCGTGGTTCATCTATGAGGTGGCGCTCGGCGGCGTCGTTCCCGTCCCTTCAGCCGCGGATGCGGGCTTCCTGCCGGCTGTCCCGTTCGCCGTCGCGGGAATCCTCGCCATCTCCACCACTCCGCGCGATATGTCCACGCGGTGGCGGGTCTGGCTCGACGGCCTCATCATCGCCGTCTCGCTGCTGTTTGTGGCGTGGGTCGCGGGCCTCGACAGGGTGGTCGCCGACGTTGGAGACCCGCTCCTCGAACGGGCGAGGGACCTGGCTTACCCCGTGGGCGACATCGTGGTGGGCACCGTTATCGTTCTGGCTTGCCGGCGCGCAGGCGGGCTGCAGCAGGGACGGCTGATCCTGCTCCTGGGGGGGCTCGGCGCGAACGCCATGGCAAGCAGCGCTTTCGCATACCTGCCCGCCACCGGGAGCAACGGCGAGATCGGCAGTGTCCTCGACGCAGGATGGGTCGCCGGCTTCCTGATGATCGCGCTGGCCGCGCTATGGCCGTCGACCCCGGCCGGAGTGGCCGACGAGGCGCCGATCGACATCTGGTGGCCGGCGCTGCCGTGGATCGCTGTCCTCGCCGCAAGCATGGCGGCTGTGGCCGGTGCCCTGCTAGGGCATCCGTTCGACCCATTCATGAGCGTTGTGGTCGGGGGGCTTCTCGCCCTGTTGATGGTCAGCCAGCTCTTCGCCCACAAAGACTCGCTCGCGATCCTTACGAGAAGCAGAGACGCTCAAGCAACTTTGAGCGAGATGATCGGCGAGGCACCGATCGGCGTCATCCGCATCGGCACGGACATGCGAATCGCCAGCGCCAATCCCAGGTATGGCGAACTGGTGGGGACCGCGGCGGAAGCCTGCATCGGAACCCGGCTGACCGAACAATTCTCCGGCCGACAATCCAACCGCCTCGAAAAGTTTCGGGTCCTCGCGCAGGGCGCAGCCCAGACCGTCGACGGCGACGACGAGGTCGTCCGGAAGGATGGCACCATTGCATGGTTTCACTGGAAGGCCACGGCGGTGCGCACGGCCTCGGGCTCCGTCGACTACTTCATCGCGATGCTCGACGACACGACCGCACGACACACGGCCGAAGCGGCTGCGGCTGCCAATCTCATCCAGCTCGAGAGGCTGAATCAGCTGAAGAGTGACTTTCTGCAGACCACCCGGCACGAGTTCCGTTCGGCGCTGGTCGGCATCCAGGGCTTCAGCGAGCTGATCCGCGACGTCGAGCATCTCGATCCGGCCGAGGTCAAGGAGTTTGCGGCCGACATATACAACGGCGCGCGCAAGCTCGACGAAATGATCGACGAGATGCTGTCACTCGATCGCGCCGAGGCGACAGGCACCTTGCTGATCCTCCACCCCACCGACGTCAATGCAGAGATCACGTCGACCGTCGCGGGAGTTCGGGGGGAAAGAGAATGGCCCGTCATCTGCCTCGACCTCCACCCCGACCTGCCGATCGTACCCGCAGACCCCGCCAAGACCAGGGAGGTCATCGAGACGCTTCTCGACAATGCGATCAAGTACTCGCCGGATGACGGACAGGTGGTCATCACCAGCCGGGTAGAGCGCGGCGAGATCCTCGTGACGGTGAAGGACCAGGGCGTCGGGGTGCGGCCGGACTTCGACAATCGCCCCTACGCTCAGCACGATCCGTACGCCAGCAACCCGATCCGCCAGGTCGTCGGAACGGGCCTTGGCCTCGCGATCGCGCGTCAGATCGTCGAGCTGCACGGCGGGCGCATCTGGGTCGATCGCATAGACGGCGTCGGCTCCCACTTCCATTTCACTCTGCCCATTCGCCATCCCACCCTGGACCTCGAGCTGGCAAGGGCGGTTCATCCCGACCTGAGCGCATGACGTTCAAGCACGCAGCGTGGGCGGCGGCGGTCGTCGTCGCCACGTTTGCCGGGTGGATGCTTCTCCGACCTGGCGGCGACGCGCTCACCAGCGATTTCGAGGACCTGGTCCAGACGTTCGCGGCACTGGCGGCCGCGATCTCCTGCGCAGCCGCCGCCCGCCGCGGCGCTGGAATGGTCCGATCCGCGTGGGCGCTCATCGCCGGAGCGTGCCTGGCCTGGGGACTCTCGGATCTGGTGAGGGCGATATCGCTTTTGAAGCAGGGCGCGGAGCTGCCGTACCCGTCGAGCACAGACGCCGGCTTCTTCGCTGCGGTGCCGCTCGAGGTGGCAGGCGTCGTTCTGTTCCTCGCCGCGACGACGCGGGTCACGAGCCTCGGTCGAGCGATCGCCGACGGAGCGACCGTTTCGCTGTGCATTCTGTTCATCGCGTGGGTTTTTACCTATCCGGGCTCGCAGCTTTCGGGGAGCGCGGCCGTGCTCAGCTTCGCTCCCCCGAGCGGCGACATCACCACCGGCACTCTGCTGACCATGGCCGTCCTGCGAACGGCACGCGCCTGGCGCGGTCCCTACCTGATGCTCCTCGCGGGATTCGCCGCCCTCCTCGTCTCCGACATCGCGTTTGGCTTTCTCAACGTGCTGGGGAGCTACGCGGCCACCCTGCTGAACACCGGGTGGGTGCTGGGATTTCTTCTGATCGCCCTGGCCGCCCTCATGCCGATGGCGGCCGCCCGGAACACCCAACCGGAGGGAGCGATTGCCATCTGGCAGATGGCGCTCACGTGGAGCGGGCTGGCGGGCGTGATGATCACCGGCGCGGCGGTTTCGTTCCTGCATCTGCCGGGCGGCCCAGCCCTCGGCTACATCGGGGCCGCGCTCGGCGTTTCCCTCATCGCCGGCCAAGCGGTCTGGTACTTCGACTCCAACGGACTGCTCCACAAGACCAGGGCGGCGGAGCAGAGCCTCCGTGAACGCACGAACCTGCTGCAGCAGATCTTCAACCATGCGCCGCTCGGCATCGTCCGCGCGAACAAGGACCTCGTGATCATCGACGCCAACCCGGCCATGCATTCTCTTCTCCGGCAGCCGGCGGCAGCGCTGATCGGGACCAACACGACCGCTCACCTCGGAGCGTCGACGGAGACGGGACTGCACGAGATGCTGCAACCTCTGATCGCGGGCGACACGGACACCATCAAAGGTGAGGGTGAGCTGGTGCGGGCGGACGGCACCCATGTCTGGACCGAGTGGAGGTCGAGGGCGGTGAGAGGCGCCGGTGGCGACATCGAGTACTTCCTGGCAATGCTGCTCGACGCGGACGTTAGGCACGCTGCAGAGCAGGCCGCCCTGGCGAATCTCGAAGGGCTCGAGCGGCTGAACCGGCTCAAGAGCGAGTTCGTGTCCATGGTGAGCCACGAGATGCGCACGGCCTTGACCGGCATACAGGGATTCAGCGAGGTGATGCAGAGCCAACCGGTCACTACGGATGAGGTCAAAGAGATCGCCGGCGACATCAACAGCGACGCGGCCAGGTTAAACCGGATGATCACCGAGATGCTCGACCTGGATCGACTCGAGTCGGGCCGCATGAGACTTCGCGTTGCTCCCGTCGATGTCAACGACCTCGTCCACCGGGCGGAGCTCCGTGGCGCGGTGTTGAGCTCGCATCACCAGGTCGTTTCCGATCTCGGACGTCACCTCCCACCAGTGATTGGCGACGCCGACCGGCTCCTTGAGGTCGTCATGAACCTGGTCAGCAACGCCGTCAAGTACTCGACCGGCGGCCAGATCGTGCTCTCGACGTGCCAGACTGCGGGCCAAGTGCGGGTCAGCGTGTCGGACCATGGCCAGGGCATCGCACCCGAGTTCGCGGACCGCCTGTTCAGTCGGTACGAACGCTACGAGGGCAACGCCCGCGGCGTGATCGGTACTGGGCTCGGCCTGGCGATCTGCCGCCAGGTCATCGAGATGCACCACGGCAGAATCTGGGTGGACAGTGTCCCGGGTAACGGTTCCACCTTCAATTTCGAGATCCCGGTCGCGCCGGTCGCGGGGGAGGAAGGCCTCCCGCCCGCCAGTTGAGCTATAAGCCGGCTCGCCTCTCCAGGGCTCTGTTGGCGTTGGTCAGATCGACGAAGAGCTGACGGGTACGCAGCATATTGCGCACTCGCAGCAGCACATCGGTGCGGGCGAGTGGTTTGGTCAGGAAGTCGTTCGCGCCCAGCACCAGGGCGCGGTCTCTCGCGCTTGCGCCGTGGTCGCCGGTGAGCACGATCACCGGTAGAAAGCCGAGCCGCTCGCGAGCCGGTGCAAGTCGCCGAAGAATCGTGGCGCCGTCCGGGGCAGGCATGTGGAGATCGAGCAGCACGAGGTCGGGTTCGAACTCCAGAAATGCAACCTCGGACTGCTTCGAATCCGTCACAACACGAACGTAGGCGGCTTCGTTGGCGATGAATCTCTTGATCGCCTCGATGTCGTCGGGGTTGTCATCGATGATCAAGATCCGCTTTGTCATCTCACCGCCTCCATGACTTGCAGCACCTTGGCGAGCAGTGACGCTTCGGTGAAAGGCTTCTCCAGCAGCTCGATGTTCTTGCCGAGAACACCCGGTGGAACCATGGGCTGCGCATACCCGGACATGAAGAGGACTCTCACCTCTGGCCATCGCGCCGCCACGTGAGCCGCCAGCTCGGTGCCCTGCATGTGCGGCATCACGACATCGGTCACGAGGAGGTCGATGACGCCGGGGTGCGACTCGATCGTGCGCAACGCCTCCCGACCATCGGGCATGACGATCACCGAGTAGCCCTGCTGTCCCAGGATCCGCGCAACGACTTCGCGCATGTCATCGTCGTCCTCGACCACGAGCACTGTCCCCGACACGCGCAGCGCATGCTGGTCGGGGGGCGGCGACTCGGCCACCGGCGGTGCGTTCGTGGCGGGGAGCAGCACCGTGACGCGTGTTCCGGTGCCTGGCTCCGAGTAAAGCGCGACGTGTCCGCCGGCCTGAGTAACGATCCCGTAAACGCTGGCGAGGCCCAGACCGGTGCCTTCGCCTTTTGGCTTGGTCGTGAAGAATGGCTCGAAGGCGCGGCGCCGCGTTTCCTTGTCCATACCGGTCCCCGTGTCGCTCACTCGGAGTCCCACGTAACGGCCTGGAATGAGGCCTGGACGTGACAGGGCGTACGTCTCGTCGACCTCGACGTTGGACGTTTCGATGCTCAGCGTGCCACCTGACTTCATCGCGTCGCGCGCGTTGACGGCCAGGTTCATGATCACCTGCTCGAGCTGTCCAGGGTCGATCCAGGCGCGCCACAGGTCGGCTCCCGGGTGGGAGACCACCACGATGTGCTCTCCGAGCGTACGGCGCAGCAGCGGCTCGATCTCCGCCAGGGCCGAGTTGATGCCGAGCGACTCAGGGCGCGCAATTTCGCGGCGGGCGAACGACAGCAGCTGGTGGGTCAGCCGCGCCGCGCTCGTGGCGGCCCGCTCCACACGCTCGAGGTCCTGGGCGACCGGTGACCACCGCTCCCCGCCGCCCTCCTGGGCCGCTGCGACCACCCGCTCCTTGACAAAGCCGGTGAAGTTGAGGATCACGCCAAGGAGGTTGTTGAAGTCGTGTGCGACTCCGCCGGCGAGCTGGCCGACGCTTTCGAGCCGCTCGGCCTGGTGATACCGCCGCTCGAGCTCCTCCTTCTCTGTGACGTCCTCGACCATCGCAAACCTTGCGGGGCGGTCGTCGTAGGTGGCCTGGAAGGTGGTGACGAGCACGCGCATGTGCGTGCCGTCTTTCTTGCCGTGCAGGACCGGGCCGAATCGCACCACGTCACGGCCCTCGTCCCTCACCTGCTTGAGCTCTTCGAATTCGCTGTCCGGACCGACCACCGCCAGGTCGACCGGCCGCAGCGTTACGAACTCCGCGCGCGTCCACCCGTATGCGGCCAGGGCCGCCTGATTGACCTCGACGAAGCGGTCGGTTTCGAGGTCGGAGAACATCATCGGAATCGGGTTGGCCTCGAACAGGAACCGGTACTTGCGTTCGGATGCCGCGAGCGCCTCCAACGCCCGGCTGCGCTCGTGCACGGCGATGTCGGCCTTCGAGTGCTCGCGCTCTCCGAACTCGCGCAGGCCGCCCATCGACATCTCGTACGGAGCCAGGCACTCGGCGAAGAACGCGCCGCCGCGGCCGGCCGCGGCCATCCTCTGGTCCCGTGTGAGCCCCGACTGAATGCGGCGCAGCGAGTCTCGGTGCGCCTGGACGAGCTCCAGCAGACCGACACTTTGCCGGACGGCCTCTCGCGCCAGCAGATACGCCTCGGACAGGGCGGCCTCGCCGCCCTCGACCATGTAGCGCTCCAGGGCACGCCGATACCGATCCTCGAAGTCCTTCACCGGTCGAGCACGGTGCAGCGCGCCATGAGCACGAGGGCGTCGTCCGATGGGATCCTCGAGCGCTCGACGAGGCGCCGCGTGGCGCCCGAGAGATCGCCCACGGGCCCGAGATCGTCGGAGAAGCTGGGGTCGATGCCATCCGTGGCCATGATCAGTAGGTCGCCGGACCTCAGCGAAAGCGCCCTCGCGCCGATCCGCGGCAAGCGCATCCCAAGGACTCCGGCGTGGGAGATCGGCGCCGCATGTCGCTCGAGGTTCGCGTAACGCCGGCGCATGAGCGCGGCGTTGACGTTGCCCACGACCAGCCATGTCAGGACGGCGCCCGCGTCGAGCCACGCGGTGGCGATCACCACGCCTCGCGTGCCGGCCATAGCGTCGTGACATCGCCACATCAGGTCGTCCAGCCGGTGCGACGACCTCGTCCGCATGGCGGCGACCGCGCGGTCTGCCACCGCTGCCGCCTCGGCGCCGTGCCCGAGCGCGTCGACGACGGCGAGCAGCACGCCCTGCTCGGTGTGGTCCACCAGGTGGCTGTCCCCCGACTCGTTCTGTCCGTCGGCCGGCGCACCTGCGACCGCCCATTCGAGAAGGATCGGCCCGGATCCAAAGACCACGGAGTCCGCGGCGAGCGTCAGCTCAGCCACTTGCGCATCGTCACGGTGGTGCCTGTTCCGCCCGTCGACGACTCGATCGAGAACTCGTCCACGAGCCGGCGGCAGCCGGGCAGGCCGAGGCCCAGTCCCCCGCCTGTGCTGTAACCGTCCTGCATCGCGTGTTCCACGTCCGCGATGCCAGGGCCCCGATCGCGTGCCACCACCTCGATTCCGCGACGGTGCCCGTCTCCGGCCTCCGCCACCTCGACTTCGCCGCTAACCGCGTAGCTGATTATGTTGCGGGCCACCTCCGAGATCGCGGTTGCGATCACGACCAGGTCGACGCCATCGAAGCCCAGCTCGCGCGCGACCGCTCTTCCGATCTCGCGGGCGGCCACGATGTCCCGGTCCGTCGCGACTGGAACCACTCTTCTAACCTGCATCGCCGCCCGCCGTCCTGCGGTGGAGCACGGCGAGAGCCGAATCGAGGTCCAGCACCGTGCTTACGCCGTCGAGGGTGAGCCCGAGCTGAACCATTGCGAACGCCACGTCCGGCGCAATGCCGGCGATCACCGTCGTCGCGCCGCGCAGCCTGCTGATCTCGGCAATTGAACGCAGCATGCGGGTCGCGAACGAGTCGAGGACGTCGACGCTGCTGACATCGACGATCACCCCACTCGCCCGGCCGGACGCAACCCTGTCCGCGAGCTCTGCCCGCAGCCGCACCCAATCCTCATCGTCCCGGATCGCCTGAACCGAAGCGATCAGAACGGAGCCCTGCTGAAGAACCGGAATCGGTGAGGGCACGGTCAGATCCTTGGCTCTTCTCCCGCGAGCCCCATGCCGCTGCTGGTCGATGTGTATCCGAGCAGCGCATCAGCGCGTTCGATGCCGCCCTGCAGGTCACCCACGGTGTTGAGCTTGTCGAGCGCAACACCCAGACCGACAAGCGTCTGCGCAACCTCGGCGGAAAGGCCGGAGACGATCGCCATCGCACCCATCAGCCTCGCCGCCTCGACGGTCAGAAGCAGGTGATTTGCGACGTTCGAGTCGACCGATGGAACGCCGGTGATGTCGATCACGACGACACGGGCCCGCCGGCTGCGTATGGAATGAAGCAGCTGCTGGGTCAGCTGCCTCGCCCTGGCGGAGTCGATCTCGCCGATGATCGGCAGGATAAGAAGCTTCTCGCGCACCTGGAGCACCGGCGTCGAAAGGGCGCGGATCGCATCCTGCTGCAGGCCGATCGTCTTTTCGCGCTGAAAGATGTATGTATCGATGGCCAGGCCGATGTCGAGGAACACGAGCTTGATCAGCGAGAGGTAGACGTCGATCGCCCGCTCGACGTCGCCGGGAAAAGCGCCGACCAGGCGGGTGAGGACCTCGCGCAGATAGAGGTTGTAGGAGCCGAGGTAGTACTTGACGTCGAGGCCGATGTGCTCGTGAACGGCGCCGATCTTCAAGCGCTCCTCGACATAGCTCGCGTCATAGCCGCCCTGGGTGAGCCGCAGAAAGTACTCCACCTGCAGCCGCTTGACCCGCTCCAGCGTCTTCGCGTCCCTGAAGAATGCTTTCGTGTCGGCGAACTTCATGAGGTGGTCGTAGAACGCCTCGATCACGGGGTCGGCGTAGGTGCTCGCGATCTCGTTGATCGAGGTGAGACGGTCCTCGTCCTCGGGACCGAACTCGAGGTAACGCTTGCGACGCTCGACCTCGTCGGGACCGATCTTCATCGCTTCCATCAGCGCCACTGCTCGTCGAGAGTCGAGCGCCGTCATGCGGGCAACATTAGGCTCGCGACTGGCGGCTGCCAGTCAGATTGTTGATGAGTTGATTAGCCGCTTTGATCGCGCGGGATATGGGGCGGGCGGGACGCCTCATAGGGGGAGGAAGGCTCCCGCCCGTAGACCCTAAGGAGGGGGACTGCTTCTCAGTCGCGACTACGCGCCGAGGCCACAATAAGCGGTCCCGGCGATTTTGGACGTCGAGATCAAAAACGCAATCGCGCGATCGAAATTTGTTTCCGATCACCCGATCATCTCGCCTCCTTCACGAGGCGGCGTGGGTCTGGCCGACGCCACCTCGTCGACCACGTGTATCAGCCTGTCGAGGATCGGCGAAGGATCGTGGCGGCGATAGACCGCGCCAATCTCAAAGAGCGGCGGCGGCGACAGCGGACGGAACACCACGCCCTCGAGCCCGCTTCGCGCTGCGAAGTCACGCGGGACGAGTGCGACCCGCCGTCCACCCCGCGCAACGAGCTCCAGGCCGTGCTCGTACGGCTCTTGGGAATCGACGGTCACGGAGCCTGCGGTGTGACGGTTGAGCCATGACATCAGTCCCTCCAGGAGCGCTGGGTTGAGGTGATGCGGGAACAGGACGAGGCGCTCGGAGCGCAGCTCCTTAGCCTCGACGGCACCGGCTGCGGCAAAGCGATGAGACGCCGGAACTGCGAGGACCATCTCGTCCAGCGCGATCTGGCGCTGCATCAGAGATGGGGGGAGCCGCCCGGTCCCCGCGACGAACGCCATGTCGACGTCTCCGCGCTCGACCTGCCCGATGTTCTGCAGGGAATGCCCGAACGTGCTGATCAGCTCGACCGAGGGAAACCGGCGGCTGAACTCTTGCATGATGGCTGTCGGTAGGGCCACCTCGACGTGCGGGATATACGCGACGTGAATCCGGCCGCCGGAGCCGTTGGACAATGCGCGGAGATCGCGCACGGCTTGATCGGCCATTTGCACGAGACGCACCGCGTACGGAAGGAAATACTCACCGCAGCGCGTCAACGTCACGCCGCGGGTGGTGCGTGTCAGCAACTCCACGCCCAGCTCTCGCTCAAGGGCATGTATCCGTTGTGTGACCGCGGGCTGCGTCATGTTCAGCCTGACGGCCGAGCGGCCGAAATGCCTCTCTTCGCTGACGATGACGAAAGCTCTGACGTGCCTCAGTTCCAATTAATCAAAATGTGGCAGGGCGGTACTTCACCTTTCATCACACCGGAGCATGAAAGTCGCCACCCGTTGGGGTGATCTTTGGAATCGGCGTGTTCCGTGAGGAACGGTGGATGGTCAACCAGCGGCTATTCGGGTAGGTGTCGATCCGACAGGGTTCGGCCCTTAAGCATCTTCACCAGGCAAGAGTAAGGTTGTGTATCAACCGACCGGTACCACGGTTCTTGATTGATTGATTAAGAAAGCGGTGGTCCTGGCGGTTTGAAGTTAGCCAGTGGATGGGGGACCGGTGGAGAGCCAAATGGAAGGCGGCGACGGCCGGCGACAGCTGGCTGTGCTGCACGCGATGTCGGCCGACATCGCGCGCCTCGACCACCTGCCCAAGGTGCTCGACCACGCGCTGGGCTACTGCATCGAGCTGACCGGCTCCAAGCTTGGCTTCATCGGCCTGGTCGATCCGGAACGCCAGACGATGGACGTGGCGGCGATCAAGGGCGCCGACCAGGTGGATGCGGAGTTCTACCGGAAGTTCCACTTCATGGTGCTCCGGGACAGCGTGGCCGGGGTGGTTGCGAGGGACGGCCGGCCTCGCATCTCGAACGACGTTCCGCACGATCCGTTGAGCGTCGGGCAGCCGCGGGGCCACCCGCCGGTCCGAACGTTCTGCGGCGCGCCGCTCGCCGTCGGTGAGAAGGTGATCGGCATGGTCGGCGTGGCCAACCGCCCGGGGGGCTACTCGATCGACCATGAGGAGCTGCTGGGCACGTTCGCCAACCAGGCGGCCGTCGCGGTCGACAATGCCCGGCTCTACGACCGGCAGAGGCAGATGATCGAAAGGCTCAAGGAGCTGAACCGCGAGCAGGTCGAGGCGGCGCGGACCCGCGCGGTCGAAGAGGAGCGAAATCGCATCGCCAACGGGCTGCACGACCAGATCGAGCAGGCGCTGTTCGCCATCGGGATCCGGCTGAGGTCGGTGCTCGAATCGGGATCGCTGACCGAGTCGACCCGCCGGCAGCTCGACGAGACGCGTTACATCCTGGCGCGCGCCGCGGAAGCAACGCACGGCATCGTCTTTGCGAACTCGCCGTCGACCATGACGGCGGGCGACCTGCAGGGGGCGCTCATGGCGCTGTCGCGGCAAGTCTCCCGAGACCTGGGCCTGGACGTCGAGGTCATCGTCAACGGCAACCCTCCGTCGCTGGACGCTTCGGCTGAAGGCGTGCTGTGGCGCGTCGCACACTCGAGCCTTCTCAATGTGGTGAGGCACGCGCACGCGAGCTCTGCTTTGGTCGTGCTCGAGTACGCGCCTGAGCAGTTCACGCTTTCGGTCCAGGACGACGGCACCGGTGCGCCGGCCGGCATCATCGAAGGCTACGCCACCGACGAACGCCACTTCGGGTTGCGCTCGATGGGCCGCCAGGTGGAGGAGATTGGAGGCACTTTCGAGGTCGCGAACCTGGAAGAGGGCGGGCTTATCGTGCGGGCCACGGTACCCGTTCAGCGGCGATGACTGAACAACCCCGGCCGATTCGCATCGTCCTGGTCGACGACCACGAGATGGTTCGAGTCGGGCTGAAAGTCCTGCTTTCAGGACAGGCCGATTTCGAGGTCGTCGGCGAGACGGGTCGCGGCGCCGAGGCCCTCGACCTGGCGCGGCAGATGCAGCCCGACGTCGTGTTGCTCGATGCGAGGCTGCCCGATGTCAGCGGACCGGAGGTGTGCCGGCTGCTCAAGGAGGCGTTCCCGAGCGTCAAGGTAATGGTGCTCACCGTGTACACCGACAGCGATCTGCTGAACGCGAGCATCAATGCGGGCGCGGACGGGTACGTGATCAAGGACGTCCAGCGATTTGCGCTGGAGGAGAGCATCCGGGCCGTCCACCGAGGTGAGACCCCACTCTCGGCGCAGGTCGCCGGCCGGGTCCTCGATCAGGTTCGGCACGGCGTGCCGGACTCGCAGCTCGCGCGGTTGACCGACCGTCAGGTGGAGATCCTAAAGCTCCTCGCCGAGGGCTATTCAAATCGCGAGATCGCGACCCGCGTCCACCTCAGCGAGAACACTGTGAAAACGCACCTGCAGTCGATCTTCGATGAGTTGGGCGTGAAGAACAGGGTGCAGGCGGCGATCGTGGCCGCGCGCGCGAAGGCGATCTAGCCCCCAACGTTCCTGCGTGCGCGGTCGATCGTTCCCAGCCTCTCGACTGACAACCAACCTCCGCCCCGGACCGCCTTATTGACTGGATCTGTAGACCCAGTAGGATTGGAACGCTCCAGGCGGGAGATGGTCTAGGGCATCTGAGGGTTCGGGGCTGGTGGCTACGTACCCAGCGCTCCGAGCATTGTTTGGGAGGGGAAGCTATGCGATTGGTCCGATCTCTCACGTTCATCGAAGTCCTTGCCATGCCTGTCGCGCTGATGGCACCTACCGCGGGCATGTCCTTGAACACCCCGTTCGCAGCCCTGACAGCCGGCACCGCGACACCGTTCATATTTGTCCTCAGCACGATCGGCATTGCGTGCGTCGGCGCCGGCTTCATCCGCCTCACTCGCCATTTCAACGATGCCGGCTCTGTGTATGGCTTGACCAAGGCGGCTGTCGGGCCGCGCTACGGCTTTATTGCCGGGTGGTGCCTTGCGCTTGTTTATGTGACTTTCGTTGGCACGCTGCTTTCCGGCTTCGCGACGTTCGCAGATCTGCTGGTGGCGGGCATCACCGGGATTCAGTTGCCGTGGTTCCTGACGGTCCTTGTGGGCGGAGCTGCCGTCTGGGTGCTGGGCTACCGAAGCATCAAGCTCTCGGTCCATATTTTCATGGTTGCGGAGGGTGTTTCCATTCTCCTGATGTTCGTGCTGGCTGCCGTGATCTTCGCGAAGGGAGGAGCTCACGGGAGCAGCCTCTCCTTGACCCCCCTCACTCCAAGCGGAGCTTCGATCAGCGGTCTGAGCGCTGCCTTGGTGTTCGGCTTTTTGACCTACATAGGATTCGAGGGCTCTGCCACTCTCGGCGAAGAGTCCGAGAACCCGCAGCGCGCCATCCCCCTGGCGGTGTTCAGCGCGGTAATCCTGTCGGGTTTGGTTTTCATCATCATCTCCTTCGCCCAGACGGTCGGCTTCGGGTTGGATGCCGCCGGAGTCAAGGCCTATGGAGCGTCCGCAGCGCCGAATACGGACCTTGCCCAGACCTTCATTGGAAGTTGGTTCAGCATGGTCCTCAACGCAGGCGCTGCAATCAGCACGTTCGCGTGTGCCCTGGCGAGTGCTGACGGTGCTGCGCGGGTTCTGTTCTCGTTAGGACGCGACGGACGCCTTCCGACGCGGTTGGCCTCCATCCACCCAACGCACAATTCGCCTTATTGGGCGCTCGGTGCGAGCGTGGTTATCGGCCTTCTGATCGCGGCCGCCTTTGTCCCCTTCACCAACAGCCCGTCGAATGTCTACGGCTGGACTGGTGCGCTGGCCACGCTGGCAGTCATCATCGCGTACGGGATGACCAGTCTTGCCGCCACCATCTATTTCTGGAAGGAGGACATCGCGAAGCGGCGCTACTACCAGTTCCTTCCCCTCCTCGTCGCTGTACCCCTACTCGGGTACACCTTCTACAGCCAGATAATCCCGGTCCCCCCCGCCCCCCTCGTGTACTGGCCGTATGTCATGTTGGCGTTCCTCGTGGTTGGTTTCGCGATCCTCTACGTTCAACGCAACCGTGTCGTCAAGCGCGATGCCGCGTGGGAGGACAAACAGTTCGCCACCCAGGCCGAAGGAGCTGAAGCATGAGCTCGGTGTCTCGAACGGTTCACCAGATGCCGGCAGGCAGTCTTCACAAGACGTGGAACCGGCAGAACAAACCCGTATTGACGATTCGGCCGGGTGATGAGCTGACGCTTTCAGCACCCGATGCTGCCAATGGCGAGATCACGCCCGATTCGACGAGCGAGGACATTGGGAAGATCAACTACCGCCGGCTGGACCCACTGGTCGGGCCTGTCTATATAGATGGAGTGAAGCCGGGCGACGCGCTCAGGATCGAAGTTCTGAACCTCAAGCCGCTGGGTTGGGGCTGGACTGCATTGCTGCCCGAATTTGGCCTTCTGTGGGATGAGATCCAGGATCCGCTCATCAAGATTTGGAAGGACCTGGACCGTGGTTACGTGGAGATGCCCAACGGTGCTCGATTCGATCTCCATCCGATGATCGGATGTATAGGGGTTGCACCAGCCGAGGACGGCGACTTTGCATCAATCACGCCGACGAACGCGGCCGGCAACATAGACATTCGATACTTGGGGGCTGGGTCAACCCTGATCGTCCCGGTGTTTAACGATGGCGCTCTGTTGTCGGCAGCCGATGGCCATGCCCTTCAAGGCGAGGGGGAGATCTGTGGCACGGCGATCGAGTGTCCGATGGAGATGTCCCTCAAGGTCGACGTCATAAAGAACGCACAACTCGATGCGCCAGAGATTCTCACCAGGGACACTTTCCCAGCCCCTGAGGGATACAGGATCTTCACGGGCATCGGACCCGACCTGATGGAGGCGGCCAAGGCTGCCACACGCCGCTGTATTGGTCCTCTTGCCAAGGCCCAGGGCATCACGGAACTCGAGGCATACTCGCTGCTGGGCGTGGTTGGCGAGCTGAGAATCCACGAGGTGGTCGACATCCCCAACTGGGTGGTCGGGTGCATGCTCCCGAGGCGACTTTTCTAGATTCCCTCGGATACGCAATCCAACTGCACGATCGCCCCACCTAAGCCACCTGTGTTGTAGCTCGACCCCGACACGCGGCTGGATTTACACCATATGCCGCTACATACCTCGCTGTTAGCGGACGAAGGCCGTCGCGACGTCTGAGAACATGGCATGAAGATGGAAGCAAGCGGTCGGTCTCCTTCAGCTGCCCGCCGTGACTACCTTCTTCTGATCGCGACTCGGATCATCCGCGCGTTTGGCTTCGGGTTCGCCGGCATCCTCGTGGCGGTGCACTTGCAGGCGCGGATGTTCAGCCCCGCTGAGATCGGGGTGGCCCTTGCCATCGGACTGGCGACCGCCTCTCTGTCCGGTCTCGTCTCAGCCTCTGCCAGTGCACGCTTTGGCCGCCGCAGGACGCTATCTGCCCTCGGGGTCTTGATGGCGGTGAGCGGTTTGGACCTCGCCCTGGCAACGCAGCACTGGCTGCTCATCCTTGGCGGGCTCACCGGAATGATGGGAATCGCCGGCACGGACAATGGGCCTTTTCTACCAGTCGAGCAGGCGATGCTAACGCAAGCTGCGACTCGGACCAATCGCAATCGCGCCTTTGCTCGCTACTCGCTGACAGGCGCGTTGGGAGCCGCCGCGGGCGCCCTGGTCGCCACCGTAGGCACCAGCCCATCGCGCACGACGGCCTTTTTCATCGGGTTCTCCTTGCTTGGACTGCTCACAGCCGGAATCCCTTTGCTCGTGTCCTCGGAGGTGGAGGCTCAGCCCGCCAGGACTTTCGGTACATTCAAACCGCTGCTTGGTCTGGGCGCACTGTTTGCGGTCGACTCATTGGGGACGGGGCTTGTCTCGACTGCTGTTCTGGTCTATTGGCTAACCGTAAGGTTCGGCGCGACTCCGGCGGTGCTCGGCCCTGCCTTCGGTCTGATGTCCCTCCTCGTGGCGCTTTCTTTCGAGCTGTCTGGCCGCCTCGCCGACCGCATCGGCCTGGTCAACACGATGGTGTTTACCCACCTTCCCAGCAACCTCCTGCTGCTGCTGGTTCCGTTCGCTCCGAAAATTGGCTTCGCGCTCGCTATCCTCGTGATTCGTTCGACCCTCGTATCGATGGATCAGCCTGCTCGGCAAGCCTATGTCGTCTCGATCGTCCCTTCCAACGAGCGGGCGGGAGCACTTGCGTTCACCGGGGCCATTCGCGGCCTTGCCTCTGCCGCGGGACCGGTCATCACAGGGGCGGCTATTCAAACCGCATCCTTCGCGTTCCCGTTCTTCACGGCGGGAGTGCTGAAGGCTGGCTACGACGTCGCCCTGTACTTTGGCTTCAGGCGTCGCCGTGGCGACCACGAAGCCGACGGCCTGCTGTGATCCAATCGGTCGAGGTCTGGGGTCCAGTCCGCTAGTGGTTCATGTGGCAATCGAGGCTAAAGAACGCCTCGCGGCCCGTCAGCGCCTGATCAGTTCAGGCGCGGAGACGTCAGACCAGACGTGCCCGCCGTCTTGGGTGGTGAATATGTATGGGTTCATCAGTTGGTCTCGAACGAGCGCGTAGCCCCTGCCCGCCTGCGACAACCACGGAACGTATTCAATGCTCAACCCGCCCGCCATCCCGCCTGCGAGCGTCTCCCAACTGCTCCCCCCATCCGATGTCCGCATCAGCTGCCGTCCCACGGGCACCACCCATGTGGACGAGCTCACGAGGTTCGGCTGGGACTCGCTACCCGCCCCAACAGAAGGTGGCGTCCCCCCGACCGATCGCCAACTCACCCCGAGGTCCGCAGACCTCATTAGCGAGTAGGAGACGGGCTCGACGAGTACCAGCACTACGGTGCTGGGCGGGAAGAACCGCACGGCGGCGGCCGGCCCGTCCGAGCGGTCCTGTCGCGCCCACGTAATTCCACCATCGCGCGTGGCCATCACATACGATCCTGCAACGCCCAGCACGTTCATCCATCCGAGATCGGGCGTGACGAACCCGACGAGGTTCTTGACGCCGTCCAACGGAATGCCGCCGTCGGACGGATGTACGGAGCTGACTACCCAGAGCCGGTTCCACGTGAAACCACCATTGGCAGTCGACCACAGCGCGGCGGGCCGGGCCGCACCGGATGCGGTTCCAGTCTGCAGGTACCAGCCACGACGAGAGTCCAGGAAGTAGATACCGCCTCCCAAGGGCGCTGACCCGGGCAACGCCACTTCGTGCCATGACGCGCCTCCATCGTCGGACATCTCGATTCCGCCGTTTGACTGCAGCACCGCGTGCTGGGAGTCAATCAGCTGAAAGTCGAATATCGTGGCGGTCGGGTGTCCGGCAGAGGTGCGCAGTCGTCTCCAATGGACGCCGGCGTCCGACGTGACGACGATTTCAGTGGCGCCGTCCACGGGATTCTTGAGTAGGAGCCAACCGGCGCCCTCCTCGGCGAACTGGCTCGAGATGACGATAAGTCGCTGCGCGGGCCCTCCGTCCGCGTGGTGGGCCGAACCATGGACGTAATAGAAGGACGCACCGATGAGCGCCACAACGGCAAGCAACATGGACGCCTCACGCCGGAGGTGGCGCACTGGGATTCCGATCACGGTGCTTGTTCCAAGTGTAATCTCGATCAACCGTTACACTCGCAGGCCATGGCCAGCTGGACGCCCCCAAACTGGACGTCAATCCAAGCCCAGGTGAATGCGGCCGTTGACTCCGGCATGCAAGACCTCTTTTCGGCCCTCCGAATACCGAGCGTCAGCGATGACCCCGCAGCTCTTACCCAATCGGCGTCCCACCTGGCGCGGATGCTGGCACAGGATGGATGGTCTGTTGAGATCGCGAATATGGACGGCAATCTCATCCTCCTGGCGGAGATCGGCTCCGGGCAGGAGTCGCTGATCGTCTACGGCCATCACGACGTCCAGCCGGTCGAGCCTCTCGACGCGTGGAGCTCGCCGCCTTTCGAACCAGTGATCCGTGGCGGCCGTATCTTCGGCCGCGGCTCGGCGGACAACAAGGGCCAGTTCTTCTGCCACATTTTCGCGGTCCGCGCCCTGATGGCGGTGTTGGGACACGTACCGATGCGGGTCAAGCTCGTGCTGGATGGGCAGGAGGAGAACGGAAGCCCGCACCTGGCGGAGTTCGTCGACCGCTATCAAACGCGCCTCTCAGGATCACGCCTCTGCTTCACTGCCGATGGGCCCACTCGACAGGATGAGCGCCCAGAGGTGGTGTTCGGTGTGCGTGGAGACGTCAAACTTCGCTTGACTGTTCGCACAGCGAATACAGATCTTCACTCCGGAAACTGGGGCAACATTGTTCCCAGTGCTGGGATGCGCCTGGCGCAGCTCCTGGCGCAGCTCAAAGGCCCGGATGGTCGCGTGAGTGTGCCCGGCTTTTATGACCGCATCGTTCCGCCAACCGACCGGGAACGGCAGGCCATGGCGGACCTGCCCTTTGATGTCGACGAGGCGGGCCGCTCGGTTGGCGCGATCCGCCTCGACGGGCCGCTGGATGTCCCGGCTCTCGAGCGGCTGATGTTCATGCCGGCTCTGACCGTGAACGGGCTCGAAGGTGGGCACCATGAGAAAAGTGTCATCCCGTGCCAAGCGACGGCGCACATCGATGTACGCCTGGTCGCCGACCAGGACCCCGACTGGATGGTCGAGCTCCTGACTGCCCATCTCAAGTCGATCGCACCGGATGCGACGCTCGAACGGGGCAGAGGCTATATGCCATCAAGGACGGCGATGGAAACTCCCGTCGCGGCGAGGGTGATTGACGCGGTCCGCGTAGGTTTCGGTCAGGAGCCGGCGCTCGTCCCTTCGTCGGGCGGCACGCTACCTGATGGAGTCTTTGCGGTGGGTCTGGGGATCCCCGTCCTGGATGTGCCGTACGCCGGCCGCGACCAGCGCAACCACGCGCCGAACGAGAACATTCGACTCGACCACCTCCGTGCCGGTGCGCGTACGAGTGCCGCGCTGTTCCTCGGCCTCGCGGAAGGCAATCCCTAGCGGACGAAAAGAGCGGACTCGAGCTCGGCCAGCTTTTCGTAGCCTGCATCGGTCACGACAACCGTCGCACTGTTCCCAAATCCGCCAACTCCGGGCACGTGGATCCATGGGATCACGTGGAAGACCATCCCCGGCTCCAGCAGGTCCGGCGCACCGCGGTTGAGCCCGAAGACTCCTCGCCCGACCCACGTGGGGGGATACCCGATCCCGATGTGATAGCCGACCCGCAGCGTGTGGTTGTCTGCGAAGCCGGCACGCTTGATCAGGTCACGGCATGCGGCGTCGACCTCGCCGGCCGATACCTTCGGCCTGATCGCCTGCAGCGCGGCTTCGAGACCGTCGACCACCGCCGCTCCGGCGCGCGCCACGTCCTTCGATGGAGCGCCCACAACTGACGTGCGCATCAGCGAACAGTGATATCGCCGCACGGAGGCGCCCATCTCGTAGAAGGTGACGTCCCCGCGCGCGATGCGCCGGCCGTTCCAATTGTTGTGGGGAATCGCCGACCCAGGACCCGTCTGCACGTACACGGGAGATGCGACGTATTCGCTTCCTGCGAGAATCCGAGCGCGGTAGGCCGCCGCTGCGACATCGCTGTCGAGCGCGCCTTCCCGTGTTTCATCGATGGCCGCTCGCATTCCCGCTGCGACAGCCAGGCCGGCCTGCCGCGTGTATTCCACCTCGGCGGGGGACTTGATGATCCGAAGGCGCTCGATCATGCCGCTCGCGTCCTTAAAAGTGGCTTCGGGCAACAGGTCGCGCAGTCGAATGTGAGTGTGGGCGGTCAAAAACCACGAGCTCAGCTCCAAGCCCACGACAGCGGACCCAAGGTCACGTTCCCGGATCGAGCGCACTGTAGCCGCGATGGGGTCGTCCGCGTCGCGGTATGAGTCCGCCGCCTCAAGCCACGTGTGAAGGCTGACATTCGGCTCGTCGAGTTGGCGCACAACCATCCAGGGTTCGCCGTGGCGGGGCACGAACAGGCACTGGTGCGAGTAGTAGCCGCGTGAGTTGAAGCCGGTCAAGTAGTAGATGTTCTCGGGAGTCGACGACATGAGCAGGGCAACCTCTGCCTCATCCATGGCGGCGCGCGTGCGCTCGAGCCGAGACCTGTACTCGGCCATGGAGAACGGCAGATCGTCACGCTCTCTCATCAGCGTACGAAGAGCCGCGAATCGAAGTTGGTGAGAACCTCGGCGTCGCGCTCCGTGACCAGCACGGTCTCGCTGTTGCCGATGCCGCCGAGGCCGGGGATCCGGACCGAAGGTATGACGTGGAAGACCATCCCCGCGGCCAGCCGGTCCTGGGCGCCCGTGTTGAGGCTGAACGTGCCGCGGCCGACCCACGTGGGCGGGTACCCGATTCCAATGTGATAGCCCAGCCTCAGGCCGATGTATTCCTCGAATCCTCGCTTCACCATGACCTCGCGATATGCCCGGTCCACCTCATCCGCCGTGGCGCCCGGACGCATCAGCGCCAGCGCCGCCTCCAGCCCCTCCCGCGTCGCGGCGTCAGCCCGCTTTGCCATGTCGCTTGGGGGCCCGATCACGGCGGTGCGCATGATCGCCGCGTGGTAACGCTTGAACGAAGCCCCCATCTCGTAGAACACCAGATCGCCCTTCTCGAGCCGCCTGCCATCCCAGTTGTTGTGTGCGATCGCCGACCCAGGGCCTGTCTGCACATACATTGGGGAGGCCACATATTCGCTGCCGGCCAGGATGCGCGCGTGGTATCCAGCCGCGGCAATTTCCCGGTCAAGGGCGCCCTCGCGTGTGGCATCGATGGCTGCATCCATGCCGGCAGATATGCACTCGGCCGCTCTCTTGATGTACTCGGCCTCGGCGTTTGACTTGATCATCCGTTGTTGCTCGATCAATGCGCTCCCGTCCTGAAACCTCACGGTCGGCACTGCGGCCCGGAGCAACAGGTCCGTCGCGGCGGTCAGAAACCAAGAGCTCAGCTCGACGCCAATGGTGGCTGACTCGAAGCCACGTTCCCCGAGCGCGTGTGCCGTCAATGCGATCGGGTCGTCCTCGTCCCGATAGTCGTAGCCTCTCTCCATCCACGTCTGGTGTTCGACGTTGGCGGCATCGAGATGCCTCGTCACCATGAATGGCTCGCCCTCGAGCGGAACGAACAGGCACTGGTAGGAGTAATAGCCTCGGGAGTTGAAGCCGGTCAGGTAATACATGTTCTCCGGTGTCGTGCAGAGGAACAGGTCCCATCCGTTCTCGGCCATGCGGCGGCGCGTCTCGGTCAATCGCGTGTGGTACTCGGCCATCGAAAACGGCAGGTCATCTCGCTCGCGCATCAGTCGTCTCCATCGCTACCGGATCGGCTCGGCCTGAAGCCGAGGGACTTGTCGACGACGTGCCGCAGAGGGGTACCTGATCGCCATCGCTGGAGGTTGTCGAGAAAGCTTCGGACAAAGCGCGAATGCGTGTCCGTGACGTCCCCGGACATGTGGGGCGAGATGATGACGTTCGGCATGTCCCAGAGAGGATGGTCGCGGTCTAGTGGCTCCTCCCAATACACGTCCAGCGCCGCGCCGCCGATGGTGTTGGAGCGCAGCGCCTCGAGCAAGGCCGGCTCGTCGACCAGCGGCCCGCGTCCGAGGTTGATCAGCCATGCTGTCGACTTCATCCTCGCCAGGACCTCGGCGCTGACCAGACCGGCCGTGCTGGGGGTCAATGGTGCCGCCAGGACGATGTAGTCGGCGCCCCCGACGAGGGCGTCAAGCTCGGTCGACGCGTGGATGGACGAGAAGTTCACATCCCCGTCGCGCGCCGTCCTTCCCACGCCGACCGTGACCATCTCCAGCGCTCGCGCGAGCCTGGCGATGGCGCGCCCGATCGCTCCGACGCCGACGATCAGCACTGTGCGACCCTGCAGCGTGTCTGCTCGGCGCCGGTTCCAGTGGTGCGCCCGCTGGTCATGCCAAGTGTGCACGGCGTCCTTGGCGATCTGGAGCATCAGCATCACCGCGTACTCGGCCATGGTTTGCTCGTAGACGCCACCCGCATTGGTGATGATCACGTCGCTCGCGACGAGCTCGGGAAAGAGCAGCGGCTCAACCCCGACACCAGCGGTGTGCACCCATCGGAGATTTCGCGCCGACCCGAAGGTGTCCCGGAAGATCTGGCCGTTCGCGTAGTTCCACGCAAACATCACTTCCGCGCCCGCCAGCGCTGTGTGCATCTCATCCTCGTTGCTCGCGAAGTCGTACCTTGCACCAGACTCCACGGCCGGCAGGCCCGGCGGCGGGCGGTCGACGCGCGCCACCACCACCCGGGTGGGTTCTCGGTCCGGCGTCATCAAAAGTCGGTGATCGAGTGTTTAGCCGCCGCCAGAAGTTCCCGGGTGTAGTCAGCGCTCGGATGACCAAAGACCTGAGGTGTTGGCCCTGTCTCCTGGATGCGTCCTCCCTGGATCACGTAGATCCATTGGGCGATCGAACGCACCGCGGCGAGATCGTGGGATATGAACAGCAGAGCGGTGCCGCGACTTGTCTGCAGGGCGCGAACGACGTCAAGGATCGCCGCCTGGACGGACACGTCCTGGCCGGAGATGATCTCGTCGCAGATGATGAGCTTCGGATTGGCAACGAACGCCCGTGCGATCGCTACGCGCTGCTTTTGACCGCCGCTAAGCTGGTGCGGATAACGGTCCATCATCGCCGCGTCGAGCTGGACATCATGCATCGCCGATGCGACCAGGTCTCGCCACTCGTTTTTCCGCACGTCATCCCTGAACATCTGGACCGAACGCAGGATCAGCTGGTAGACCGTGCGCCGCGGGTTCAGGGACGAATCCGGGTTCTGGAAGATTATCTGGACCCATCGGTGCTGCTGGCGCGTACGGCCGCCGTCCAGCTTCAGCGGTTGGCCCATCAGCACCATGCGGCCCGAATACGGCCGCACGATGCCGGTGATCGCCCTTCCGATCGTTGACTTGCCGCTTCCGCTCTCGCCGACCAGCGCCACGACCTCTCCCGAACGCACTTCCAGCGAGACGTTGTCAACCGCGGTGAGCTTGTCCCGTCCGCCGCCGTAGACGCACACCAGTGAGTCAACGGTGAGGACTGGTTCGCCCTTCCGCCCGATGGATTCCGGCTCGCCTGGGCGTGGGGCGGTCGTTGCCAGTACACCGAGCTCATCTGTCCGAACGCACCTGACGAGTCGCGACGGCCCGACCGACGTCAGCTCCGGCTTCGCGTTGCGACATCGGTCCTCGGCAAACGGGCAACGCCGCGCAAAGGAGCACCTGTCGGGCAGCACATGGCCAGGAGGGAGCCCGGGGATGCCTCTGGGCCTCAGGGCCTCGTCGATCGATGGGAGCGAATCCAGCAACGCCCGAGTGTATGGATGCCTGGGCGAGCGGAGCACCTGCGACGCAGGCCCCGACTCCACGACCTCGCCGGCGTATAGGATGACGATGTTCTCTGAGATCGCTTCGAGAAGGGCCAGGTCATGGCTCACGTAGATCGCGGCGAGGTTGCGCTCTTTGATCAGCTCTGCCAGGAGCGAGACGATGCCCGCCTGGTGGATCACGTCCAGACCCGTGGTGGGTTCGTCCAGGATGATCAGCTCAGGATCGCATGCGATCGCGAGTGCGATCGCCATTCGCTGGAGCTGACCGCCCGAGAACTGGTGCGGGTACTTCTTCAAGGCGACCTCGGGATCCGGGATGTGCACGGCCTCCAGAAGGTCGCGGCTCTTCGCCCTGGCAGCGCTTGCCGAGAGGTGCCGGTTGATGCCGAGAACCTCGCGGAACTGCGCGCCGACACGCATCGTCGGGTTGAACGCGTTGACCGCGTCCTGGGCCACGTAGCTGACGCGCGTCGCCCACACTTTGCGCCTTGCTTCGGGGCTGAGCTGGAGCAGGTCCATGCCGTCTAGCAGCGCCGTTCCGCCCAGGCGCCGTGATCCCGCCGGAACATAACCGATGCTGGCCAGCGCCGCCGTTGTCTTACCGCTGCCGGATTCGCCGGCGACTCCGGTGACCACCCCGCGCGGGACTTCGAAGGTGATGCCGCCGACCACCTCATTAGAGCCAAAAACGACTCGGAGATCATGGACCCTGAAGCCCTGCATTCGTGTCGTGGAGCGAAGCTCAGTTTGAAGTCGGCTGGACATTGCGTGCAAGGTGCGAGGTGATCTCATCGGCGATGAGATTGATCCCGATCGCCAGTGCGGCGATTCCAAGTGCGGGCACGATCACGAGCAGTGGCGCCTGGGTGAAATATGGTCGCCCGTCGCTCACCATCAGACCCCAGTCGGAGGATGGCGGTTGTTGGCCCAGCCCGAGAAAGCTCAGCGTTGAGATGAACCCGATGGCGTAAGTCAGGCGCAGGGCGAACTCCGCGAGCAGCGGGCCCGTCACGTTCGGCAGGATCTCTCGGAATACAATCGCGACGTCGCCTTCGCCTCGCGCTCTCGCGGCCGTTACGTAGTCCTGCGAGCACACGGCGTGCGCCGCCCCGCGGATGATGCGAATGCTCCTGGGTGACACGAAGATGCCCGTGCTCACCACCAAGACGAAGTCCGAGTGGCCGAAGGTGAAGACCAACACCAAGACCATCAGAAGGGCCGGAATGGAAAGTGCAACCTCAGCCGCGCCCGTGATCATCACGTCCGTGAGGCCACCCTTAAGTCCCGCCAGCAGCCCCAGCGTGGTGCCGATCACGAAGGCGATCGCCACCGCGAGGATCGGCAGGATGAGGATGGACCTACCGCCGTTGAGCAGCCGGCTCAGCACGTCTCGGCCCAGGACGTCCGTACCAAGGAGATGCTCGCGAGACGGGCCCTGCAAGATGTCGCTGACGATTGCGTTCGGCGGGAACGGTGCAACGGCCGGGCCGAACAGGATCATCAGCAGCATCACGGTGACGAGGACCGTCCCCACACGGCCGTGGCTCCCGTGCCACAGCACGACCAGCGGCGACCCAAACCGTCCCCCCATCCGACGGCGTGGCGCTGCCGAGAGTGCGCTCGCCATCAGCGGCCGCCCGCCGACTGTCGGATCCTCGGATCGAGCAGGCGCACGAGTCCGTCGGCGATGACATTGATCGTGACGATGAAAGCGGCCGTGATCACAGCCACGGCCTCGATCACCGGAAGGTCATTGTTATTGATGGACTGAACCAGCAGCGTGCCCAGTCCGGGATAGGTGAACACGTTCTCAACGATGATCTGCCCGCCCATCATCCCGATCGCGTTCAGAGCGACGACATGCACAACGACGATGCTTGCGTTTGGAAGCACATGGCGCCACAGGACCCGTCTCCGCGAGAAGCCTCGAAGCTGGGCCGCCCGCACGTAGGGCGCCGCCAGCATCTCGACGAGGCTGACGCGGGCCAGCCTGAAGACGTATGCCGCCGCGACCAGCACTACCGAGATAACCGGGAGCACGAGGGCGGAATAGTCCCCGTCGACGATCCCCTGGCTGACGACTGGGAACATCCGAATCAAAACGGCCCCGATCAGCAGAATCGCAAGGGCCAGCACAAAGTCTGGAACCGCGCTGATTGCCACAGCGCCGGTCGACAGCGATACCTCCGCGAAAGACCCCACCCGCCGTGCGGCGATAACAGCCAGCGGAAGCGCGAGCAACGTGCTGCAGATGATCGAGATCACGGCGAGCACAGCGGTGTAGTGGAGTCGCTGGAAGATGAGGTCATGAATCGGCAACCCGTTGATGACGGAGGTTCCGAAATCGCCATGAAGCATGCCCCCGATCCAGTCCAGGTAACGCTGCAGTGGAGGTTCGTCGAGGTGCATCCTGTGTTCGAACAGAAGACGTGCCTTCTTTGAGGACTGCGCCCCCAGGGCGACGATAGCTGGGTTGGTGGGGTTGAGCTGGATGGCGCAGAAAACCACCACTGACACGAGCCAGACCGTCAGCGCCGCGATGCCGACCCGCCTGACCGCCCAGAACAGAAAGCCCGCCACGGGACCCAGAGACGAACGCCAGCCTTCTCGAGCGCCTGCGACTGGAGCGCCTGCGACCTGTGCACTCACCGGGTGCGGTGGGAGATCAGCGGCCGGGCCGACTAGGCCAAGAAAGCGTTGGTGAAGTCGAAGAGGTCCACGTAGTTGGGGTCCATGCCGCCGAGCTTCTTGCTTCTGCCATAGACGTTGTAGGCGTATGCCGGCACGATCCAACCTTCGTTCTGCTGGTAACCCTTGATGATCTGCGCGTACAGCTGCTTCTGCTGGGCGAGATCCTGCGACTGGGCCGCCTGGGTGATCAGCGCGTCGTTGGCGTCGGGTGAGTAGTTGGTGTCCTCGTCGGAAGTGTTGAAGAGCTGGAAGATCTCCCAGGCCTCTTTGCGCTGGAACTCGGGCACGAACATCGGGACCGCCTGGTAGACGTTGCTCCAGAAGTTTGGCCCCGCCTGCACGATGTTGAACTTCAAGCCGACCTGAGCAAGCTGCTGCTGGACGACCGTGGACTGCGCGACCTGACCGTGAGTTGGCAGCACGACGAGATCCGGCAGCGTGAGGCCGTTCGGGTAACCGGCCGCCGACAGGAGCGCCTTTGCGCCCTGAGGGTCGAATGTGTTCTTCAGGTCCGAAGGAAAGAATGGGTCGGACGACGGGACAGGACCGTCGAAACCCTCGCTCGCGAAGCCGGCGAATGCAACCTTGATCACCTGCTTTCGGTCGATCGCCATCTTCATGGCCTTGATCACCCGGAAGTCGTTGAACGGCCGCACTGACAGGTTGCAGGCCATCCCGAACCAGATTGCGTCCTTGAGGACTTCGAGCTCCGCTGTGGTGCTTCCATTGAACTGGCTCGCCGACGCGGCCGGGACCGCGTCCATCCAATGAGCCTCGCCGGTCAGAACCGTCTGCAGGCGGGAAGCCGGCTCGGGGACATTGGTGTAAGAGATGCCGTCCAGGTATGGCCGGTTCGGCTGCCAGTAGTTTGGGTTCCTCACCGCGTTGAAGCTCGACCCAGGCGTGAAGTCTTTGAACATGAATGGCCCGGTACCGTTGGGCTTGGTGGAGAACTGGTCGACCGACGTTCCGGCCTTGAAGATCTTGCCGTAGCGGTTTGCCATAGCGTTGGGCAGGAAACCAAATGGCGAGGATAGCTTCATGACGACGGTGCTGTCGTCGGGCGCGGTCACCTGTTCGGGCGGCAGGATGTTGCCCAGCAGGGCGTTGATGTCCGTGCCTGATGCGGCGCCAAGCTCCTGCTGAATCGAGTAAACGACGTCTTTCGAAGTGAGTGGCGATCCGTCGTGGAACTTCACGCCCTGACGAATCTTGAAGGTCCAAGTCGTCGCGTCAGGCGACGACCACGCCGTGGCGAGACCGGGGATCAGCTTGAAGTTGTTGTCCTTGAAGACAAGGGTCTCGTACATGGAACCGATCATCGACTCCATAAACGTGTTGGACTGCGCGTAGAGCGAGAGAGAGTCGGCGGTTGAACCATCAGCGGTCGAAACCTTGAGAATGCCGCCCCTCTTAGGCGTGAGTACCGACGATCCGGTTGAGGTGCCGACGCCGCAAGCGGCGAGGCCGACGACCGCGGCGGCTGCGCCCATCTGGCCGATGAACGCTCGGCGGCTCAGCTCCGCCTCCCACAATTTACTCATGGCTTCTCTCTCTCCTTACGTCGAGTCAGGCGATTGACTTCGACGCTCTGCCGTGCTTCCCAACGGCATATTCGAAATGACGCTCCGAGGACCCATCGTCCACGAATCCGGAGCGAGTATACATTGATACTTGCTACATTGGAAATGCTGTTATACCTCGCACACACGGGGGCGTTCCAGCGCTCCGTCAGGCGCCCCCTCCCACCGTCATAAGCACGCACGTCGGCTATGATCCCCGGGCAGATGCCTGCGCCGGTTAACCGTTTCACGGTTCTCGTGTACCGCATGCCGGCCAAGCCGACGGCCGCGCGAGTGGCCGTCTGGCGCCAGCTCAAGAAGATCGGCGCGATATACCTGCAGCAGTCGGTCTGCGTGTTTCCCGCGAACGCCGCGATGCGCAAAGACATCGGCCCGATCCTGCAGCGAGTCGGGGACGGCGGCGGTGAGTTCCACCTCCTGCCTCTGCGCAGGCTGAGCCGCGATGAGGAAATAAAGCTGATCCAGCAGTTCCAGGAGCAGACCTCCAACCACTATCAGGAGATCATCGAGAACTGCGAGGTGAACTTCACCAAAGAGATTGAGTTCGAGACTTTTCGGAAGAACTTCACTTACGAGGAAGCGGAGGAGATCCGCGCGGAATACGAGAAGATCGGGGCCTGGTTCGATCGCGTCCGAAAGCGCGACTGGTTTGGCGCACCAAACGAGCGTGAAGCCAAGGACTGGCTCGAGCGCTGCGAGGCCATGCTCGAGCAATTCGAATCGCGCGTTTTCGAGCACCAGGAGAAGGTCGGCGCCAGCGGCAACGATTCCGCGGCAGGGCAACCGCGGCGCCGGCGCCGGCGCCCTCGGTTACTCGCCGCCAACAAACCAGCGGCTTCGGCCGCTGCCGGCTAGACCTGGTCGGATTTCCAGCCCGGAATCCGGAAGGTGTTCTTGCAGCCCGCATAGCCGACGATTGCGCACTCGACCACGTCGCCGTCCTTGAGGAGGCGGATTGGCTTCTCGAGGATTCCGCAGCCCAGGCCCGTGCCCATGGCGATCAGGTCTCCGGGGTGCAGCGTCATGCGCGCCGAGACGTACTCGATGCACTCGGCGACATCGAACACCGCCTCTGACAGTGAATAGTTCTGGCGCTCCTCTCCGTTGACGCTCGCCACGATCTGAAACTCAGCCGGGTCCTTGATCTCATCGGCAGTGACCAGCACCGCGCCCAGTGGTGCCATATCGTCAGGGCCCTTCAGGCCGAGGGTTTCGGTGCGCCCCGGGATCGAGGGTCGCGGCAGGATCTTGGCGCAGGCTTCGTTCATGACTATGTAGCCGCCCACGTATTCGAGGGCCTTTTTGCGCGGTACCGCATTGGCGCGTCGCCCAATGACCACGCAGACTTCACCCTCGAGATCAACATGCGCGATCACCTTGGGGACGTTCACGTCGTCGTAAGGGCCGATAACGCAGGTCGGCATCTTGGCGAATACCTCGGGGTGTTCGGGGTAGGGCTTGTTCTCGTGCTCGCAGATCTTCTTGTTGTTGTAGCCCATGCCAAAAACCTTCATCGGGTTGTGGATGAAGGGCAGGATCTTGAGGCCCGCGAGGCCGGTTTCCGAGACCACGCTCGACCCGTCGTCCGCCGCGACCGCCTCCGCGACCAGCTCCACGGCAGTGGGTCCGAGGCCGAGCAGGACCTTCGGCTCTCGGCCCAGGACCCTTGCAACGTCGCCCAGCCGGGACTCGAGTCGGCCGTCCGGGTTGACGTAGTGCTCCAGCGCCCGTTCGATCGAGATGACCTTGTCGCCCTTGACGACACCAAGTGATCCTCCGTTGCCGTCCTGATATCTCAGCAGCTGCACCGATGACCTCCCCAACAATCAAGGTTTAGGTTAACGAGTGTTTTACAGTAACAGATATTCCATAATCTGGCCCTAGGCATCTGGGCGGTGGTTGCGCCGGGCGACTCGCGGGCTGACCAAACCCTCGGCGACGTCATCAGCCAAAGCTGCGGGATCTCGCTCCGCTGGGTGAAGGAATCCGCCTCCCCCGGGCAGCTCGAGCGTGAAGCGCGCGTCCGCGGGAAGCCGCGTCGAGCGTCGAGGGTTCACCGATTTGCCGGTCGTGACGGAAAAGCCGGCCTTCGCACCCGACTTGCCGCCGCGATAGCCGCGCGCCGGTTGGGAGAAGCGGTCGGAGAGCACCGAGACGATGTAGTCCTCGCCGGTCCGCACGCCGATCTCGATGACCTGACCCAGGCCGCCGCGGTAGCGGCCCGCACCACCCGAGTCGCGGCGGAACTCCTTGCGCTTGAACACAAGAGGCGTGCTGGTCTCGATCACCTCGACAGGGGCCGAGGCCACGCCGGACGGGAACGCGGTGGTCGAGAGTCCATCCGAGTTTGGGCGGGCGCCCATCCCGCCGGCGGAGAAGAAGACTGCCACGAATCGCTTTTCGCCGGTTCCTCGCACCGTCGTCAGCCAGATATTTCCTGCACCCTCCGCGATCACGCGGTCCGGCAGGGCAGGCTCCAGCGCCCCGAAGATCGCATGCACGATGAAGTGCCCGGCCACCTGGCGCGCGGCAACGGCGGCCGGAAAGCGAGGGTTGAAGATGCTCCCTTTGGGAGCGACGACCCGTACGGGTCGGAATGAACCATCGTTCTGCGGAACGTGAGGGCAGATGGCGAGCTTCAATCCGTAGTTTGTGTAGGCACTCGTGTAGTTGAGCACGACATTGAAGGCACGGTCGACCTGGGTTGAGCTGCCGGTGAAATCGGCGGTGATCTCGTCGCCGCGGACCTGCAACCGGCACTGGATGCGGATCGGCTCGTCGTCTCCGTCGGTCAGGCAAACGCTGTCGTAGTCGCCATCCGGAATTTCGGCGATCGCGGCTCTCATCGCCCTCTCAGACCGGCCGAGGATCTCCGTCGCGAGGAGCTCGAGGTCCGGTTGGGCGGTCTCGTGAAGGTAAGCGAGAAGACGGTCGCACCCCACCTGGTTCGCGGCGACCTGTGCGTGTAGGTCGCCGAGCACCTCGTCCGGTGTTCGCACGTTAGCTGCGAGCATGGAGAACAGCGTCTGGTTCGGCCGATTCCTGTCGTAGAGCTTGAGCATCGGAATGTACAGCCCTTCCTCGAACACCTCATGGGCATCTGCCGACAGGCCCATGCCGCCGATGTCGATGGCGTGGCACGTGTTGCCGAAGAAACCGATCAATCGCTTGCCATCGAAGGCCGGCGTTACCACGGACAGGTCATTGAGCTGGCCAGACGTCATCCACGGGTCGTTGGTGATGAGCACGTCACCAGGGTTGAGCGTCGCGGGGGGAAAGGCGGACAGGAAATGCTTCATGCCGGTCGCCAGCGAGTTGATGTGCCCAGGTGTGCCCGTCACCGCCTGCGCGAGCATCCGGCCCTGTGCGTCGAACACCGCCGCAGACAGGTCTCCGACTTCGCGGACGATCGGCGTGAACGACGTTCGCATGAGCGCCGCAGCTTGCTCGTTGGTCACCTGAACGAGGCGTGCCCACAGGATCTGCAGGGTGACCGGGTCGATGGCCCGAACGCCCCGGGCCACTATCTGACCTCGACCTTGAGAACGCCTTGACCATCGACTTTGCCGCGCCCGCCCACATCGATCACGACGGCCGATTCCCGCTCCTCCACGATGGCCGGTCCTTCGATCACGTCCGTCACCGACAGCCGGTAGCGGTCCCATATCGAGGCCTGCACGAATGCGTGCTTCTCATTCGACCAGACGCGCCGCTTTCCTTTCAATGCGGGGCCGGCCAATCGCGAGCCGGTGATTCGCAGCCCAGGCGCATCGCCCGCCACACGGACCCTCCATGTAAGAAGCTCGATGCTCACGTCGGGGGGCTTGCGGCCGTAGAGCCGCACATAACCCGATTCGAAGGCTTCCGTCACCTGTTGCGCGGGGTGTCGCCCGAGCCCTGGGCCGAGCTCCACAGTTATGCCCTCGCCCTGTCCTCGATAGCGCACGTCCACAGCCAGCGTGGTGTGGGCGGCGCGTCCGAGCTCACGGCGCCCAGCCTCGACCATCGCGCGGAGCGCGGCTCTTACAGCGGTCCAATCGACCGACAGGAGAGCGGTCGGCAACGACCGGGCGAAGTCAAAGGCCGGCGGCGCGGTGAGCATGCCCAAAGCCGAGGCCACACCGGCGCCCGGCGGGTAGACAATCCGTTTCAGGCCGAGCTTGCGAGCGACGCTCCACGCGTGCACCGGGCCCGCTCCGCCCGTTGCGACCAGGGTGAAATTCCGGACATCGCGCCCCCTCTCGATCGAGTGAATTCGAGCCGCACCGGCCATGTTCTCGTCCACCACCTGCTGGACGGCCACGGCCGCGGCCTCGTGGTCGAGTCCTTGGGCAGCGCCGAACCGGCGGAGCGCTTCGGCGGCGGCGGCGACGTCAAGTTGCAGTTGGCCGCCGAGGAAGAACCTGGGGTCCAGGTATCCAAGGACGAGGTCGGCATCGGTCACGGTCGGATGGATCCCGCCGCGTCCGTAGGATGCCGGCCCGGGCTCGGCGCCGGCACTGTCCGGGCCAACTCGGGGTAAACCGAATTGGTCTACGTGCGCAATGGATCCGCCGCCCGCGCCGATCTCGATCAGGTCAATCACGGGCACGCGCAGGGGCAGGCCACTCTCCTTGGCGAAGCGATTGACTCGCGCCACCTCCTGCTCGCGGGCGAGAAGCGGCCGTCCGCCCTCGATCAGGCATGCCTTCGCGGTCGTCCCACCCATGTCAAAGGCCAAGAGGTCTCGTTCGCCGGACAGGCTCCCGAAAAAAGCCGCGGAAAGCGCTCCACCGGCGGGTCCAGACTCGCAGAGCCTCACCGGGAAGCGGCGCCCGACGTCGACTGAGGCAAGCCCACCAGTGGAGAGCATCAGCCGGATCGGCGCCCGGATCCCGATCGCGCGCACCTCGTCCGCGAGCCGGTCGAGGTACCGATCCACCAGCGGCCGCACGTAGGCATTCGCGACTGTGGTGGACGTTCGAACGTACTCGCCGAGCTCGGGCATCACCGAATACGAGGTGCTGATGGGCACGCCGGGTAGCTCGCGCAGGAGGATCTCCTCGATGGCTTGCTCGTGGCCTGGATGGCGGTAGGAGTGCAGCAGCACGATGGCGATCGACTCGACCTTCTCGCGACGAGCAGCGCGCGCGATCCGGCGCACCTCGTCCGTTTTGAGCGGGACCTCGACGGTGCCGTCGGCGAGGACGCGCTCCGTGACCTCCCAGCGGCGGCGTCGTGGCACGAGCGGTTCCGGAAGCTGCAGGAAGAGGTCGTAGATGTCATATCGATGTTCGCGCCGCATCGCCAGCACGTCGCGAAAACCGCGTGTCGTGATCAGCGCGGTTGTCGCGCCCTTGCGCTCGATAAGCGAGTTTGCTACAAGGGTCGTGCCGTGCACCAGCTCGGTGATCTCACCTGGCTCGGCACCAGCGCTCTCGAGCAGCTCGCGCAACCCGCGCACGACACCCACCGATGGGTCGTGCGGCGTGGTCAGCGTCTTGGCGATCGCCCGGACCGCGCCGTCGCGAAGCAACACCAGGTCTGTAAACGTGCCGCCGATGTCGACGCCGACGCGCGACTCAGACTTGGTTGAAGATGGCCCGCCGTCACCACGTCGGCCGTATTGCGCCTTTCTGCGAATTTGGCCGGAGGGTCGGTTAATAGCGGATGGCTCTGGTTCCGATCAAAGATCGCTCCTCTGTGCGGTACCGAGAATTACGATGCAACAGATGATACATCCGGGATCAGTGCCATCCGGAGAGGAACGGCCACTCCTCTCGATCCTTTAGGCGATCTCTATGGCGAGCTTTCACAGCCCCTCGAGGCGGTCGATCGCGCCGTAAATCTGAGTACCCTCTGATGCCGATCCTGCCCGGTCAGCTCAGGGTGACTCTCTCCAGCCTTGCGCCGCGGGTACGAGTCGCCGGGATCAGGACGTAGCGGGCGGAGTCGCGGGCCGCTCCCGTGGCCTGCGCGTCGGTGGCGGCGAGACGGATCTCGAACAGGCCTTCACCCTCCCTCGCCATCGACTCTGCCGCAGGTGAGCCCGCGGCAGGCTCGAACACCTCGATGTTGAACGAGCCCAGCTCGAAGCGCCTTGCCCCACCGCCAGCCCGGCCCTCGTTGAGCCCCAGATCGCCCGCATAGAGCTTCATCAGCTTTTGGACAGAGCTGGTTGCGACCGACACGCCTTCAACGCGAGATACGCCATTGGCATGCCCGCCAGCCGTATCGCCCGCCAAGCGCTCTCTTTCGGGCGTGTGCCACTCAATGAGAAATGGCCAGGGTTTGCGCCACGCGGAGCCGCCGGGGATCAGGAGCCGCCACGCCAGCCGCCCGCCATCGGGCCGAATGCGCTCCATCTCAACGGGGCTCCCCGCCGCCGCGAGGCCGGACGTCCAGTTCGCGGCGATGTCGTCAAGGTCCGTGGCGGCAAGAGCGAACCCCAGCAGCCCGCCGCCGGTCCGTTCGAGATACCCGACCAGGTCTGCTACGTTGCCGCCGGCGGCACGAGCCAGTTGACTATCCTCGATTGCGATCAGCTCGAGATAGTCGAGGCCGAATCGTATGATCGCGTTGTGCGTGCCGCGGCCCGTATGCCGGCCGCCCCTCGCCACAGCGAAGCCAAGCGCGCGGTAATCCTCGATCGCCGCCTCTAGCTCCTCGACCGCTATCACTGCGTGGTCGAAGCGATTCACCTGGCGGGTCATCTTGCCTCCTCCGGACCGCGCCATGGCGCGTCTCTCCCAGATTGCCGCCAATGCACAACTGACGGATCACACGAGGGTATAAGCCCTGGACGTGAAGTTAAAGACCGAACGGTCAGCGAGCTGGAGTTGGACGAGGGCCCTAGCTGGTCCTCGCCGGCATCGTTGCGGTTGGGTCGGCGGCGTCCCGCGCGGTCTGCGCGTAAGGTGCAGGCTGTTTCACGGCGGCGGAAGCCGTCCGGGCGGCCCTCCGAAGGGCGATCGCGACGGCAAGCAGAACGCCTGCGAACAGCATCCAGCCGGCGACCGAGCGATTACCTCCCATGCCGTTGATAAACGCCACCACAAACAGCATTGCGGCGACCGCCACAGTTGCTAGTTGACCGTCCGTCACGAACAAACCCCAAACCTCTGACACGGCCGCACGCACCGGCTTCAACAGTCCGACTCGGCTCAGGTCGAGCTCATCGCGATGGCGCAGGTACTGGACGAACAGCTGGGACGCGGCCGCGTAGCCTGCGATAAGCGGAAGCAAGACGACATCTCCGTTCCACCAGTTGACCCCAAGACCTTCCCCAGCAAAGAAGGTTCCAAAGGATGTCAGCATTACACCCACCGCGTATTTGAGAGTGTTCTCCGGCACGCGGGTCAACGGCTGACGGACGAACACGCCGGCGACACAGACGATCACCAGCGAAAGAAGCGCACCCAGGACAGCCGCTGCTTGGCTCTTGAGGCCGCCAAGGGCCACGACAATGAATACAACCTCAAGGCCCTCCAGGAAGACACCTCCAAAGGCGGTCCCAAAGGCGTGACCATGGGTCATGACTTCTTCCCTCGCCTCCTCGAACGCGGCGCCCTCGTCGTGGAGGGCCTTCAGGCCTGTCGACCGCAGGATCGCCTTATACAACCATCCAAGGCCGAAGAGAAGCAGCCCCACGCCGACAAGCGTTCGCACGGAAGCGACCGAGACGAACGAGGTCACCGCGAAACCGAACACCATGATCAGTGCCACCAGGACAACCAGGGCCGCCGCCGTCGCCAGAAGGGCGGTGCGCCAGCTCTTGACGACACCAACGGCCAGGACGATCGTGAGGGCTTCGACCCATTCGACCGAGGCCGCTACAAAGGTGGCCAACACCACAAGAGTTCCAGTCACGCAACCACTCCTTCACATGCGTGTAAACCAGCCCAGGCCGCCGATCATCTTTGCGCGGCGTACTAAGCATGCCATGTTTCGTGGCCGCTGTGATGTGACAGGCGTTATGCCGCAACTCCTGCCACTAGCCAATTCTTGACACTGACTTTAGTTCGCGCTAACGTGCATCCACCCGCTCGAGACCGTCGACGATCGCTCCCTTCACAGCGGACCTCGTCGATGTGTGCTTACCTCGGACGCATAGAAGTTCTGGAGGAAACATGGCGACCATCAGGATGTTCAATCCGGCCGCGCTGCCCAAGCCGTCCTACCACTGGAGCGTCGGTGCCGAGGTAACGGGCCCGAAGCGACTCGTATTCACCGCCGGTCAAGGCGCCAGGGACGCTAACGGCGAGCTGGTCGGAAAAGGGGACTGCCGCGC
>DASXBJ010000141.1:0-20628 GCA_036491755.1 Candidatus Dormiibacterota bacterium
GCGTTCAGGCCGACCCAGACGACCATGATGCCGAGCTGCACCAGAACGAAGACCCAGCTGCCGACCAGGCGGGCGAAGTCGGAGGCGACGCCGTCGGCGAAGGTCTGCTTGCGCTCGACCTCGCGGTTCAGGTCACGAACCGGCGGATGGTCGTGCTGATGCTTGATCAGGTCGCGGGCGATATCTTCGATTTCTCTGCCGATCGACATGGAACCTTCCTCTGGGGTTGCTGCGTTCAAACGGGCTGCAGCGCATAGCTTGGGCTAAAGGACCCGCCCCTGGCTACACAAAGTAAGGGTGAGGTGCTGTCGGGCTAGCGGTAGTCGTGCGAGCGCTGGGTGGGCCGAGGGATGCCCCGGAGGGCCTCGATGTGGCTGGCGAGGATGGAGTAAACGCCGTCCTGCCGCTGCATCACGCCGTCGATGACGAGGATGGGTTGGCGGTTGGCGACCTGGCGGTAGCGCTCGTAGATGTCGGGCTTGATCGTCACGTTGACCTGCCCGAACTCGTCTTCCAGGGTGAAGAAGCGGATCTTCTTCGCGGTCGACGGGGCCTGGCGGGTGATCACCAGGCCCGCGACGCGGACCTGACGGTGATCGGGTACCGCGGCGAGCTTGTTGCTCTCCAGCGCTCCCATCGCTCGCAGGCCGTCGCGGCAGAAGTGGATCAGGTGGTGGCCGGTGGAGAGGTCGGAGATGCGGTATTCGAGCTGGTTGGCGTCGAAGTCGTCGATGTCGGGCAGTCCCGGCGCGGTGCCGTTGAGGCTCAGCTCGGATTGTTTGTCGATGCCTCGACGCAAGCCATGCCCGTGCCATCGTTCCTGCCAGCCCCACAGCAGCTCGCGTCTCGGTCGCCCGAGCGGGTCGAAGGCGCCGACCATGACGAGGTTGCGGACAGCACGAGGTCCGATGGGCCGGTCGCGGAGCCGGTTGAGGAAGTCGTCGAAGGATTGGAACGGGCCGCCTCGCTTTCGTTCTTCGACGATTGCCTTGCGGCCGTCTTCGCCAAGGTCGCGGACGTAGTTGAGGCCGACGCGCATCCCGTAAGCGTCCCGGTCGGTCTTAACAGGCTGGGTTGACTCGCCCGATACGCTGGATTGAGGTTGGCCGGTGGGGGAGGGCGGCCGTAAGGAAAAGGGAGGGCCCTCGAAGAGGTCTGCCGTTTTGGCCGCCGCGGCCGGCGGAAGAAGCTCCGGCAGGCAGCGGATGTCGGAGAGGTTGATGTCGACGGGAAGCGCGGTCATCCCGTGGCGCTTCAGGTCTTCGACCAGCACGCTGGGATGGTAGAAACCCATAGGCTGGTTGTTCAGCAGGCCGCATCCGAACTCCACTGGATGGTTGAGCTTGAGCCACGCCGTCTCGTACGACGTCCGGGCGAAGGCGGCGGCGTGAGAGCGACAGAAGCCATAGACCGCAAAGCCCTGCACGGCCGCAAACAGCTGGTCGGCCACTTCGCGCGGCACCTGGTTGGCGAGACACCCGCCGATGAAGTCGCCTTCGAGCGATGACATCTCGACCCGGTTGAGATGCCGCGTCATCGCCCGCCGGAAACCGTCGGCCTTGCTGGGCGCCATCCCGGCGACGTGCATAGCGATCTCGATGATCTGCTCCTGGTAGAGGATCACGCCCAGCGTGTCCTTGAGGATCGGCGCGAGCAGCGGGTGGGCGTAGGTCACCTCCTCGCGGCCCTGCTTGCGGCGGATGTATGGATGGACCGCATTGCCCTGGATCGGACCAGGCCGGATGATCGCGACCTCGACCACCAGGTCGTTGAACGTCTGCGGCCGTGTTCGGGGCAACGTCTGCATCTGCGCCCGTGACTCGATCTGGAAGACGCCGATGGTGTCCGCCGCGCTGCACATCTCGAACACCTTCGGGTCGTTGAGCGGCAGCTGGTCGAGATCCGGCCGCGTGCCCGTGCGGTCGCGGATGAGCTCCAGAGCCTCCGCCACGACCGAAAGGGTTCGTAAGCCGAGCATGTCCATCTTGATCAGGCCGAGGTCCTCGACGTCGTCCTTGTTGTACTGGACGACTCGCCGGCCCTCCATCGTGGCCGGCTCGACCGGCACGATGTCGACCAGCGGCTCGCCCGTGACCAGCATTCCCCCGTTGTGGATGGAGAGGTGGCGGGGAAAGTCCTGCACCTCGCGACAGAGATCGAGGAAGTGCTTCCAGCTTCGTGGCCGCATGTCCGGCGGCGGCACGGCATCGAGCATCGAGTCCTCGACATCCTCTGTGAACCAGCGATCGACTCCCTTGGCGAGCCGGTCGAGCAGCTCGGTTGAGAACCCGAGCGCCTTGCCGACCTGCCGGATCGCCATGCGCGGCTGGAACGTGACGACGTTGCAGACCATCCCGGTCCGTTCCCAGCCGTACTTGTTGTAGATGTACTGGATCACCTGCTCGCGATGCTCCGTCGAGAAATCGATGTCGATGTCCGGCGTGCTCGTCATCTCCTCGTGCAGGAACCGCTCGAACAGCAGGTTGTGCTCGATCGGGTCGACTCGGGTGATGCCGAGCACATACGCCACGATCGAGTCGGCGGCCGAGCCGCGGCCCTGGCCGGGAACGCCGTGCTCGCGAGCGAAGCGCATCAAGTCCCAATTGATGAGAAAGAACTCAGCCAGCCCTGTCTTCTGGATCACCTCCAGCTCACGCTGAAGCCGCCGCGCGACCTCTGGCGTGATTGGCCGGTACCTGTCTTTGACGCCTTCGAAGCAGAGCTTGTAGAGGAAAGAGAACGGGGTCTCACCGGCCGGCACCGGGTAGCCGGGAAAACGGACCTTGCGGAAGTCGAGGTCGAGATCGCATTGCTGAGCGATCTCCCACGGCGTCGCCAGCGCCCCTGCATAGCCTTTGAACAGCGGCCGCAGCTGCTCGCCACCTTTCAGGTGGTGCTCGGAATTGGGGAAGAGATGAGGGCGGGCTTCTTCCAGCGTGGCGCGATGGCGGATCGCGACCAGCACGTCATGCAGGCGGCGGCGATCGGGCACGTGATAGTGGACCTGGTTCGTGGCCACCACCCGAGCGCCACACCGGCCGGCCATCGCCGCCCGACCTTCCAGCACCCAGGAATCCCCCGAGCCCATGTGGTGGTGAAGCTCGCTGAAAACGCTGTCCTTGCCGAGCGCCTCCTGGAGCTCGCGGAGCCGCTGCTCATGGTCAGTGGCGCTGAGGTAGAAGAGGTCGCCGCGGTGCTCGGCCACTCGCGCCAGGGTCGCGCGCGCCTCGCCCTTGGGCTGGTCGGCATGGGCGAAGCTCAGGAGCCGGCAGAGGTTCGAGTATCCACGCAGGTTGCGGGCGAGCAGGATCAGCTCCTCGCCATCGACCTCGAGAGCGGCGCCGATGATCGGCTTGACCCCGAGCTTGCGGCACGCCTGGAGAAATCGCACGGCCCCGTAAACACCGCCGTGGTCGGTGATCGCCAGCGCCGGCATCGCCAGCTCGGCCGCCCGCATCGCCAGCTCTGCCGGGTGCGAGCCCCCGTCGAGGAACGAGAAGTTGGAATGGCAGTGCAGCTCGACGTAGGGCGTCACCTACTCAGGACCGCTTTCAGTCATAGACCCGTTCCAGGAACCACTGGTCGTGCTGGAGGTCGTGATACAGCTCGCAAAGAAGGCTGCTGTTGAGCAGCCCCTTCCAGTACTCGCGGACCACCGGCTCCTTCCACCACCCGGTCTCCACCTTCCATCGCGCTATGGGATCGATCGACCCGGTGAAGGCGCCCGAGATGAAGGAGGGGGTGCCGTCTGCGGCGATGCGAACTTCGATCACCGCGGGTGGCGACAGGAGCCGGGTCATCAAGAGACCCAGTCGAAGCGTTCCGAGGGGATGGGGGAGGAGAGAAGGAAGGGCCGCGGCTTGCGCACAACGCCCTCGCCGTGACGTTCCTGCAAACGCTCCAGCGCAGCGGTGACCTCCTCGCTGTTGCCGTCACCACCTGCCCACAGCCGCAGCTGCCGGCGGCCGGCGCCCTCCAGAACCGGCAGCTCAATCCACAGCTCGGTGATCGGCGCGCGCGGCCTCCACTCCTTGATCCACGAGCCGATGAGGCCGAAAAGCTCGGCGGTGCTGCTCAACGCGTGGCGAACGAGGGCTTCGCGCTTTTCCTGATCACCGGTTTCGAAAATGAGCCGCACCCGAACATGCTTGGCGCCGGCGCCGCGAAGGCCGAGCTCGTCCGCGAGGTCGCTGCACAGGGCGCGCGAAACGAAAAGCAGGCCCTCGCGGTCCTCGACGGGCTCCTCGAACTGCCGGTGAGCGCTCGTGAAAAGCGGTGGGCGCCACGGCTGGAGCGGATCCGGCTCGAGGCCGCGCGCGAGCTGTACCGCATGGCGTCCATCTCGGCCAAGCTGGCTCTCGAGCTCTCGAGGACCGATCGCCGCCACCGCGGCCAGCGTCCTCAGCCCGAGCAGGTCCAGCCTTTCGAGCTGCTCGGCGTCGAGGGGCAGCTCATGAGAGGACAGGGGAGCGAGGAATGATCTTGCATCCTCGACTCGCATCAGGCGGCCAGGACGCGCCCTCATCGCGGCGAGTCGAGCGGTGAAAGGGCCAGGCGCGAGGCCCAGGCGCGGCTCGCGTCCGATCGCGCTGCGCAGACGTCGCCTCGCCTCGCGGATCGATTGCCCTGCGCGCACCACGCCGCCGATGTCCAACCAGGCGATGCCTTCGTTGCGAAGCTCGACCACTGGCGCGAGGTCGTAGAGCGCGGAGGAGAGCAGCTCACGCAGCTGCGCGGCCGTCTCCGGATCCGGTGGCAGAAATGTCGCTTGCGGGCAGAGGTGCTCTGCCTGGCGAAGAGCCATGCCAGGCACGACGCCAAACGGCAACGCCTCTTCGGACGCGGCGATTACGTGCTCTTCCCAGAGCCCGACGACGACGGGGCTCCCGTAGAGGTCCGGCCGTCGCGCGAGCTCGAGGTGCCCAGTTAGACCACAGCAGATTCGCATTCGGGCAGCTCGGCGATGTGGATGGGTGCCTCAGAGACTCGCGCGCGATGATCGAAGAGCGGCTGCGCGCCCAGCGGGTAACGAATCTCCAGCTCGGTCTCACCGAGCGGAGGCGCCACGCGATTTTTCACGCAGCGAGCAGAGGCGCGCAGGCCGAGGAGCTGGCCGCGTTCCCAGATCCATCGGGTCCGCGAGAAGCCAAGGCTCAAGCTCGAGGCGTGAGCAAAGGCGCGACCTGGAGACTCGACCACTGCCAACAGCACCGTGCCTGATCGATTGGCGCCCGCCTCGAGCGGTCCCAACCAGTGCTCGGGGATCTCGCCCAGCAAAAGGATGAATCCCGCACCCGCTCTCGCCAGGGTCGCCGCGGACTCTCCCGCGATTTCAGGAGCCGGCGCGCGGACGACGGTCAGCGCGCTCAGCTCGGGATGGAAGGCAAGCAAGGTCCATGGATCGAATGAGGATCCTGCGTCGATCACCATCGCGTGTGCGAACTCATGCGTCGCATGCGCGAGCAGCGCCAGCGCGAGCGTGAGCTTGCCGCAAGTTCCATTGCCGGTGAAGAGCGCGAGCCGCCCGCGCGGCAGGCCGCCAATCCCCGTCAGCCGATCGAGCGGAGTGCGGCTGGGCCAGGGCTGCGGTGGCGGCAGCTCGGCCGCCCGGGTCAGAGCCTGGCTGCCGAAGCGGACCCGAATTGAGTCAATGGCGAGTTCAAGCTTTGGTTCCTGCATCTTTTCATTGGTTCTCCGCGAAGCAGGACGCAGGGTGGAAGCCGGAGGGCAATGCAGACCATAACGAACAGATGTTCGTAAGTCAAGAGGTCAGCTCGAATCGCTGTGAAAAAGGCAGCCGTCCTCCTTCTTATATGTGAGGCTGGCAAAACACTTGCCCAGAGCGAGAGAGGAATCATCGTCGACTTCGAGTCGGGCATCCCCGACCACCCGCGACGAGGTGCGACGTCCTGGCCTTGCAGAGCTCTAGAAAAAAGTCGAGCGCCGGGGTCCCACATAACCCCGGCGCATCACTGACTAGAAAACGATTGAAGAAGCAGTAGTAGCTACTACTTCTTCTTCTTGGCTGCGGCCTTCTTCGCGGGGGCCTTCTTCGCGGCCTTCTTCTTAGCTGCCATTTGCGTTACCTCCTTCTCCAGTTGATATGGACCCGAGGGTCCCCAAGGGTCTCGCCGCGAAGCCTCACTGACGAGGACTCCGAGACGTTGGCGGTTGAACGAAATGGACGGCTTACTCGCGTCGGGTCCGTCGCCTCTGTGGTGGCAACCACGAGCAGCATCGCCATACAGGTTGTTGTGATACCTGAATGCACCCACTCACGTCAATGGTTCGTGGAAAATTTTTTTGCGATGTCGTCCAAAATTTTCACGATGCGCGTCGATGATGACCCTCATCGAGCAGACGAAAGGCTGCGACGATAGACGTCATGCGAGTCTTCCTCGGTCATGGAGCGTCGGGCAATGCGGCGTCGATGAAACCTTACGTCGTCGGTTTCAAGAGACGAGAAATCGACGCCGTCGCGGTGGATCTGCCTCGCGGTGGCGCGGAAAAAGCGGTTCCGGTTTTCATCAAGGCCTCAGGTCGAGGCCATGAGGTGGTCGGAGGCGGCCAATCATTTGGTGGTCGGGTCGCGAGCATGGCGGCGGTCGAGGCAGACTTCGGTGGCCTCATCCTTTTCTCCTATCCGCTTCATCGACCAGGCTTCACGGATCAGTTGAGGATCGCTCACCTGCCGTCGATTCGCTGCCCGACCCTCTTCATGAGCGGCGACCGCGATCCATTTGCGCGCATCGACCTCTTGCGGGAGATGGTCAAGCTGGTTCCGAACTCTCGCCTCGAAATTTTCAAGGGCCAGGGCCACGGCTTGCTCAAAGTGCTCGACCAGGCGCTTGATGTGGCAGCGGATTTCATTCGTTCCGAGATCGAATGACCGCCAGCCAGCACATGCTCCAGGCGAACGGGCTCCGTTTTCGGGCCATGGTCGACGGTCCGGCGCAGGGACAGCTCTTCATCCTCCTGCACGGCTTTCCCGAAGGAGCGGAGTCGTGGTCGAAGCAGGTCGACACCCTGGCGAAGGCGGGATACCTTGCCGTCGCACCGGACCTTCGCGGTTACGGGCTGAGCGATGCGCCCGAAGGAGTCGAGCACTACGCGATCGAGCACCTGGTCGAAGACGTGGCCGGCATCATCGTGGGATTCGGGCGTGCCGAAGCCCACGTCGCGGGCCATGACTGGGGCGCGATCCTCGCCTGGTTCTTTGCCGGCCGCCATCCCGAGATGACGAGCTCGTTGACCGCGCTGTCGGTGGGGCACCCGGCCGCCCTGGCGGCCGCGGGTCGCGACGATGAGGACCAGCGGGCCCGCTCCCGGTACATCACCCTCTTTGTCCAGGAGGGCAAAGCGGAGCAGGTGCTGTCGGAGGACGGCTTCCGCAGGCTGAGGGTCATGTTCGCCAACGGACCGAACCCTGACGCCGTGCCGCAGAGCGTGGTCGACCACTTCATACGGTCGCTCGCGCGTCCGGGCCGGCTCACGGCCGCCCTCAACTACTACCGGGCCGCCTTTGCGGACCTGGGGCAATGGGCCGCGCTGGCGAGCGAGGTGAAGGTCACCGCGCGCACGACGCTGTTGTGGGGAGACCAGGATCCCTTTCTCGGGCGGCGTGGCGCAGAAGGCACCGCGCGGCATATGGGGTCGCATTACCGGCTTCAGGTCATGGAGGGCGCGGGGCACTGGCTGCAGTTCGAGCGGCCTGACCAGGTGAGCCTCTCGCTCGAAGCAGCTCCAAGTCAGTAAGCTGTTGGCGGTGCTCAACCGGTCCGATTCGGAACGAAGAGGAGGCCTGCGCCGCCTCGATGACATCCTCGAGACGCTCGAGCAGCTCAACCTTCATGACAAGACGGAGCTGCCCGATCCCGTCGCCGAAGCGCTGGTCATGCTCGGCATCGAGGGACCGCACAGCATCCCCATCCCGCAGCTCATCGAGCGCGTCTGGGCGATGCAGCAGCCGTTCCTGATCACGATCGTCGTCGAGCGCCGCCGGCGGCGTCGTCGCAAGGTGATGCCCGACCCCGGCCCGACCGAACCGCCGACCTGACACCGAGCGACTGGCTCGACGTCTTCTCGCGCGCCGGCGCCGCGGTGCGCGATGTGGTGCTGCCGCTAGCCGGCTCCGAGGCTGGGCGCGTCCAGCTGAGCGTCGGCGCCGGAGGCGACACGACGATGGAGGTGGACCGCGCCGCCGAGGCGGTGGTGTTCGCCGAGCTCGAGCGTCTCGCCGAGCGAGGAGAGCGGTTCTCGGTTCTGTCGGAGGAGATCGGGCATCGAAGCTTCGGTGCCCAGTACCCGCTCGTCCTCGTCGATCCCGTGGACGGCAGCCTAAACGCGAAGCAGGGCATCCCCGTCGTCGGCATGATGCTCGCGGTCCTCGACGGCCCCACCGTCGCCGACACATACGCGGGACTGGTCCTCAACCTCAGCACCGGAGAGGAGTGGACGGCCATTCGCAATCAGGGAGCGTGGCGATCGGGCAAAAAGCTCGCCGTGCTTCCTCGCTCAGACGGCGGACGGATTCAGCTGCTCGGCCTGGAGAGCACGCCGCGCGCCATGGTGCTCGCGGGCGCCCTGGTCCAGCGAGCAGGCAAGATCCGCATACTCGGTTCGATGGCCCTCGCGCTGGCCCATACGGCATCGGGCGGGCTCGACGTGTTCTGCGCGCCGATCTCGGTCCGGGTCTTCGACACGGCGGCCAGCCTGCTGCTCCTCCGCGAGGCGGGCGGCGTGGCGACCGACATGCAGGGCGCCCCGGTCGAACCCCTCGAGTGCACGCTCGCCAGCCGATCCACTCTGTTGTGCGCGCCAGGACCGGCGCTGCACGCCGAGGCGCTGCGGATCCTCGGCCCACGGCCTTGATCCTCAGTCCGCAGACCACCTCGTTCGTGATCCTGAGCTTCGAAGGACCCGACCCCTACAGCCAGGCGGGAGGGCTCGGGGTTCGGGTCAAGGGCCTTTCACGCGCGCTCGCCGAGCTTGGCTACCAGACGTACCTCTATTTCTGCGGCGACCCCAACCTGCCCGGCGAGGAGGACCACGAGGCCGGAAGGCTGCACTACCGCCGTTGGTGCCAGTGGATCTCGGCCCGCCATCCGGGCGGGGTGTACGACGGCGAGGAGGGCAAGATCCGCGACTGGAACGCGAGCCTGCCGCCCAGCCTGATCGAAAATGTCATCGGTCCCACCATCGCGGCGGGCAGGCAGGTCGTCCTCATGGGCGAGGAGTGGCACACGTCATGGTCGATGGGCCTCATCTCCGAAGCGCTTCACCGCCGCGCCGCCAGGGACCGCGCGGTGATGTTGTGGAACGCAAACAACACGTTCGGGTTCCACCGGATCGACTGGAGATCGCTCATGGCCGCCACCACCCTCACCACGGTCAGCCGGTACATGAAGTTCAGGATGTGGGAGGGGGGCCACAACCCGATCGTCATCCCCAACGGCATACCGCGATCCTCGATTCAGGATGCCGACCCGGAAGCGGTGGGCCAGCTCCGAGCCGCCGCCGCGGCCGACCACTTCTGCTTCAAGATCGGCCGCTTCGACCCAGACAAGCGCTGGCTGATGGCCGTCTCGGCGGCGGCGTACATCAAGCGCCGCGGCAAGCGCGTGAGGCTATTGATGCGCGGAGGCCGCGAGCCACACGGCGCTGAGGTGATCAACCACGCGCAGCACCAGGGACTCACCGTTCTTCACGCCAACACCCCGCCTGATGCCGCCGGTCTCGCCGCACTGATGCGTGACAACCCCGATGCCGACGTCATCAACCTCACGAGCTTCGTCCCGGACTCGCTGGTGGGCGCCGTCTACTCGGCCTGCGACGCCGTGCTGGCCAATTCCGGGCACGAGCCGTTCGGCCTCGTCGGTCTAGAGGTCATGGCCGCGGGGGGCCTGGCGGTGACGGGATCGACGGGCGAGGACTACGCGGCCGCGTACCGCAACGCCGTCGTGCTGGAGACCGACGATCCGATCGAGCTCGTCACGGAGCTCAACCTGCTGCAGCAGAAGCCTAAGCTGGCCGCCTCGATCCGGCGCCACGGGCGCCAGACCGCGAAGGACTACGTGTGGGAGAAGGTGATCGACCAGCTCCTGCTGCGGGTGGAGTTCGCGGCCGCTCTCCAGGGCGTCACGCTGCCGGAGGGCGGGCCGCCGCCCGCAAACCGAACCAGGCCGCGCGGCGCGACCCCGGCCGCGACGAGAGGAGAGACGAATGGCTGAGCGGTTGGTCGCTTACACGATCGTACATCAGCCGCGGAGGCTCCGCCTACCCGCACGTGTGATACCCGCCGGCACGCCGGTGGACGACTTCCCCGCCTACCTCTTTGACGAGGAGATGGACCGCCGCTACTTCGACAAGGTGGCCCAGTACTCGTATCTCCCGGCCACGGCGATGTTCCGCGACCTCACCAAGCGCGGCTGGCGGATGTCAATCGGCTTCAGCAACTCGTTCCTGGTGCAGGCGGAGCGCTGGGGCAAGAAGGTCCTCGAATCTTTCCAGCGCCTCTGTGCCAGCCCCAACGTCGAGGTCGTCTGCGTGGAGCCGTATCACTCCTGGCTCCTCTACATGGACATCGTTGCGTTCAAGGAATCGATGCTGGTGGCACGCAAGCGCCTCGAGGACGTCTTCCAGAAGGAGGTCGCCGTCGCGGATACGACCGAGATGTTCATGTCCAACGACGTTTACTTCGCCCTCCAGCAGTGCGGATTCACCGGCGCCTTCATGGAGGGGCGCGTGTGGCAGATGGGCTGGCGGGAGCCGACGCACGTCTATCGGTATCCCGGCCAGCGTATGGGCCTTCTGGTCCGGCACCACGATCTTTCGGACGACATCGGCTACCGGTTTACCAATCGGGGCTGGAAGATGTGGCCGCTCATGTCGGACACCTATGCGTTCTGGGTACGGGAGACCTGGGGTGAGCTGGTGACGGTCGGTTGGGATTACGAGACGTTTGGCGAGCATCATCGCCAGGACTCAGGCATCTTCGAGTTCATGCGGACGCTGAACACCCAGCTTCGCAAGCGGAAGGTGAGGATGATGCTGCCGTCAGAGGCCATTGGCGAGCTGTCCGGCCCGCGCTACGAGATTCCGCTCAACGAGTACGGGACGACCTGGGCAGGCGAGGGCGGGATGGAGTTCTTCCTCGGCAACCCCGCGCAGCAGGGAATCTTCCGGCTCATGCATCACGCCTACTCAAAGGCCCGCCTGACCGGAGATCCAGCGCTCATGGACATGGCGAAGTGGCTCTTGCAGTCGGACAACCTCCACCTGATCCAGTGGTTCGGGCAGTTCGGGTCGGAGGCGGAGGTCAGTGCCTATTTCACGCCCGATGAGTGGTGGGCGCTGGGCGGACACGGCATCGTGCGCGAGCAGCAGCGCGTCTACCTGAACTTCATTCGCGCCCTCGACGACTACGCTGGTTAGCCCGTGAAACCGCTCCACGTTGCCCTCATCTGGCCGTTGCAACAAGCATGAAACCGCTCCACGTTGCCTTCATCTGGCATATGCACCAGCCGTACTACAAGGACGACCTCACGAACACATACCTCCTGCCGTGGGTGAGGCTGCGCAGCGCCAAGGACTACCTCAAGATGCCCGGCCTGCTCGGCGCCTACCCAAAGGTCCGCGCCACGTTCAACCTCGTGCCATCGCTGCTGGCTCAGATCGAGGACTACGACAAAGCCGAGTCTGTCGACCTCTTTCTCAACCTGAGCCGGCGCCAGGCCGGCGAGCTCACGGCCGAAGAGCGCGACTTCCTTCTGCGCTGGATGCGAGAATCGCCCCGCGCTCTTCGGGTGCAGCAGTCTCCTCGCTACCTCGAGCTGGCCTCGCGCGGGCCGGATGCCCAGTTCACGAACGCCGACATCCTCGACCTGCAGATCTGGTTCAACCTCGCATGGTGCGACCCCGTGTGGATGGAGTCGGACCCAAGACTCGCCGAGCTCAAGCGCAAGGACCGCGACTTCGCCGAGGCCGACAAGGAGATCCTCTTTGCCGCGCAGCTCGAGCGCATGGCCAAGGTCATCCCGAAGTACCGTGAGCTCGCCGATCGCGGCCAGATCGAGCTCACCTTCTCTCCTTACTTCCATCCGATCCTCCCGCTGATCTGCCACGTCGACTCCGCCCGCAGCGCCAATCCGCAGCTGCAGCTCCCGGAGCGCCACTTCTCGCACCGAGAGGACGCCGAGCGCCAGATCGACCTGGGTCAGGCGCTCTTCGAGCGCCTTCTGGGACGCAGGCCGAAGGGGATGTGGCCTTCTGAGATGGCGGTGGGCGAGAGCGTCATAGGCCTGGCCGAGAAAGCCCACGTTGATTGGATGGTCAGCGACGAGGAGGTGCTGGCCCGGTCTATCGAAGGCCACTTCTCGCGCGACGAGCACCTGTACACGCCTAAGAGGGTCGCCCGAGAAGGCGGCGTGGTGTCGATGGTGTTCCGCGACTCGCAGCTGTCCAACGCCATCGGATTCGATTACAACGGAATGGCGTCGGTCGACGCCGCGCGCGACCTCATGGGCAGGTTGCGGCGAATCCGCGACGTTCAGGGCGACCGCGACTTCCTCGCCGTGGTGGCGCTCGACGGCGAGAATGCCTGGGAGTTCTACCCGCGGGACGGCCACGATTTCCTCAACGCGCTTTACACGGAGCTGGAGGCCAGCCCGGACATCGTCACCACAACGGTTTCCGATTTCCTCGCCGAGCACCCGCCTCAGCAGCAGCTTCATCACCTGCACACGGGGAGCTGGATCGGCGCGAGCCTCGACACCTGGATCGGAGACCCGGAGCACAACGTCGCATGGGACCTGCTCGCCGAGACGCGGGACTGGCTCGAGGCGCGATCGCGTGAGCGGCCCAAGGAGTCGCAGCAGGCCGCGCTCGCGTGGCGCGAGATCCTGATCACCGAGGGCAGCGACTGGTTCTGGTGGTTCAGCCGCAAGCACGACTCCGGCATGGATCCGATCTGGGACAACCAGTTCCGCCTGCACCTCCGCAACGTGTACAAGCTCATGGGCGCCCGCGCGCCCGCGCGCCTGTTCCAGCCGATCATCAAACGCGCCCCGACGCAGGAGCGTGGAGTCCCTGCGGTGGCCATCACGCCCACGTCGCGCCAGGACGCGGCCTGGGCGCAAGCCGGCTACTACCTTGTCGGCTCCGGGTTCGGCGCGCTGCACCGCCCGGCCGGCGTCGTGGAGAGGGTCTTCTATGGCAACGACGACGAGAACTTCTATTTCCGCATCGACAGCCCGCGTTCGCCGCAGGAGCTGGAGGGCCAGCGCATCGAGTTCTGGCTCTACTGTTCAGGCGCGCCGGCCGGCGATGGTGGCGGAGACATCACCCTGCCGCTCTCGACGTCGGCCATGGCCGACCTCGACTTCGAGCCGGCGTACGTCGTGCACATCGTCCCGAGGTCCGAGAGCGCTTCGGTGACTGTGGCGCGCATCGTCGAGCCGCAGACCCGGGCCGTGGCCGAGAAGACCTGGGACGTGGCCGACCCGTTCTTCATCACGATTCCCTTCAAGCAGCTGTCGAAGCGTCCTGGCGACACGCTCGAGGTCGCTCTCGTCGTGAGCCGCGACGGCCACGACATCGAGGAGATCCCCCCTTCAGGCTCGCTTGGGGTTCGCGTGCCAGGGCAGGCGCCGGTCGTCGAGGCGGAACGCGCCAACCACCTCAAGGTGCTGGTCGCCACCGCGGAGCTTGCGCCATTCGCCAAGCTCGGCGGGGTGGCGGATGTTGCCGCCGCCCTCTCCAAGGAGCTCAAACGGTTGGGCCATGACGTGCGCGTCGTGCTGCCTCGCTACCGCTCGGTGGACATAGCTGCTTTTCACCTGCATCCGGTGGTCAGCGGCTTGCAGGTGACGCTGGGGACTCAGATCCTGGAGGCGACAATCTACGAGGGTCGCCTCGCCGACATGGTTGTCTATTTTGTCGACTGCCCGCAGCTCTACGACCGCGACGGCATGTTCGGTTTTGGCGATGATGACGCCCGCTCGGTCTACTTCTCGAGAGCCCTGCTCGAGATGCTGCCGGCTCTCGAGTTCATTCCCGACGTCATCCACGTTCACGATTGGTACGCAGCCCTGGTGCCGAACCTGCTGGATCGCGTCTACACGTCCGAGCCCTATGCGCAGATCGCCACCACGCTGACCATCCACAACCTCGCGGCCCAGGGCGTGTTCGGATTCGGCACGCTGATGCTGGCCGGATTGCAGGACTGGGGCCTCATCAAGCCGGGCATCCCGGGCCTCGACAACGTGGTCAACGTGCTCGGCCGTGGCATTCACTTCGCCGACGTCGTCAACACGGTCAGCGAGCGGTACGCCAATGAGATCCAGACCCCCGAATACGGAGAGGGGCTCGATGAGCTGCTGCGCCAGAACGCTTTCAAGCTGTACGGCGTCATCAACGGCATCGACTACGAGATCTTCGATCCCGAGCACGACCCGAGCATCCCGCATCACTATTCGGCCGCTTCACCTGGCGCCAAGGCGCTTTGCCGAGCCGAGCTGCGCGCCGAGCTGGGACTCGAAGACGTCGACAAGCCGCTTTGCGCGATCGTCTCGCGCTTCTACGACGTCAAGGGCCTCGACCTGATCGAACAGACGATGCCCCACCTGATGGAGCTCGGGCTGCAGGTCGTCGTCATCGGCACGGGGGACCGGCGCTACGAGGACATGTTCCGGCGGTGGGCGGCGGAGCTGCCACACCAGGTGTCGGTCTCGATCGGGTTCGATCCGGGTCTGTCACAGCGCATCTACGCGGGGGCGGACATGCTATGGATGCCGTCGCGCTTCGAGCCCTGCGGCCTGGGCCAGCTGATCGCGCTGCGCTACGGCACCATCCCGGTCGTGCGCGCGACGGGAGGTCTGGCCGACACGATCGAGGACTACGACCCAGCCCGCGACCGCGGCAACGGCTTCCGCTTCGGACCGTACGACCCATGGCAATTCTTCGCGACGGTGGTGCGCGCGGCGGAGACGTTCAGGCACACCGAGCCGTGGCAGAGGCTCGTCAACCACGCAATGACCGCGGATGTGTCCTGGTCGCACTCGGCGCAGCGCTATGGGCAGCTCTATCTGTCGGCGATGGCCGCCCGCCGCGAACGTCTGGGTCTCACATCCCCCCAGGAATCCTCAGCCGCCCCGGCGGCCGTCGAGTAGCTGGTTCTCACCCACCCCAATCGGGCAGGAGTCGCAGCTGCTCGACGCGGCGGGCGCCCGGGGCGTAAGCGGTGGTGAAGTAGTCGGTCACCATGCGCCGTGCCGAGAAATCCGTGACGGTGCGCAGGATGGACGATCTCATCATCTCGACCCAGTGCTGGGGTATGCCGGCGCTGTCCCGCTCGAAGTAGGCGGGGACGACCTCCCGCTCCAGCAGGCGGAACAGCCCTTCAGCCTCCGCCTGGTCGTCGATGGCCTGCCGGTCCAGCGTCGCGCCCGACGGGATCGCCCAGCCCAGCTCGGGGCGGTACGCCTCATCCCACCATCCGTCCAGGATGCTCACGTTGAGAGCGCCGTTGGCCCCCGCCTTCATGCCGCTCGTGCCGCTCGCTTCGATGAATCGCCGTGGGTTGTTCAGCCACACATCCGCCCCCTGCACCAGGTGGCGAGCGAGTGCGATGTCGTAATCCTCCAGGAAGACGACGCTCTTCTCTTCTCGGGCGAGGCTCACGACCCCCGAGATGATCTCCTTGCCGGGGAGGTCCGCCGGGTGGGCCTTGCCCGCGAACAGCAGCTGCACAGGGCGCTCGGAGTCGCGCAGCAGGTTGGTCAGCCTGGCGCGGTCACGGAGTATTAGGTCGGCGCGTTTGTAGGGCGTGAACCGGCGCGCGAATCCGATCGTGAGTGCGTTCGGGTCGAGCCCCTCGTGCTTTTGCGTGCGTGACCGTGCCACCTCGAGCAGCCGGCCCTTCAACCGGTTGTGGATCGCCCACAGCTCGGAGGAAGGGATCTCGTGAATGGCGTGCCAGCGGCCGTCGGTGCCGTCGAGGTCCCACCAGTCAGGTCCGACGAACCGGCAAAGCAGGTCGGCGATCTCGGGCGCGACCCAGGTCGGCATGTGCACCCCGTTGGTCACGCTGCCGATGGGCACCTGCGCCTCGGGCAGCCCGCGCCATGCGTCCTTCCAAAGGCGGCGCGATACCGCGCCGTGCAGGCGGCTGACGCCGACCGATTGATCGGCCAGTCGCAGGGCCGCGTACGTCGTGCACAGCATCTCGCGCGGGTCGCCCGGGCGCTGGCGGCCCAGGTCCATGAAGCGATCGAACGAGATGCCGACCTCGGCCAGGTACGGGTTCAGGAGGTCCCAGACCAGGCCCGGCTCGAAATAGTCGCTTCCGGCCGCGATCGGCGTGTGGGTGGTGAAGACAATTCCGGCGCGAGCGACTAGCCGAGCCTCCTCGAGGGTCATCTGGCGCGACGCACGCAGCTCGCGGATGCGCTCGATGGCGCACAGGAAGCTGTGTCCCTCGTTGAGGTGGAACACGCCCGCCTCCATCCCGAGCGCGCGGAGGGCGCGCACCCCACCGATGCCGAGCACGATCTCCTGGCGGAGGCGGCGGTCGGGCTCAGGGACGTACAGCCGATCTGTGATCGTGCGCAGGTCGGGAGGGTTGGCGTCGAGGTCTGTGTCGAGCAGGAACAGCGGCACCCGGCCAACCTGAACGCGCCAGATCGCGATGCGCACATTGCGATTGCCGATGGGCGCCTCCACCTCGACCCCATCGACCTTGCGTACGGGCAGATCGGCGCCTCGGTTCTCGGAGTAAACCTCGACCTGGCGTCCCGAAGCATCGATCTGCTGGCGTCCGAAACCCTGCCTGTACAGGAGGCCGACCGCGACGAGGGGCAGGCCCAGGTCGCTGGTTGCCTTCAGGTGGTCGCCGGCCAGAACTCCCAGCCCGCCTGAGTAGATCGGCAGGCATTCGGACAGCCCGAACTCCAGCGAGAAGTAAGCGACGAATAGCGGTGCTTTGGCGTCCATGAACCGGGGGTGGCGGTCGTAGTAATCGCGATAGGCGGCGCGCGCGTCTTCGAGCGCATGCCGCACCTCGTCGCGCTGCATCGCCCTCGCCACACCTTCCTCGCCCAGGCGGCCCAGCAGCAGCACGGGGTTCTGCCGGGTCGACTCCCAGAGTTCAGGGTCGAGGCTTCGGAACAGGAGCTCGATGCGCGGCTGCCATGTCCACAGGAGGTCGCGAGCGAGTTGGTTCAGCTCGTCCAGCACCACCTAAGATCGTATTGGGTTGGGGAATTGAAGGCGGTTGTGATGGCCGGCGGCGAGGGCTCGCGCCTGCGCCCGCTCACGAGCCGGCAGCCCAAGCCGTTGGTGCCGGTCGCCGGCCGGCCGATCATGGAACACATCCTGCTGCACCTGCGCCGCCACCAGATGCGCGACGTGGTGGCCACGGTGCAGTACCTCGGCGCTTCGATTCGCAACTATTTCGGCGACGGATCCGAGCAGGGGGTGTCGCTCACGTACTCGGTTGAGGACTCGCCCCTGGGGACGGCCGGCTCCGTGATGCTCGCGCGCCAGTACCTGACCGAGCCGTTCGTCGTGATCTCCGGCGATTCCCTGACCGACATCGACCTCGCCGCCGCGGCGCGCTTCCACCGCGAACGCAAAGCGATCGCCACCATCGTGCTCAAGCCCGTGCCCAATCCCCTCGAGTACGGAGTGGTCGTGGTCGATGAGGGCGGCGCCGTGCAGCGCTTCATCGAGAAGCCGAGCTGGGGCGAGGTCATCTCGGACCTGGCCAACACGGGCATCTACATCCTCGATCCAACGGTCTTCGACTTCTTCCGCCCCGGCGAGGTCACGGATTGGTCGGGCGACGTCTTTCCGAAGCTGCTCAAGGAAGGCGAGAGGGTTTTCGGCTGGGTTGCTGACGGTTACTGGGAGGACGTCGGCAGCCACAGCGCCTATGTGAAGGCGAACTTCGACTGCCTCGAAGGCAAGGTCAAGGTGCAGTTCCCGGCCAGCCGGGTCAGCGACACGATCTGGATCCACGAGGACGCGGAGGTGTCGCCCGAGTCTCGTATCGACGGACCGGCCCTCATCTGCGCGGGGGCCAAGGTGCGCGCGGGCGCCTGGGTGAATGGGCCGTGTGTCATCGGGCCGTACACCACGATCGACTCGGGGGTGAAGATCTCCAACTCCATCACCTGGGACCACTCGTACATCGGTCTCAACTCGCGGCTGCGCGGCGCAGTCGTCTGCCGATCGGTGACGATCAAGAACGGCTGCCTGCTCGAAGAGGGCAGCGTGGTGGGCAGCGACGTGGTGATCGGCGCCGGCTCGACGGTCAATCCCAACGTCCGGATCTGGCCCAACAAGGAGGTCGAGCCGGGCGCGGTCGTACACGAGTCGATCATCTGGGCGGGATCGTGGAAGCGAGGCCTGTTCAGCTCCTACGGGCTCAACGGCCTCATCAACGTCGAGTTCACCCCCGAGTTCGCGTCGCGGCTGGGCGCCGCCATCGGCGCGCTCACGCCCAAGGGCACCGAGATCGGCATCTCCCGGGACTACACGCGGTCCGCTCGCATGATCGGTCGGGCCCTGATGTCGGGGATGATCTCGTCGGGAGCGAACGTCATCGACCTGTCGGTTCTGCCGCTGCCCGCGGGGCGGTACTGGGCGCGACACAACCACGTGTCAGCAGTGCACGTGCAGACCTCTCCGGTCGATCCGCGCTCGGCCGACATCCGCATCTTCGACGACCTCGGCCTCGAGATCGACAAGCGCAGCGAGCGGCGGCTGGAAGGCCTTTTCTTCCGCGAGGACATCAGGCGCGTATCGCATTACGAGATGGGGCGCATCACGCGGCGCGACGGCCAGACCGACCGTTATGTCGAGGATCTGCTGTCGAAGCTCGACCTCGAGGCGCTGCGCGGCGCGGCCTTCAAGGTGCTGATCGATTACAACAACGGCGCCGCAGCCGTCGTGCTGCCGCGCGTCCTGCAGGAGATGAACTGCACGGTCATCCCGCTCAACGCCTCTCCGGCCGAGATCATCGTGGAGCAGGACGAGACCACGTTTCGGGATCACCTGACGGAGATGGGTGTGATCGTGGCCGCCGTCAAGGCCAAGCTTGGCGTGTTCATCGACACGCCCGGCGAGCGGTGCTTCCTGGTTGACGAGACGGGCACCGTCCTCGACCATAACGATGCGTTTGCCGTTTTGGCTCAGCTGGCGCTCGGCGGCCGGCCGGGAATGGTCCTCGGTCCAGCCTCTACCTCGCTTGGGTTCTCGATGATCGCCGACAGCCTGAACAGCAGGTTTGTCCCAACCAAGATCACCCCGGGCGCAGTGCTGCGCGCCGCGCAGCACGCTGACACGGTCGTGGCGTCGGATGGGGCGGGGGGCTACTGCTGGCCGGAGTTCGCGGTGTCCTTCGACGCCATATTCACGACGGTGCGCGTGCTCGAGCTGCTGGCGAAGAGCGGCGGGTCGTTGAGTGCGATGCGCTCGCGCATCCCACCCGTGTCACACCGCGCGGCGGTTGAATTCTGCCCCTGGGAGGTCAAGGGCAGAGTCATGCGGACGATGATGGAGAGGCACCTGAAGGATCGCGTCGACCTCACGGACGGGGTCAAGGTCTTCGTCGAGGGGGGGTGGGTCCTCGTGGTGCCAGACGCCGACCGGCCCGAGTACCACGTCATCGCTTCCACCCTGGATCCCGTGCACTCGAACCGGCTCGTCGAAGAGTATTCGCTGCTGGTCCGCTCGGTGGTCGCCGAGGCTGCGCCGCAGGCCGAGGCGGTGGTCGAAACCTAGGGGACTGGCCGCGGAACCCTAGAATCGTTATTCGCCGAGCGGGAGTAGCTCATCTGGCAGAGCGCGACCTTCCCAAGGTTGAGGTAGCGGGTTCGATCCCCGTCTCCCGCTCCAGCTTCGCTCTCGCACACTCGAGATCGTTGTCGCCGGAGACGGGGCGCGCCCGTTTGATCAACGGGATTGACCTCGCCTGTTGCGCTCAATATTTCCTGTATTCGAACTTCTCGGGACAAGCGAAGACCAGCTCGATGGGTCTCGTGAAAGCGACCGTATCGGCGGCACCGCGCATGGCCAGATTCGCACGCCAGAAGCGTCGGGCTCCGGCCATGGTCGTGGGCAGCCCCGAATTGTCCAGATTTGGCTGAGGGTGAAAACGGGGGCATAGGGCGGCTTGTTGCCGCCCATGACACCTAAATGCGGCTGGCGGCCAGCCTCATAATTCCTACTCCCCAGGGCTCAATCGGACGCTGGGTGCCGCACGCCCATTTTCACAATCTGATCCGCCCCGGCAGGGCACCCGCACGAAACTGGTCGCTCTCGGATGCAGCTTGTCGGTGCCCTTGAGTCCATGCGGCAGCAACAGCCTGAGGGCCGTTACCCTCGATTTGGGACACCTTGAGAAAATACCGGGGCACCCCGTCGACGTCGCGTCTCTAGCGAGCAGGTAGATGGCGCCGGGGCGTTGCTCCAAGCTCGTTCCGAAGCGAGTCGACAATGGAGCGCCATTCAGCGCGACAGAGTAGAACTCCAAACAAGGTCACAACAACCGCAACCGCGCGCAGAGCTAGATGCAACCAACCGGCTGCGAGCAGGAACTGAAGTCTGATATTCCACGTGGCAACCGCC
>DASXBJ010000142.1:0-4265 GCA_036491755.1 Candidatus Dormiibacterota bacterium
TGGAGGTCTCGGCCGCGTCTATCGCGGCCGCGGTGGCCGCGCCCGCAGCCATGCGCACGACGGTCGTTTGGTCAGCGCCCGCGTCGAGCAGGTACACGCTTGCGAAGTTGAAATCAAACTCGGGCACCTCGGAGTCGGTCAGGTGCCCGACCACCGAATCGATCACCTGGTGGCGGGAGGCGCCTGGCTGGAGCATCGCGCTCGTCATGTCGCCGAGCGCGCTGAGCAGCCGGTTGCTGTTCTCCAGATCGGCGATCAGGCGCTGCGACGCGAGCGCGCCGCCGATCAGCTCGGCGCCCGCCTGGAGCAGCTCGTCAGTCGACGCCGCGCGCCTCACCGCCGCCAGCTGGTCGCGGCTCAACACGACCAGATATCCATGGGGCTCGCCCGGGTTGCCGAGACCGTACGTCGCCACCGGGTGCAGGTCGGCCTCGGCGGTGACCATGCCGATCGCAGTGTTGAGCGCCGCCTCCCACGTCGTGGACTGGTCGGCGCGCTCGATTCGCGCAGGCGCCGCCACGCGAAGGTGGGCGGTGACCAGCTCCAGGGTCGTCCGCTGCGGCGCGAACTGGTAGAGGACGGCTCCGTCCAGGTTGCTTGCCATCAGCAGGTCGGCCAGCGCGATCGACAGCAGCCGGCGCAGCTCCTTGGCCGAGGTGCGCGCGTCTCCGACGGGCGCGGTCAGCAGCGTGGTCAGCCGGGTCAGACCCTCGAGGGCGGCCCTGTCGGCTCCCGCGAGCACCGCCTGGATGACCTCCGCCGCGGCCGCCGTTCGGCGCTCCAGCTCTTTGAGCTGCGAGTCGTCGGGCGCATTGTCCCGCGTGCGGTAGTTCAGATACACCAGGCCGAGGAGCCGGTCGCCGGCGAGCAAAGGCAGGCCGATCGTCACCTGCACCTGGTAACGGCGGATGAACGTGCTGTCGATCTCCGACGGCGCATTGCGGGCCACCAGGCGCCGCCGGGTCACGGTGAGCCACACCGTCGAGCCGTACTGGTGGACGTTCAGCTCGTCTGGAACCTTGCCCTCCTTCGCGTCGTCCAGGTATCGCGCCAGCTGCCCGCGCATGTCGGTCAGCGAGTCGAGCAGGCTCTCCTGCGGCTGGCCGGTGGCGAACGGGGCGTAATAGGTGTGGCTGGACTCCTCATAAAGGAAGATCGAGACGATCTCCGCACCCGAGGCGTGCTGCATGTCGGCGACGACGCCGCGAAGCGCTGCAGCCAGCCCCGAGTTGCTCTCCGGTGGCGAAAGCATCTGGACGTCGAGATCGTACGTCCTCGGCCGGCCGCGAGCCGGTTCGTGATTTGAGCCGCAGGATCGGATTGCACGCAAAATTGACATCCGCGCGACTTTTGATACAGTCAGGGGCGCATCGTTCTGGGGAATTGGAGGATTGGATGAAACATCTCAATCATTTAGGTCTGCTCGCCGTCGGCGGGGTCATGGCCATCGCGGCAGGAGCGTGCGGAGGTTCTTCCAACACCGGATCCTCCTCCCCGGGCACCTCACAGATTGGCGGCTCGGTCACGTTGTGGGCAGAGTGGACAAGCACTGAGCAGCAGGACTTCCTGGCGGCGCTCGCGCCCTTCGAGACCTCGACCGGCATCACGGTCAACTACGCCGGCAAGGGCAACAACACCGACACGGCAATCGCTTCCGCCGTGACCGGTGGCGCGCCCCCGGACGTGGCCCTCGTGCCTGACCCGGCCACGCTGCAGACCCTGGCCAAGCAGGGGGCGATCAAGCCCCTCGACGGCATCCTGGGCAGCCTGACCTCCAACTACGGCGCCGCCTGGAACCAGCTCGCCACCTACAACGGCAAGCTGTACGGCGTCTGGTTCAAGGGCGCCAACAAGAACACCATCTGGTACAACCCGGCCGAGTTCGCGGCGGCGGGCATCACCTCTCCGCCGGCCACGTGGGAAGACGTCATCAAGGACGCCGGCATCCTCAAGGCGGCCGGCATCGCTCCGCTGTCCCTCTGTACCGACATCGGCTGGCCGATGGCGGACTTCTGGCAGAACGTGTATCTGAAGACGGCCGGCGCGACGGCTTACAACAACCTGGCCACGCACAGCACGAAGTGGACTGATGCGACTGTGACGACCGCGTTCACGACGTTCGGCCAGCTCGTCGGCGACCCGACCAACCTCGTCGGCGGAATCCAGGGCTCACTTTCCAACAACTACCCCGAGTGCGTCGACAAGGTCTTCCCCAAGCCAGGCTCGCAGCCGAAGGCGGCCATGGTCTTCGAGGGTGACTTCGTGACCTCAGAGATCACCGGCAACTCGAGCAACTACACGGGCGGCACCGCCGGAGCGGGCGGCGCAGCCTGCACGACCGACCCGAGCAAGACCCCCTGCTACAACTTCTTCGACTTCCCGGCTCCGTCGGCTAACGCCGCCAACAAGGGTGCCGTCCAGGGCGCGGGTGACGTGGCGCTCATGCTCAAGGACACGCCCCAGTCCGAGGCCTTGATCAAGTACCTCGCTGGTCCTCAGGGCGCGTCGATCTGGGCGCACCTCGGCGGCTTCGCCTCGCCGAACAACAAGGTCGCTCTCAACTCGTATCCGGACTCGGTCACGCAGGCGGACGCGAAGGCCCTGGTCAACGCGACAGGGTTCGTGTTCAGCCTCGACGACCTCCAGGGCAGCTGGGAACCCTCGATGTGGAAGGACATGCTCGACTTCTTGAAGAACCCGAGCAACGTCTCGACCATCGAGGCAACGCTTGACCAGCAGGCGACCGCCGGCCTGGGCCACTAACCAAGGACCAAAGGGGGCGCCGGCGTGGCGCCCCCGCCTGAATCGCGGCTAGAGGATGAGCACGGCGCCCCCGGTGGTGATCGAGACCGCTGCGGCCAGCGCGCCCGCGCGGGCCGGCAAGAGTGGCACGACGGGCGGGGGTGGCTGGCGGAGCCACCTGGGCTCGCTCGCGTTCCTGGCCCCGGGGGCGGTGTGGCTCATCGCCATCACCATCTATCCCCTCATCGCGACAGTCCGCAACAGCTTCTACGACTCCTCTGCGACCAACTTCGTCGGGCTGGCCAACTACACGTCCATCTTCTCGACCACCAGCATCCTCATCACGTTTCGCAACAACGTCATCTGGGTCGTCGTATTTCCGTTCCTGGTGACGTTCGTCGGCCTGACCTATGCCGTTCTCGCGGAGCGGATCCGCTGGTCCACCGCGTTCAAGACGATCATTTTCGTGCCGATCGTCTTCAGCGCCACCGCATCGGCGCTGGTGTGGCGCTCGATCTTTGACCTCGACCCGCACGTCGGCGTGGTCAACGCGGCAATCCAGACCGCCAGCGACTGGTTCAACCCGCCCGGCCTCTACCCGATCGACACCTCCACGGGCCAGACGGTCGCACGCCTCGCCTCGACCGGCGTCACCGCCGGCCCAGGGCAGACGCTGCTGAGCACGAACACGGCTGCGGCCGGCGACACGGTGCAGATGGGGCTGATCGGCATCAGCCCTCAGATCCTGTCCACGCTGGGCGCCCAGACAGCGGTCGTGCCCCAGTCTTCCCAGCACGATGTGACCGGCATCGTGTGGCGTGACTTCTCGGCCGCCAATCCATCGGCCCGTGGCACCGTGCTGCCCGACGAGATCGGCCTGCCCAGCCTGCAGATGAGCCTGCTGAACAGCGACGGCAGCACCGCGGGGACGGCCGTCACCGACTCGCATGGCGACTTCCGGTTCTCGAACGTGGGCAGCGGGCCGTATCGGGTCCAGATCGACGCGCATAACTTCCAGGCCGGGTTCACGGGTACGTTCTGGCTGGGCACCCAGTCGCTGACGCCGACCGGCGGGCTGAACCAGACCGAGCAGGCCCTGTTCAACGTTCCGCTCGTCGACCTGGCGATGATCATCGCGTACCTGTGGATCTGGGCCGGGTTTGCCATGGTCATCATCGGAGCCGGGCTCGCCGCGCTCGACCGCGACGTCCTCGAGGCGGCCCGCATCGACGGCGCGGGCGAGTGGGCGACGTTCCGCCGGGTGACGATGCCCATGCTCTCCCCCGTCCTGATCGTGGTCCTCGTGACGATGCTCATCAACGTGTTGAAGATCTTCGACATCATCATCAACATGGCGCCGGGCTCGTCCCAGGAGGAAGCCCAGACCCTAGCCGTCGTGATGTACACATCGGGTTTCACCGGACTGGGAAACTGGGGCCTGGCGAGCGCCATCGCGGTGATCCTGTTCATCCTGGTCCTGCCGGCCATGATCTCGAACCTCCGGAGGATCAGGGGGTGAGCGC
>DASXBJ010000143.1:0-5753 GCA_036491755.1 Candidatus Dormiibacterota bacterium
CCGGACGCGGACCCTTCCAAACGCCGCGCGGCGCGAGCCCACCCCTGGCGGGGCCCTCCCTCGATCGGAGCTCCTCCCCCAGCTCCTGACACACCAACTGCGAGTGAATCTAAATCGAAGGGCGGAGCAAGGCAACCCACCCTGTTAAGGACTCGACCACCCAGCCCCCCTGGGCCGCGAAACTCAGACCGCCACCCCGTCTCCCGCCACCCCGTCTCCCGCCACAGCACCCTCGAGCGCCACCTCATCGTGGCGCAGCACGTACACCTCCTCCGGCCTGTCGTGCCCCTCCAGCATCCGCTTGCCAACGCTCACCAACTTGATATCGCCCCGAAGGATGTCCGCCACGATCGAATACGTCGTCTCCGAGACCAGCACCTGGTTCCCGACCGCCCGGCGCCGCAGCTTCGCGCACCGGTTCACCGCGGGCGACCGGTAGTCGCGGTCCGTGGCATCCGCCTCACCGGTGAGAATCGCCATCCGAACACTCAAAGCAATCCCATCCGGCCACGGCTCAGACTGCACCGCCCGCTGCCCCTCCAGCGCGGCCGAGACCGCGTCGGTGGCGCGAAGGAACACCGCAAAAAAGCTGTCCCCCTCCCCCCGCTCCTTCAACACGATTCCACCGTTGGACTCGATGGCGGCCGTCAACAGCTGATCGTGCCGCCGCATCGCCGCATACATCTGCGCCCTGCTCTGCAGCCAGAGCGGCGTCGACTCGACAACGTCAGTCATCAAAAAAGTGACGATGCCGTCCGGCAGCGACCGCCCCTCCTCAACCTTGAACGCCGTTCCCGGCGACGTGGTGGTGGTGCCCTCCACCGCCGCGCGAGGCAGCAGGGTCCCGGCGACGACCAGGTAGTCATCGATCGAGTTGACCCTGCGGAAGAAGTGCACGTTGTAGGAGGGCAGGAAAGTCCACTGGGAGTAGTCGGCGGCGAACTCCCCTTCCCGGCTCACCTCCGACGCCACGGACACCAGCCTGCCCAGCTTCATGATCGCGGGCGGCTCCAGGCCGAGCTGCTTCGCGGCGTCCGAGCTGCTCACAAGGCGGCTCTCCTGGTCCGCGTCCACCGCCATCCGCACGACCTGGACAAAATTCTCGAGATCGACCTGCGTGTCGCGGCACCTCTGCAGCTGCTCGATGGTCAGCGAAACCTCGCTCTCCCCACTCGGACCGGCGCCGTTGCCATTCCCATTCGCGCCGTCGGCATGGCTCGCCGGCGCGGGCGCAAGCATCGCGATAACACGCTCGAAACTCTCCTCGACCGGGTAGTCGCGGGTGGCCCGCTGATACACCTCGCCCACCGAAGGCCACCGGCCGCTGCTGACAAAGTGATTCGCCGCCACCTGCTCGTACAGCCACGACGAACCGCCCAGGGAGAGATCAACATTCAAGGCCACCTGCAGGAAATCGACCAGGCGCCGGTACAGCTCCTGCGAAAACGCGAACGCGCCGACCTCCGATACCTTGATCTCGCGGTCGAGCCCCAATGACGGGTTCGGCTTTGGCGTCCCATCGACGTACGTGAACGCCTCGACCGCCACCATGTTGCCGTGGTTGCGCAGCTTGATGCGGGTCTGGGACACGCGGGGTCCTGGCCCGTTGACCGGGCTGTCGGCAACGTGCACGAGGCCGCCAGGTCCCCACGCTCGCTGGATCGGAGCGCGGAGCTCGGAGATCAGCGAGTAGAAACGCCGGATGAACGCCAGCGCCTCCTTACCTGAGCCCATGTCGAAGCGGTCCTGCCGCACAGCGCGCAGGTCCTGATCCCAAGTGGCGGTGATCGCCCCCCTCAACGCGACGATGCCAGGCTGCATCGGTGCTTACCCCTGGGCTGTCCGAATTTCCCCCGGCGGACCGCCCCGCACAAAGGTTAGCGGCCTCATGGACCGGTTGTGCCCCTTTTGCGCACTCCTTTCAGCCTCGATTGACACGACCAATTCAACGGAGCATGTTTATCGGAGGTTTGGGGCCGCCGGGGCGCTTCCTCGGCGTTCAAGGAGGCTCTTGGGGATGTCTGAAGTCAGAACTGTTGCGCAGCCTGCCGCCGTCGCGCCTGTGGTCGCCATCGCAAATCCCGCTGCTCTCGGCCTCGCCGCCTTTGCCCTGACCACGTTCCTGCTCAGCGTTCACAACGCCATGGGGGTGGCCCGGGAACCGCTACTGGTGTTCTTTGGTTTCGCCGTCTTTTACGGCGGGTTGGCCCAGTTCGCGGCCGGGATGTGGGAGTTCAAGGCAGGCAACACATTCGGCGCCACTGCGTTTTCGACGTACGGCGCGTTCTGGATGGGGGTCGCCACCACCGTGTTCCTCGTTCTGTGGGGCAAGCTCGCCGTCACCGACGTCACGTCAACGCTCGCTTGGATCCTGACCGCCTTCGCCATATTCAACACCTACATGCTGCTCATCTCCGCACGCACTCAGAACGTGGCGGTGTTCCTTGTGTTTCTCACTCTGGAGGTCACGGAAATCCTGCTGGCCTGGGGCAACTTCAACGGAGATGCCGCCGGCAGCGGTCTCGTGTCGATCGGCGGCTGGATGGGGATCGTCACCGCATTGGTCGCCTGGTACACGTCGGCCGCCATAGTCGCCAACGCGGGCCGGGCAGTTCCGATGTTCCCAGTCGGCGCATCGATTTGGAAATAGCACCTGACGGTCACCGAGGGAGGCCATGAGCGATAACTCACACAAAGAGCACGCGATCGAGACCATGCAGGTCGAGGAGCGACGCTATGCGCCGTCTCCTGAGTTCAGCAAGCAGGCCAACGCCCAGCCGGACATCTACGACAAAGACTTCGACGGCTTCTGGGCCGACGAGAGCAGGCGGGTCACCTGGTTCGAACCCTGGAAGCAGCTGTACGAATGGAAACCGCCGTACGCGAAATGGTTCATCGGGGGCAAGCTCAACGTCTGTTACAACTGCGTCGACCGCCACGTCGAGGCCGGGCATCGGGACAAGGTCGCTTTCTACTGGGAGGGCGAGCCGGAGGATGACCGCCACGCGATAACGTTCGCCCAGCTCCAGCGCAGGGTGGTCGGGTTCGCCAACGGACTGAAGAAGCTCGGGGTCAAGAAGGGCACCCACGTCGGGATCTATATGGGCATGGTCCCGGAGCTGCCGGTGGCCATGCTCGCCTGCACAAGAATTGGCGCCCCGTTCACGGTTGTTTTCGGTGGCTTCAGCGGCGAGTCGCTGTCGGGCCGGCTGAACGACATGAAGTGCGAGATCCTCATCACGCAGGACGAGGGCTGGCGTCGCGGCAACCGCGTCCCTCTGAAAGCCAACGCCGACGCCGCGATGGAAAGTTCGCCGACGGTCAAAACCTGCCTGGTGGTCAAGCGAACCGGCGGCGACGTCCATATGAAGGAGGGTCGCGACGTCTGGGCGTCCGACGTGCTCGAGGGCGTGAGCGACGACCCGAAATCATGCCCCTGCGAGCCCATGGAGTCGGAGGACCTCCTCTACCTGCTGTACACGAGCGGCACCACCGCCAAGCCCAAAGGCATCATCCACACCACCGGCGGATACCTGGTCGGGGTGGCGACCACCCACCACTACATCTTCGACGTCAAGCCGGACTCCATCTACTGGTGCGCGGCCGACATCGGTTGGGTGACCGGCCACAGCTACATCGTCTTCGGCCCACTGGCGAACGGGACGACGGGGATCATCTACGAGGGCACGCCCGACTTCCCGGACAAGGACCGCTGGTGGAAGATCGTCGAGCGGTACAAGCCGGACATCCTTTACACCGCGCCCACCACGATTCGCACCCACATGAAATGGGGTCCGGAGTTCGCGGCCAAGCACGACCTCAGCTCCCTCCGCCTGCTCGGCAGCGTCGGCGAGCCCATCAACCCCGAAGCGTGGGTCTGGTACCGCGAGCACATCGGCGGCAACCGCACCCCGGTCGTCGACACCTGGTGGCAGACCGAGACAGGAATGATCCTCATCACCCCGCTACCGGGCATCACCACCCTCAAACCCGGATCGGCGACCAAGCCGTTTCCCACCATCGACGCCGCCGTCTTCAACAACGAGGGTCAAGAGGTTCCGCCGGGCGGCGGCGGGTACCTTGTCATCCGCAAACCGTGGCCGGCAATGCTGCGCGGCATCTACGGCGACCCCGATCGCTACCAGAAGACCTACTGGGATCGGTGGAAGGACATCTACTTCGTCGGCGACGGCGCGCGCCTCGACGAGGATGGGGACTTCTGGCTGCTCGGCCGCATCGACGACGTGATGAACGTGTCGGGTCACCGCATCTCGACGATCGAGATCGAGAGCGCGCTCGTCAGCCACCCAGCGGTGGCGGAGGCGGCCGTCGCCGGCCGCAATGACGCGCAAACAGGCCAGGCCATCGTTGCGTTTGTCACCCTCAAGGGCGGCCAGGACGGCTCGCCGAAGATGCTTCGCGAGCTGCGCGACCACGTCGGCAAGGTGATCGGCAAGTTCGCCGCGCCCGCGAACATAGTCTTCACGCCAGAGCTGCCCAAGACGCGGTCGGGCAAGATCATGCGGCGCTTGCTGCGAGATGTCTCGGAGAACCGCCCGCTCGGCGACACCACCACGCTGGCGGACCCGACCGTGGTCGCCGAGCTCGCCCGCCGCGGCAAGGAGGAAGCCGGCAAGGACGACGCCTGACGCGCGCCCCGAGTTTCCCCTCTCCCGCGCAGCGGGAGAGGGTCAGGGAGAGGGCACGCCGAAGTCGGCACGCCGCTAGGACGGGGGCGGGCCCGGAAAATTGAGCCCGTGCGCCGCCACGAGCCCTGGCACGCTGGTCAGGTCGAGCTCGGTCCCGTACTCGGCCGCCAGTGACGCCACACGAGCGGGGTCGAACTCGTTGCGACCGGTCATCTCGGTCAACTCGGCGAAGAACTTCTCGAACCCGGCGGGCGAGATGATCTCGAGGATGCGGGCCGGAACATCACCGGCATTCCAGAACGTGTGCCATTGGCCGCGAGGCTTGAAGATCAGGTCCCCCGGCTCGCCATAGACGATCTCGCCCCCGAGGTCGGCTCCTACGCGGCCCTCGAGAACAAAGCTGTACTCGTCCTCCCGGGTGTGCCGGTGCATCGGGGCGGCCAGGGCACGCGGCCCCATCGGATGCTCGACCAGGGCGAAACCGCCTCCGGAATCGACCCCGTCAATCAGGAACCGAACGTCGATTCCTCCCAGGCTCCCCGCCTTGCCGTCTCGCGGTCCGACGATCCGAGCTGTGCTCATTACCATCTCGTCCACCTTTTAATAAACAGGCCGCTCACTGATTGCTACCCTATAGGATGATTGAACGCCATGTCAAGTCAAAATCGAAAGTACGTCCTCAAGCGCCGCGCGGAGCGCCAGGTCGACACACGCCGGCGCATCGTCGAGGCCACCGCGTCACTGCACGACGAGGTGGGCCCGGCGCGGACGACCGTCACCGACATCGCCCGGCGGGCCGGGGTGCAACGCCTGACCGTCTACAACCACTTCCCGGAGGAGAAAGAGCTCCTGGCCGCGTGCGGCGACCACTGGCTGGAGCAAAACCCCCCGCCCGATCCCACTTCCGCCCTGACGGTCAAGGACCCCGCCGGACGCGTTCGGTCCGTCCTTGGTCCGCTGTATCGGTGGTACCGCACCCACGCCAGGATGAACGAGCACCTGCAGCGCGACCGCCTCCTCATGCCCGCCCTTGACTCGGCCATGAGGATTCGCGTGGACCACCATATCGCCGGCCTGGGCGACGCGCTCGCTGCGGGGTTTGGG
>DASXBJ010000144.1:0-32596 GCA_036491755.1 Candidatus Dormiibacterota bacterium
TGGTGGGCCGCCGTGGACTCGAACCACGTACCTCCGCGTTATCAGCACGGCGCTCTGCCAGTTGAGCTAGCGGCCCAGATCCCCCGGACTCGAAGCCACGCTTCGACCCGATGGAGTCTAACCGGGCCGCTTGATTTTACGAATCCCGCCGCTTCGCCGATGATCGCGTTGCCTCAAGCGGCTACCACGAGTCACGAGCTGGAGAGCCGCGCCGATAACTCAGTCTTCGGCAGAGGGCGGCGAAAACTAAGTGGGAGGCCCAGACGGTTTTCTAGAACGGCGGACAGGGTGCCCGACGTGGCGCGACTCCATGTGACCGGCGGACCCTATCGGCCAGCCGAAGTGACGGTTTGGCCCGGCGATCAGACCGAACCGTCGCCCAGGCAAACTATCCGACCGCCGGCGCTCACCATCGCGATCGCGACGCTTGAGGCGCGAGTCAAGACAAACGGCCCCTGGTCCATCACGACCCGGGGCCGTTCTCGCTGCGGGAGAGCGCCTGGCGGCCCGTAGGTCCCGTCGCGCTCTCGAATCCGCAGTACACACGCCAGACCTTGGAGGCTCCTGGGAATTGGCTATCGAAACGGTGTGTCTAGGCAAATGAGGCCGTCCTTCTCGTCTCGCGGCTGTCTTGGTTGCCGGCGGACCTACGAGCATTTCGTATTGAGGACATGGCAGGGGCGGAAGGATTCGAACCCTCGGCCCTCGGTTTTGGAGACCGATGCTCTGACCAGACTGAGCTACGCCCCTTCGGACCGATTTGAATTCTACCCGACCCTCAAATGGCCACTCCCGGCCGCCGATTACGATCGAGGTGATGCCTGATGCGGATCTTCCGGTCCTGATCGTGGGCGACGTCCACGGCGACCTTGTGCGCCTCTTCGAGGCGTTGAAGCCCTACCCCGCGACCGCTTGGCACACCATCTTCCTCGGCGACCTCGTCGATTACGGCCCGTTCGGGGTCGGCGCGCTGCGCTTCGCGCGCGATCGTCCGAACACCGAGGTGCTGCTCGGCAATCACGAGGTTGCGATGCTCTGGGCGCTGCGGGACCCGGCGCGCGTCGGATTCTGGATTGGAATCGGCGGCCAGCAGCACGACCTCCACGAGCTCGGGAGCGACGAGGCTCTGCAGCGCTGGATGCGCGAGCGGCCTGCCTTGATGAAGCTCCCGGACGGCACCCTCCTGCAGCACTGCGGCAATGACGACTGCCGCGACCTGATCGCCATCGACGAGCCTGGCCCTGTGGCGGCGATCAATGCCGAGGTGGCGAGGCTCTTGAGCTCTGGAGGCGAAGCTCGCCTGTGGGAGATCTTCAGCGGTCGCAACGCCTTCGCCACGCAGCCGGATCGACTTGACAGGTGGCTCGAGCTCACGGGCTCGCGGCGGGTCGTCTACGGCCACACCCCTCACCGCAATCGCACCCCCGAGCGCTACCACGACGGCAAGGCGATCAACTACGACGGCGGCTTGTCGCGCACTCACCGCAACCATCGCGCGGGGTCCGCGCTCGGCGCCACGGTGGCGCCGCTCGAGGATTAGGCGGCAGCCGGCCGGCAGTGCTTGCACGGCCGGTAGCCGGCCGCACGTGCCTCCGCCTCGTTGTGGAATCGCACGACGTTCCTCTCGTTCGCGGTCTTGCCGTGGTAGCACGTCGGGAAGCAGAACACCTTGGTTGTGCGCACTCCTTCGTAGCGATAACCACGATGCGCGAAATCCTGGAGACGGACCAGCTGCACGCCCTCCATCGTGAGGATCGACTTCTTGGCCTCCGGCCCGCCTCCGCCGTAGTTTCCGATGTGGCCGTCCGTGCGCACCACGCGGTGGCATGGGATGAAATACGGAATGGGATTGTTGGCCAGCGCCGTGCCCACTGCGCGCACCGCGGCGGGGTGGCCGATCTCGCGCGCGATCCATCCGTAAGGCCTCACCTGTCCGCGCGGGATCTCGAGCGTCTTGCGCAGAACCGCCTGCTCGAACGGCGTCAAGCCGCGAAGGTCGAACCGCAGACGCCGCCTGCCGTTCAGCTCGTCCGTCACCTTGGCGGCCAGGTCTGCCGGAGCCGGCGCCTGGGACAGCTGGCGCCGCACATCTTTGCGAAACCACTTCTCGAACTCTTCGGCCGACGCCATGCGCGCCGCGGCGGACACCCCATTGCGATTCCACGCCACATATACCGGGCCGAGCACGGTTTCGAAGCGCGCGTATGAATCCGCCATCCCAACATGGGCCAGCAGGCGGTCGGCGAACCCGGCGGGCGCCTTGACATCGCCTAGCCGCTTCAGATCAGTCGTCAGGGTTGTCATCGTTGTCTCCTCTGAGCATTTTCAATCCGCGATGGACGTTTGCCTTCACCGTGCCCACCGGCTGGCCGAGCGCGGCCGCCGCCTCCTCGTACGAGAGCTCCTGCACGTGGCGCAGGACGACGGCCTCCCGATAGCGAGGCGGCAGCCCGGCCACTCGAACCGCGAGGTCTTCCATGTCGGCCCTGAGCATCGCGTCGTCCTCCGGCCCCGATGATCTGTCGGGTTCGCTGCCGTTCAGCTCCACCAACCTTGGCTTGAGGCCGCGCACCCGGTTGCGCACGACGTTGATGGCGATCCTGTTCAGCCAGGCCTTCTGCTTGAGGTCGCGCACGCGCTCGGGCGGGTAGGTCACCATCGCGCGATAGGCACGCAGGAACGTGTCCTGCGCCACCTCCTCGGCGTCGTGACGGTTGCCCGTCAGAGCGAAGCACAGGGCGAAGACCCGGTTCTGGTGTTCGTGCACCATCCGCTCGAAGACCCGCTCGCTGACCTCCATCTGCCTCCTAAACACGCCCTTTGCCGATCCGGTTGCAATGTCCGGGGAACCGGAACCCGGCGATAGGTGTAAATGATGCGTTCCGATGGAGGGCCGGCCAACGGGCGATTCTGAGCTGCTCGTGCGCGCCCAGCGCGGCGACACGGCTGCCTATGAGGAGATCGTGCACCGATACCAGCAGATCGCGTTCCGGACGGCGCTCGTGATAACGGGCTCAGCGCCCGAGGCGGAGGACGCCGCCCAGGATGGCTTCATCAAGGCCTACCGCGCGCTTGACCGCTTTCGCGCCGGCGCCGACCCCCGCCCGTGGTTGCTGCGGATCGTGGCCAATGAAGCGCGCAACCGTGTCCGGTCCTCGGGGCGCCGCCAGGGTCTCGAGCTGCGCCTGATCGCGGGCTTCCGCCAGGGGGATGCGGTCCCATCCCCCGAGGCGGCGGCCGTCGCCGCCGAGGATCACAGCGCGTTGCTCCGAGAGCTGAACCAGCTGGATGGAGACGACCGCCGGGTGATCGCGCTGCGATATTTGCTCGAGCTGAGCAGCGAGGAGACTGCCGTTGCGCTTGGCGTCCCCGAAGGCACGGTCAAGTCGAGGCTCTCGCGGGCCCTCGCCCGCCTGCGCGAGCGCATGGAGGTGGCGGGTGCCTGATATCGAGACGCAGCTGGGCGAGCTCGCGACTGCCATCGACTGGCCCGCCACGCCCGAGCTTGCCGCCCGAGTCGCCCAGCACCTCCGCACTCACGGGGAAAGTCGGGCCGCAACACCGCCCTGGTGGGCGATAACGGGCGGCCGATACCGCTGGGCGCTGGCCGCTGCGGTGTTGGTTGCGGTCGCGGCGGCCCTCGCCTACACCCCGTCTCGCGATGCGCTGGCCGGTTGGATAAACCTGCATACGATCATCCAGCGCGTCCAGCAGGTCCCGTCGCCATCGCCCCAGCCACCGGGCCCGCTGGGCAAGCGCCTCGGGCTTGGTTCAGCGACAACGCTGCAGAAGGCTCAGAGAGCGCTCGCCTGGAAAGTCGCTCTGCCTTCCTCCCTTGCAACCCCGGACGAGGTCTACGTGCAGCAGCCGCCTGAGGGACCGCCGCAAGGCGAGGTGACCCTCGTCTATGCGTCCCGCCCGAGGATCCCGGTCGCGTCCCAAACCGGTGTGGCCGTGCTGATCACCGAGGCGCGCGGTTCCGTGGATGCGAACTTCTTCGGCAAGATGATCGGCCAGACATCCACGTTTGAAGTGGTGACGGTCGCCGGCCACCAGGGCTACTGGATCGCCGGCGCACAGAACGTCTTCTTCTTCCTCGATGCGCAAGGCAACATACGCAACGAGACGATGCGACTCGCGGCGAACGTATTGATCCTCGACGACAACGGAACGATCGTCCGCATCGAGGGCAACCTGACCAAGGCGCAAGCGCTGGAGATCGCAGGCTCGCTTTAGGAACCTACGCGTCCCGGCCGGTGTATGGGATGCGAGATGACAGGAATGCGAGGTCTGGCGGCAGCGTTCGGCTGTGTGGTCATGGTGGCGGCCTGCGGAAAGCCAGTCGGATTCGCACCTCCGGTGGGTGGCGGCGACAAGCTGTACGAGGCCACGTTGCAGCAGACGCAGATCGCGGTCATCGATTCGCAGTCCCATGCAGCGGTGCGCACCCTCCCACTCGGCACACCCTCTCCGGACTGGAGGCACCTTTATTCCGTGGTTTCTAACACCCTGGTGGACACCGATCCACAGACCGGGGCGACCCTGCACCGGATTCAGCTCCCCGGCTACTACGCGCTGCCTCCCGCCACGGTGAGCGGAATCCCGGGCGGGCTGTCCCACAACGGCCGGTGGCTCACGCTGCAGAACACAACAAGCCTCTTTCCAAGGGTCACGCACTTCATCGTCATCGACACGACCTACGCTTCGCCGCCGAAACGCATCGACCTTGACGGCGACTTCACGTTCGACGCGATCAGCGACGACGGCCAGCGCCTCTATCTGATCGAGTATCTGTCAGGGGCGAGCTACAGGGTGCGCATGGTCGACGTCGCCGCCGGCCAGCTCAACTCGATGGTCGTGTTCGACAAGACCGACGGGACCGAGGCCATGGCCGGGACTCGCATTTCGGGCGTTCCGTCGCCAGACGGCAACTCGCTGTACAGCGTTTACGTCCGGCAGAACGATGTTCCTTTCGTCCACGCCCTCGACCTGCGGGGACCGAGCGCAAGGTGCATCAATCTGCCAGGCTCGGGCTACGGATCAGCGAATGGCGGCGCCGAGTTCGACTGGTCGCTCGCGCTGACGCCTGATGGTTCCACCCTCTACGCGGTCAACGCCGCCGTTGGAGTCGTGAGCGAGATCGACACCAGCAGCCAGACGGTGACCCGCACATCGCACTTCACGTCGCTCACCTCGAGCCCAGCCGGCCTGCTCATCCCGAACGTCGAGGCCAAAGAGCTCGGCTCCAGCGCCGCGGTGTTGAGCCGCGACGGCAAAACGCTGGTGGCGGCCGGCGGCTCAGGCATCGTCTGGATCGACACGACGACACTTCAGGTTCGTAACCATGCACTGGGCGGCTCAACGATTTGGGGCCTCGGTTTGAGCCCCGACGGAAATACCCTTTACGCGCTCAGTGACAGCGGCATCATCGCCCCGATCTCGATATCGACCGGTGCCGTCGGCACGACGTTCGGTCCGGCAGCGGGTTATCCCATGGCCCTCATGCGGGTGGCGGCTGCTTAGTCTCCAGCGTTTCGTATCCGCGGCAGGTGAGAACCGGGAGCCTCGGATAGCGCGGAAATGACTGATCCGTCAGCGAGCGCGCGCACATCCAGAAGGTGCTCCGCCGAGCGGGCACCTTTCGGGAATGCTTGCAGTTGGCGCAGAGCCCCGGTTCCACGACCCAACATCATGTAGCGGCCGGAGCGGCGGCGGCGGAACCGGATCCAGGTGAGCGTCACAGCAGGCCCTACGTTGGCCGGCGATTGTCAGCTCACTGATCGCTGAAAATCAGGCGTTTGTAAGCTCGGGCATGGTCTCGAGCGCTTTGACCAGGCGCTCGAACGAGCTGGCGATGCCGTATCGCGCGGCAAGCTCTTCGACCCGCTGCGGATGCTCGGGATACCGGTCCCTTCGGCCGCGCGGCATCTCGATCTTGAGGTCCGCAACCGGCAGCACCACGCGCTGCGCCTTCTCCAGGTATTCGGCGTCCGAAGTCCGAAAGAGCCCGGCCTCGAGCATGGCGTCGATCGACTTGTACCGGCGGACGAGGTCCGCCGCTTTCTTCGGCCCGAAGCCGGCCAACCCGGGCAGGCCGTCGGAGGGGTCGCCCCGAAGAATGGCGAAAGCCGAATAGGATCGCCCCGGAATCGAGTAACGGCGCTCGACCTCCGCCTCGTCGACCACTGCCAGGCCGCCCTTCTCCGGGTACAGGACGATCACCTCGCGGTCCCGGATCAGGCTGAACAGATCGCGGTCGCCGCTGTAGATCTCGATGGGCGGGCTGACCCTCGAGGCGATCGAGGCGATGATGTCCTCGGCCTCATATCCCTCGAGACCGACCGCATCCACTCCGACGGCGGCCAGGCAATCCATGATGATCGGCATCTGCGGAATCAGGGCCGGGGGTATCGGCTCGGCGGTCCGGTGCTCCTTGTACCCGGGGATGAGCGCGACCCGCCAGTCGGGCCGCCAATCCTCGTCGGTGGTCACCGCGACGTGGCGCGGCTTGCGGTCGGTGATATGGCGCGCCAGGTTGTCCATGAATCCGCGCACCGCGTTGACCAGCGCGCCGTCAGGCCCGCGCATCGTCTGCGGGATGGCATAGAACGCGCGGAAGATCGCGCTCGATCCGTCAACCAGCAGCCATTCGGTCAAGGTCGCATCATCGTAAGACGGCTTTACGATGGCAAAGGGTTGAAATTCATCGCGCTGGTCGCCGCCACCCTCGGTTTGCTCGCGTGCACGAGTTCGCCAGGCTCGTCGACATCGTCGGCGGCCAGGACGGCCTCGCCCGCAACTTCGGGCAATCCCGCGAACTCGCAGGCGGCAGACCTCCGCACGCATCTAGACCTCCTGCTCGGCGAACAGGTGCTTTTGACGGCCAAACAATCCGCGGCGGCCGTCAACCACTCGGATTCGTATGCCGGCTACACCACCTTGCTGACCACCAACGGTTCGGACCTCGCGGATGTCATGCGCGCCGCACTCGGCAACACCGCCGCCGACCAGTTCTCGCAGGCGTGGACTGTCGAAAACGGATACCTGGTCGACTATTCCATCGGGGTCGTCACCCATAACCAGTCGAAGGCCAACGGGGCGATGTCCGGGCTCGTCAACGGTTTCGCGCCGCAGCTCGCGCAGCTGATCACCGACCTGACGCAGCTTCCGCTCGACCCCGTCACCCAATTGCTGACGCAGCAGGTCCTCGAGGACAAGGCCTTCATCGATGACCAGTTCGCCCAGAAACCGGGGTCGACCTTTCCGGACCTGCACACGGCCTACCTGCAGTCGACCCGCCTCGGTGACGCCCTCGCGCCGCGGATCGCGCAGAAATTTCCCGACAAATTCCCGGGCAATGCGTCCGTTCCGGCGGTCGACCGCCGCGTCACGCTGAACATGCTGCTGCAGGAGCACGCCTATCTCGCGACGATGGCCGGCGATGCGACCGTGCGGGTCGCGGTCGCTGACCAATCGGCGGCGACCACCGCCCTGGCCGCCAACGCCGACTCTCTCGGCACCACGTTCAGCGACCTGTTCGGCACCGCGACCGGGACGCAGTTCGACGTTCTATGGGCGGCGAGGGATGGGGCGCTGGCCGGATACGCGTCAAAGGGAGATGCCGCATCGACGAAAATCCTCCGCGAGACATTCGTCGCGCAATTTTCGAGGCTCGCCGGCGTCTCGGCGACGCCGGTCCTGGACCAGGTCGACGCGACGATCAAGGTCCTCGACGACCAGCGCTCCACGACCTCGGCGACCTCGGCCTCGCTGCCGGCTGACGATCGCGCGGCGGCGGGCGGGATGCAGGCGATCGCCGACGCGGTGGTGGAGTCAGCGCCTCAGCACTGACGCGCTCAGGTGCCCAGGGCTGCGGCTATCAGCTCCAGGCCGGTGGTGGCCTCGTCCGGGTTCAGCACGAGCGGCGGGCTCAATCGCACCGCGCGCGTGCCCGCGGTCAGGAGCAGCAGTCCTCGCTCGAACGCGGCCTGCACGAGCTGGGAGGCCTGGTCCGGCGTCCTGAATTCGATCGCCAGCATCAGCCCCATGCCGCGGACGTCGCTGACCTGGCTGTGCGTGGCGGCGATCTCGCGCAGCCCGTCCTGCAGGATGGCGCCCACGCGCGAGGCGTTCTCCATGAGCCCGTCCTCGATCAGATCCAGCGTCGCGATGCCGGCGGCGCAGGCGATCGGGTTGCCGCCAAACGTGCTGCCATGCGATCCAGGTGGCCAGCTCATCTGCTCCGCCCGCGCGATGAACGCGCCGAGGGGCAGGCCCGAGGCGATGCCCTTGGCCAGGCAGACGATGTCCGGCTCGACGTCCCAGTGCTCGATGGCGAGCAGCTTGCCCGTGCGACCCATGCCCGACTGGACCTCGTCAGCCACCAGCAGGATGCCGTGCTTCTTGGTCAGCTCGCGCAGGCGAGGCAGAAAATCGTCGGGCGGCACCAGGTAGCCGCCCTCGCCCTGAATCGGCTCGACGAACACCGCGGCGACGCTTTCCGGCGGCGCGACGGTGGCGAAGAGCTCCTCGATTCGGGAGATGCTCTCATCTGTCGTCACGCCGCGCGACGGGCTGGGAAACGGCGCGTGGAAGACCGACGACAGAAGCGGCGCGAAGCGGCGCCGCTGGCTCGCTTTGGAGGCCGTGAGCGACAGGGCGCCGAACGTGCGGCCGTGGAAGGCGCCGATGAATGCGATGTAGCTCGGGCGGCCGCTCGTGAACCGGGCGAGCTTCATCGCACCCTCGATCGCCTCGGCGCCGGAGTTGGTGAAGAACACCTTGGCCGGCGTGCCGGGCAGGATCCTGGCCTCCAGGCGCTCCGCGAGCTCGATCTCCGAGCGGTAATAGAAATCCGTCCCCGACATGTGCAGGAATCGCCGCGCCTGCTCCTCGACCGCCGCGACCACCTTGGGGTGGGAATGGCCCGTCGAGTTGACCGCGATTCCCGCGGTGAAGTCGAGGAACCGGTTGCCGTCCACATCGGTGACCCAGCAGCCCTCGCCGCGTTCCATGACGAAGGGGTATGAGCGGGTGAAGCTGGGCGACATCGCCTTCGCATCCCTGGCGATCAGCTCGGCCGCCTTCGGGCCTGGAAGGGGCGTCCGGACCAGAGGCCTCACGGCCGGGAACGTATCAGACCGTCTCGGGAATCCGGCAGCGATAATGATTCCCATGGCGAAAGCGAGCGTTCCGGCTCGCAAGGACGGGAGTGCTGCCAAGGCGCGAGCCAGGCCGAACAGCAGCAGCGAGTTCACCATCCGGGCGGCGACCCACGATGACCTGCGGGCGATCGTCGGGATCTACAACTGGGCCGTCAACCAGACCTTCGCCACCATCGACTCCGAGCCTCTGGACACCGAGGAGGCGGCAGAGTGGTGGGAGGCGCACGGCAAGCGGTCCAAGCTGCTCGTCGCAACCGATGAGACCGGCGTCGTCGGCTGGGCGCGCCTGTTTCCCTGGAATCAGCGCGGGTTCGACATCGTGGAGGACCTGGTCTACGTCGACCCCGTCCACCAGGGCCGGGGCATCGGTCGCTCGCTGCTGACCGAGCTGATCACCGAAGCCCGCGGCCTCGGCTATCGAACGATCGTCGCGACGATCGCCACGGATAACCGGCCCGGTCTCGCCCTGCACACGCGCCACGGCTTCGAGACGGTCGGCACGATTCGCGACGCGGCCCACAAGTTCGACCGCTGGATGGACATAACCCTGGTCCAGCGCAGCCTGGAGGGGGGCGAGGGCTAGGAGAGGAGCCGCTGCACTCCCCTCTCCCCATCGGGGAGAGGGCTAGGGAGAGGGGCGTAAACGAGCACCCACGGCGAGCGAGGGCTAGGGTGCGGGGCGCGGACCCTCGGTATCCGGCAGGTATACCGTCGAGCGCCTGTGTCTCGACCATGCGATCGCGAACGTCACCGCCACCGTCGCCAGCAGTGCCGGACCCCAGGCGACAAAACCGCCGAAGCTGATCACCTGCGGAACCGCCTGCAGCGCGGCTGATACGGCCGACACCGGCCAGGCCCCCGTGCGCGCGCTGACGAGCGGCGCGCAAGCCAGCAGGACCAAGCAGCCCGCGATCGCGTAGGGCAGCGGTCCCGACCAGCCGGACACCGCCGCGACCACGTGGCACACCATCGACCCGTCGAGAGTGCTGGTGCACTCCTCGGCCCCTCCCGGGATGAACTGGACAACCAGCGCCGCCACCGAGAGCAGCGGTGTCACCAGCGCGACCGCCGTGACGGCGCGGCCGTGGTTGCGCAGGGTCAATCCGAGGGCGGCCCCCAGGATCAGGGCCAGGGGCACCAGGATCACCCGGCGTTGCTGCCGGGCGAAGGAATCAGAGCCGTACCGGTCGCGTAGGCGGCCGGGTACACGATCCTCATCACCCCGACCGCCTGCCACTGGCCGACCACGGCCGCCGCGCGCGTGTTCTGCCCCTCGTCCAGAGCGCCGGCGCCGGCGAACCTGACCCCGCCGCCGTTGATGCTGTCCCCCACGGGTACGTCCACCTGCAAGGCCGCGACGCGAATCGCGTCGGCGTTCACCTGGCCCACCAAATTCGGCAGCACGTCATGGAACAGGGTCCATCCGCCGACAAATCCGGCGACTGCCGGAATCTCCATCGAGGCGCCCGCATTGCTCTGCGAATAGACGGAGCGCGCGGTGGTCAGGAGCGCCTCACCGGCGGGGGAAAGAGCCGCCGGGCTGATGGTGGCGTCAGGCTTGTCCGCCGCATACACGCCGATGGCAGCCGGCCCAAGAAGCTGGCCGAACAGCGGCATGCAGAATGCGGAGCTCGTCCCGATCGCCCCCTTCAACGGCACGTGGTGCCGCAGCACCGCTTGCCAGATCGCAATTCCGTCGTTCAGATAGCTGACGTCATACAGGAGATCCGGCCTGTCTTCCGCGAGCCGGGCGGCGATGGCGTCGGGATTGAATGCGATGGGGTTGTAATCGATGACGTCGACCACGTCGATGCCCAGGGTCTGCGCGAGCTGCTGTTCCCCGCCGCCCACCGAGCGCCCGTAGACGTCGTCCACCCTCACGATCACCGCGCGCGGCGCCGTGAGCTTGTCCGCGGGGATGAGCACGTCGTGGGTGAAGTTCACCGCCATGCGTCCCAGCGCACTACCGGTCGCCACCGTGCGGAACACGTAGTGGCGCTGCGCCGTGATCGGGTCGGCCACGGCGCCGGTCTCCCAGTAAACGGTCTTCAGCTGCTCGGCTCGCGCCGCGGCCACGACCGAAAGGGTGCTGCCATACGTGCCGAGGATCGCGGGGACGTGAAAGGTGCGCACCAGCGAATCGACTGCGTCACTCGCGGCTTGCGGCGTCGTGGCGTCGATGACCTGCAGCCGGATTCTCGGAGCGCCACCCGCCTCGGCGGCCTGCAACGCCGCCTCCACTCCCGCCAGCTCCTCCTTGCCGCCCGGCGCCTGCGGACCGCTGAGCGGATAGATCGCGCCGAGGACGATGGATTGCTGGCGCGCGACTGGCTGCGACTGCGCGCAGGCGGCCGCGACGACCAGAAGGACCGCGATCAGCGCGAGGCGGCGGATCACCGCCTCAGGATATCGATCCCGGTTATGCGGTCGCCGCGACGCCCACGCCACCGGTCCGGGCTTCCGCGAGCTGGCGTTCGAGCTTGGGCGCCGCGGCGTACCCGTAGTTGACGTGCAGGGGCCGCCCGTCGGCGGACATCACGACCGTCGTGGGCAGCGTGTACACGTGAAACTGATCGGCGAGCGAGCGGTCGACGATGGCGTCGACCCTGTCCACGCGCACTGGGCCGAGCCTGGCCAGCGCGGGCTCCTGGTGCGTGCGGCAGACGGTGCAGCCCTCACCGGTGAAGTAGAGGATGTACGGCTCGGCTGCGGCCGCTCCTCTCGCGCTCGCCGCTGAGCGACGGGCAACCAACGACCGGACCGCCTCCAGGCAGGCCGCGGCGAGCACGACCCCGCCCGCCACCGCCAGCGCCCAGAGCTGTGCGCTCACGCGCCGATCCAGCCTCGCTTGCCGAGCTGGAAGTAGATCTGGCATCCGACGCAATATCCGAACGCCAGGTTGACGAACGCGAGCACGGCAACGATGAGCGCGAGAGCGAGCCCGATCACCTCCACCGGACTCGGCCGGAAGTCTTGGGTCAAGAGCGGGAGGAAGATGAGGACTGACGCCACGGCCGTGACCACGCCGCCCATGCCCTGGGCGAAGTTGTGCGGTTCGGGGCTTTCCGCCACAACGCGCGGCTTGACGATGCCGCGCGGCTTCAGAACCATGAAGTAAAGCTGCTTGAACAGGGCGCGCTGGGGGTCGAAGGTGCCCGCCAGCAGAACGACAGCCAGCAGCGGGATCAGAACGAGCGCAGGCCACCCGGCAAAGCTGCCGAGAAACGCAACGAGCACGGTCGCCACGATCCCGGCCTGGTTGACCCTGAGCGCCGAGTGGTCGACGACGTTGGCTCCGCTCACTTCTCGATGGGCGCCTTGATCGAGCTGCCCCACTCAGTCCACGAGCCGTCGTAGTTCCTCACGTCCGGGTAACCGAGAAGCTCCTTGAGGACGAACCATGTGTGAGCCGAGCGCTCGCCGATGCGGCAGTAGGCGATCACCTCTTTGTTGGACACGATGCCCTTGCCGCCATAGATCTCCTTGAGCTCGTCGACACTCTTGAAGGTGCCGTCCTCGGTGTTGACCGCGGTGCCCCAGGGGATGCTGACCGCGGTCGGGATGTGGCCGCCGCGCTGCGCGCCTTCCTGCGGCAGGTTCTCCGGAGCCAGAAGCTCACCCGAGTACTCCTTGGGCGATCGCACGTCGACCAGGCCGGCCTTGCCGAGCTTGGAGGCGACGTGGTCGCGATAGGCGCGAAGGTCTTCCTTCGGCGAGCCGCGGAACTTGTAGTCCGTGGCGGGGTAGCTGGGGACGTCCGTGCTGTAGGCGCGGCCTTCCTTCTCCCACTTGACGCGGCCGCCGTCGACCAGCTGCACCTTGTCATGGCCGTAGTACTTCAGCGCCCAGTACGCGTAGGCGGCGAACCAGTTGTTGTTGTCGCCGTACAGCACGATCGTGGTGTCCGGCGAGATGCCGCTCTGGCCGAGCAGGTTGGACAGGGCCTCCTTGCTCGCGATGTCGCGGTTCAGCTGGTCCTGGAGGTCCTTTCGCCAGTTCCAGCCGACGGCGCCTTCGATGTGGCCGCCCTCATAGGCCTTCGGGTCCACGTCGACCTCGACCAGCCGGACGCCGGTGTCCTTGGCGTGGTCGGCGATCCATTCGGTGCTGACCAGGGCCTTGGTTTGTGTCGATGAGCTCAATTTCAATCCCTCCAGGAAATGCAAAATTTCAAACGGTCGGATGAACGAATCGGTCGAAACCGCGGCGGACGGGCGCGCTTACGGCGCGAGCGAACCGCCGGACTAGCTACAGAAGCAGGCCGGAATGTGAACCAGGCGCTGGGCAGGCCAGCTGAGATCCTGCATATTCACGACATCTTATGACAACCCAGGATGGGGGACGATGATTCCGGTGAGGGCGGCTTCCTAGTGCGAATCGATCTCATTAAGTACCAGGCGTTGGGCAACGATTACCTCGTCCTGGACCTCCCTGCGCGCCTCGACGAGATCGTGCCGCTCCTGCCCACCCTGTGCGACCGCAACTTCGGCCTGGGCTCCGACGGACTCCTGGCGTTCGACCCCAGGGCCATGAGCGTGCGCATCTTCAACCCCGACCGCTCCGAGGCGCAGAAGAGCGGCAACGGGCTGCGCATTACGGCCGCCCACGCGGTCCTCGAGCACGGCGCCGGCGATCGCTTCGAGCTCCGTACCGCGGATCGGGCCAACTCGGTGACTGTGCTCGCCCGCCGCGGCCCCGAGGTCGTCTCGCAGATCGATATCGGCCGGCCATCCTTCAAGGCATCCGACCTCCCCGCCACGTTTGAGGGCGAACCGGGGCGGGTCCACATCGATACGCCGGCAGGGCGCGTGGAAGCCGTGCTGGTCTCGGTCGGCAACCCGCACTGCGTCGTGTTCGGCGAGCCTGTGACCAAGGAGCGCTGCTTGGAGGTCGGCCCCTACCTCGAGCGCCACCATGTCTTCCCGGAGCGGACCAACGTCCAGCTGTGCGAGGTGATTGATCGCGCGCGCGTGCGCGTCGAGATCTGGGAGCGGGGCGCCGGCTACACCCTGGCGTCCGGGACCAGCGCGAGCGCCGTGGCGGCAGCGTGCATGCGGGAAGGCCTGGTCGACGACCACGTCACGATCCAGATGCCTGGCGGCAACCTCGCCATTCGCCGCGAGGCATCCGGCAACCTGGTCCAGTCAGGCCCCGCGCGCCGCGTCTACCGCGCCGGCGTGGACCTTGCCGATTTCACCGGCGAGCGCTGACCAGGCGGCTCACCGCGGCCGGCAGATCGGCCAGACCCGGGATCACCGCGTCGGCCAGTTCAGGGTCGTCCTTCTGGCCCTGCCGGTTGACCCAGATGCGGGCGATGCCGAGCTCATGGGTCGGCTTGATGTCGTGGAAGTAGCTCTGGGCGACATGGATCCACGTCGCGGCCGAGGCGCCAAAGGTGGATTGGAACAGCAGAAAGTGCGCCGGATCCGGCTTGTACGCTGAAACGTCTTCCGCTGTGACGACGGCGTCGAACGGAACAGGCAGCCGCCGCTGGGTCAGGGCGATGAGGTCGCGATCGCAGTTGGTGAGGAGCGCCAGCTTCCAACCTTCGTGGCGCAGCTCGCCCAGCGCCGGGCCGACGTCCGCGAACGCCGGCCAGTAGGGAATCGTCGACACCAGCGCCGTCGCGTCGTCCGGCTTGAGCTCGAGCAGCAGGCGCTGCGCCACGCGGCGCGTCGTCTCGGCCAGGACCGCGCGGTAGCGCTTGAACGAGCCCTCGGCCTCGACCTCGGCTTCCAGGCCGATGTATGCGTCGAGGAAGTCGGATCCGCGTCCCGGGAAAAGCAGCTCCCCGGTGGTGCGGATCCCATGGCGCCAATCGATCAGCGTCCCGAAGCAGTCGAACGTCAGCCAGCGGTCGGCCACGCCGCGAACGATCCCCTAGTGTCCCGCGCCGCGGTACGAAATGACCTTCTTGGTCGCCTGGTCCATCTCCTCCACGGTGATCAGGACGGTTGTTTCGAGGCTTATGGTTCCGGTGGCGGCGATGGCGAGAACCAGCGATGCCGCGGTCACATTGTCCGGGGCGTCGAAGATCACGAAGACGTCCGACCCGCCGAACGCGAAGTACATCGACTCGAGCTTGGCGCCCACCGCCTTCATCGCGGTGGTCACCGCTTCACGGCGGCCGCTGGCCCCCTCTTTGATGACGCCCTTGACGCCATCCTCGGTATACGAGCCCTGGACCAGGTACTTCGCCATCTCGCGTCCTCCTTGACTAGCCGAGCCGTCTCACCCTGCCTTCGGCAGGTACTCCTGGATCGCGTGCGCCAGGTGCTGCATGGACATCGACTGCAGCCACACCCGTCCTGGCCCCGTCAGCGTCGCAAGGAACAGCCCGGAACCGCCGAAGAGCGCGTTCTGAATCCCGGGCACGGTCGTGATGTTGAACTGGACGGACTCCTGGAACATCCCGACCAGGCCCGGGTGCACACGCAGCGTGTTGCCGGCCTGCAGGTCGTAGGGGACCACCTCGCCGTGGAGCTCCACCCATGCCCGGCCCTGGCCCTGCAGCCGCTGCATGCGGAAACCGTTGCCGCCGAAGACGCCGGCGCCCAGGCGCTGCTGGAAACCGATCGAGAACTGGACGCCGATCTCGGCGCACATGAACCCGTGGCGGTGGACCATGTAGCCCTGGCCCGGCGCTATGTCCATCGGGAGGATCTGGCCAGGCAGCTTGGCGGAGAAGGCGAGTAGCCCGGGTCCGCCGACCGCCGTGTACTCGGTCATGAAGAAGGTGCCGCCGGCGATGGCCCGGCCCAGGGCGCCGAACAAACCGCCCTGCTGGCCCCCCGCCGATGTTGAGGTGGCCATCTGGACCGCCATAGACATCCAGCCCAGCTCCCCTGATTCGGCGAAGACCTTGTCGTTCGGCTGCATGTTCAGCTCGAGGACCGGCATCACGGTGCCGACGATTTTCGATTCCATATTCGCCCTCTCGTCAAATCGAAGTTGTGGCCGTCGCGGCCACTGTATCAGGAGCCGGGGGGCGCCTCAGCCGGCGCGGTGATGATCGTCGATCGTCCTTCGTCGAGCATGTGGCTTGCCAGGGTTCCGCGAGCACTCGTCGCACACGCCGACGACCAGCACCTCGGTGCGCACAGGCCGGAATCGATGCCCCTCCTGCAGGTGCGCCTCGAGCTCGCTGACGACCTGTTCCTGGATGTGCAGTACGCCGCCGCACACCTGGCAGACGGCGTGGTGGTGGTCGCCGCTGGCGAGCTCGTAGTGCGTCGGGCCCTCACCGAGGTGCGCCGCGTAGACCGAGCCCGACGCGGTCAGCGCCTCGAGCGCTCGATACACGGTGCTGCGAGGGAATCCGGGCTTGGTCTTGTGCAGCTCGGAGGTGATCTCGTCCGCGGTGCAGTGCCCGCCCAGCCGGAGGATCGCGTTGTAGACCATCGTCCTCTGCGCCGTGCGGCGCATGCCTGGCGCCAGCATCCCGGGCATTAACGCTGAGGAATGTGGCGCAGCGATCGGTCGGCCTTGGTCAATACGCGGCAGCCGTCCTGCTCGACGACCAGGTCGTCTTCGATCCTCACGCCGCCCCAGCCGGGGATGTAGATCCCGGGCTCGATGGTGAAGACCATGCCTGACTCGAGCACCATGGTCGAGCCGGGATCGACGCTGGGGTCTTCATGCTCCTCGAGGCCCAGGCCATGGCCGACGCGGTGGAAGAACCGATCGCCGTAGCCCGCCGCCTCGATGACCGCTCGCGCGGCCGCATCTACGTCGCCGGCGGGTATGCCGGCCTTGACCACATCGATTGCGGCGTCGTGCGCGTCGAGCACGAGCTGGTGAATCTCGCGGTGCCGGGCGCTTGGTTCGCCGACAACTCCCATCCGGGTCGTGTCCGCCTTGTAAACCTCGAATGCAGCGCCGAAATCGAGGAGCAGGAAGTCACCCGGCTCGATGCTGCGCGTGGTCGGGCGCAGGTGCGGGAGCGCCGAGTTGGGACCCGACTGAACCAGGCTCTCGAATGAGAGCGTGCCGCCCAGCTCACCGATCGCGGTAGCGAGCATCACCGAGATGGCGAGCTCAGTCTGCCCCGCGCGAAGGCTGGAGAACACCTCGTCGCCCGCCGCATCCGTGATCGCCGCCGCGCGCTGCAGGAGCTCGACCTCCGCCTCGCTCTTCCTGCGCCGCAGCCGCCGGATCTCGTGGCTCGCGTCGACCATCTCGCTCACGCCTGTCCGCGCCGAAAGGATCTCCGCCGCGTTGACGCTGAGGTGCTCCTTCTCCACGGCGACGTCGGCGCACTTGTCCAGCGCCTCGCTGACGAGCGCGTAGGGATCCTCACCGTCGCGCCACGCCACGACGTCGGCCTGGTCGGCGTGCGCGGAGGCTTTCTGGCGCTCGATGGCGGGCACGATCAAGGTGGCGCGATCGGGACGGACGGCAAGGGCCATGAGACGCTCGAACGGCTCGGCGTGAAAGCCGGTGAGGTAGGCGATCGAGACAGGTCGTGTGATGTAGGCGGCGTCGACGTGGTGTCCGGCCATCCACCGGCGGAGGTCCGCCAGCCGGCTCGTGGCGACGGCGGAGCTACTCAATGCGGGTGATGCGGACGCTGTACGCGCCGTTGGGGGTCTTGATCTCGACGCTCTCCCCGACGCGATGGCCGATCAGTGCCTTGCCGAGCGCGGACTCGTAGCTGACACGGCCTGCCTTGGGGTCGGCCTCGGCCGGCCCGACGATGCGGTACGTCTCCTCGTCCTGGGCGTCCTCGCTGAAGCGCACCGTGCTGCCCATCGACACGACGCCGGTCGCCGCCCTGGGCTCGATCAGCACGTGATTCTTGATGATCTGTTCGAGCTCCTTGATGCGCGCCTCCTTCATTCCCTGCTCGTTCTTGGCGGCGTGGTACTCGAAGTTCTCAGAGAGGTCGCCGAGCTCGCGGGCGGCCTTGATCTTGGAGACGATGTTCGGCCGCCATACGGTGGTGAGCTCGTCCAGCTCCCTGCGCACCGCTTCCAGCCCTTCGGGCGTGATGTGAACGTCGTTGGTCATCAATTGGAGTCTAAACATCGTGACGGCGGGCGGTTCGGCCATATAGAGTCGCGGGATGCGACGCCTTTTGCTGACCATCGGCATGCTGCTGATGGGCATGGGCATGGTCGGCGGGGCTGCCGTATCGCTGGTCGGCACCTCGCTTCTGCCGCTCGACCAGGAGGTCGGGACCCACGCCTCGGCCGCGGGCGCGGTCCTTGGGATCGGGCTCATGGCCGCGGCGATCAACCCGGCCGCGAACCTAGGCTGGGTGCGCGCCGGAATCCTGTACGGGTTCGTCGTGCTGGCCTTCGAGGCCGGTTCGTACTTCCTGTGGCGTGCGCAATTTCACCTGGGGCCTGTCATCTTCGGGCTCGCCTTCAGCCTCTTGCTGATCGCCACGTACCCCGAGCGGCGAAAGCTGATGCCGCCCAGAGACGGATTCGGCAAGCGCAGCACGATCATCACTCCGGTTCCGGTCACGACGGCCACGCCGCCGGGCGAAAAGCCTGCACTCCAAGAGCACGTGAAGGAGTCCGGCCACAGCGTCTGACCGTCCGCCGAGCGCGCGCACGCGTTTGCGCTACGGTCTAGGCGAAGCCAGATGATGGATGAAGCACGCCCCGCGGGGCCTTCGGACGACCTCACCGTGCTCCGCGCGGAACCGCTCAACTGCGAAACGAGGCTGTCCGCCCTCGCGGACGAAACCATCGTGCCCACCGAGCGCTTTTACATCCGGAGCCACTTCCCAACGCCCGCGCCGGACGCTGCCGCGTGGCGGCTGACGGTGGGCGGCAAGGTGGCTGTCTCGTTGTCCCTGAGCCTCCCCGAGATTCTCGAGATGTCCCCGCACACGATGCCGGTCACGCTGGAGTGCGCCGGCAACGGACGATCGCTGCTGGATCCGAAGGTCGGGGGCGAGCAGTGGGGTCTCGGCGCGGTGGGCACCGCTGACTGGACCGGTGTGCCGCTGGCTCAGATCCTGGAGGCGGTGGGCGTCCAGCCGGCCGCGAGGGAGATCGTGTTTCGCGGGGCCGATGGATTCGAACGGAGCCTCACTCTCGACGAAGCCGGCAACGGCCTGGCGCTGCTCGCTTACGCGATGAACGGCGAGCCGCTGAACGGTCTGCACGGGTACCCGTTGCGGCTGATCGTGCCCGGCTGGTATGGCATGGCATCCGTCAAGTGGCTGTCGGAGATGGAGCTGATCGATCACCCTTTTGCCGGCGAGTTTCAGATCGACAAATACGTTTTCGAGTGGGAGCGAGGCGGCAAGGTGGTGAGAGGACCGGTGCGCCGGCAGCTGGTCCGCTCCGTGATCACGCACCCTGCCGACGGCGAGGTGGTCGAGGCGGACGCCCTGGCCATCCGCGGAGTGGCGTGGTCGGGATCGTCCCCGATCAGGTCGGTGGAGGTAAGCGTCGATGACTCCGACTGGATGGAGGCTGTGCTGCTCGGCGAGCCGGTCCCATATTCGTGGCGCTTGTGGGAGCTGAGCGCGCCACTCGATTCATCAGTTTCAGTCACCATCCGCGCGCGCGCCACCGACATGAATGGCAACGCCCAGCCCGAAAGGGCCGAATGGAATCGCGCCGGCTACGGCAACAACTCAATCCAGCAGATCACAGTGCAGTCTCGAGGATCCGACCGCTAAGGAACCTGGGGCAACCTCTGCCTGAAGGTGTAGGCCCAGGCCACGAGCGGGGCTTGCACAAACAGGACCGTCGCGACAGTGAAAAGGATGTCGGGCTGGTCGCGCAGGACAACCGCAGCCAGCACCGGCGCCCCCGCACCGAGGACTGTTGCCGCGCCCAGCAGAGCCACCCACGGCCCGCCGTTGACGCGTGCGTCGCGAATTGCCAGCGAACCCGTGACCACGATGAGAACCACGATGCCGATCGGCACGAGGAGCGATATCGGGATGTAGGCGTCGCACTGAGAGCCTGAGCACTGGCCGGCGGCCAGGCGCAGGAGGTTGTACACGATCACCAGCCCAAGAGCGAAGGTGGCCGAGATCCGGATCGCGCGCACCCCGCTAGGTCCTCGGGACGAGCGCCTGGACCTCGGTCATCATCCGCCGCTGGAGCAGGATCGATGCACCGTACACCGCACCGGCGAGAATCGCCCCGGCGAGCACCGCGAGGATCGCGTGGAGCGCCGAGGGCGAGATGGGCGACAGCGCCACCGCGTCATCGCCGATGACCGCGCCGAGCGCCAGCCCGATGGGTGTCGCGAGCGGCAGCAGCTGGAGGCGCTTCATCACGGGCGGCACGGGCGGCTCGACCCGACCCACCATGCGCTGGCCCATGACGCCGACGGAGCGCACGTGGCGCAGGTTCGGCGTGACGGTGAGGACGACGTTGACCTGGTTGCCAGGCACCTGCTTGAGGCGAGCCGGCGGCACGAGGTACTGCTCGACCCCGCCGCGTGTCTGGACCATCATCATCCCGAGTCCCATCGAGGTGCTCACCGAGCTGGCGCCGACGAGCTGGCCCTGGACGAGCCGGCCCTCCGCCTTGCGATCCTTCATGGCGAGCCGGAAACCAGGGCCGACGAAGCTCGCCAGCAGCGCGATGGGCAGCACCCATGCGAGGGAGGCGGCCACGGCGTCCGGCCAACCGTAGACGGGAGGTACGAACACCAGGACGATGGCGATGATCAAGAGGCAGATCACGGCGACGGCGACGGAGATGTAGCCGAGCCGCATCACGAAATCGGGGGCGTAGCCCTGGAGCATGCCCCCCGCCTGCACGAAGCGCTCGCGCTGCTTGCGGGTCGCCCCGGCCGCGTTGGAGGCGGCCGGCTGCTTGGGCTGGACCTTGCGCATCTGCTGCCGGACCTGCCGGACCTGCTTCTTTCCCATCTAGATCGCGAGTGTATCCGGCGGAGGATAGGTGATGCGCCCGTTGTCGACATGGGCTGATGGTGTCAGCGAGTGGCGGGCCGGGGCCGATTTGCCTGTGATGTGCATCACGTCGTGGCCGTTGACCGTGAGGGCGTCGGCCAGGAGGGAGCGGTGGCACCGCCAGGGCACCGCCTCGGCGCACATCACCGCCACGCACTTTTCGGTCGCGCATCGCTCGAGCTCGGCGATGGCCAGCCGGAACGCGTCTGTTTGCATGTAGTCGGCATAACCCCGAAACCCAACGTTTCGCAATCCGCTATTGATCGAGTCTGGTCTCGGTTTCCTCAGGCCTCCGAGCCCGGGGAGATGCACGTAGTCGATGCCGCGCGCCGGCAGCGATTGTTCGAGCGACGCCTTGCCGAAGTGAGGCATGCGGCGGGAGCCCGGATAGGTGCGCACATCGGCCAGCAGCTCAACGCCGTTGGCGCGAAGCAGATCGGCCAGCTCATCGAACGATCGGGTGGAGTGCCCGATGGTGAACATCGGTCGTGGCTGCACTAACCCTCGTGCGCGCCGAATCACCCGCTTTTTTAAGGAGCGACCGCGGGCACCAGCACCCGTTTCTCGTAGGTGACGCCGTTGACCTGGAACGAGCCCGAGAACAGGTAAGCCGGCTCGTAGAAGCTGTGATCGCCGGCGGCGACCAGCGTGTAGACGAGCTCTGCGCTGGTGAGCTGGACCGTGGCAGCCGGCGCGACGGGGTTCGCCGCCGCGGACGGTTTGACCGCGATCTGCACCGCCTGGTCTGCTGAGATGATCGGATACGGCGCCGACTCGATGCTCACCGGGAGGGGCCCGATCGCACGCACCGGATGGCTGCCATTGAGATCGACCTCCAGGCCGAGGCGGTTGCCGGTCCCATCCACAAGGTATGCCAGGCCGTAGCCGGGCGCATCGAACTGGCGCTGGAAGTACACCTTGACCTGGTCAGCGGACCCGTCGACCGCCGACGTGTACGGCCACTGAGGCGCCAGGCGGTGCTCGGTCAGGAACAGCGCCGCGATATCCGCCGGCTGCGCGCCGGCGGCTGCGATATCGGCCATCGACGGAGACGTGAGCAGGAAGTAAGCCGGGGCCTGCGGCGGCGACTCGATCGTGCCGCGGACGGTCAGCGTGTAGTCCGACGCGGTGTACAGACCGAGGAACCCGGCCGGACGCCGCTCGAGAGCAGCGCCCAGGGAGGATGCGAACTGATCCGCGGTGTCGGTCGTGGGTTCGCTGTAGCGGAAGACGGGCGCCGAGCTGATGGTGATGTTCAGCTGCCCCGCCCAGGTCAGAGTCACGGGTCCCGCATAATCGGCCCCCGCGGGTAAAGGCGCGGACGGGTTGAGGGCGCCGCTGCTCGCCTGCGGGCTGCCCGGACCAGCCCGCACCGGCGAGGGCAGGTGCCCGAAAGAGCCGACGGCGCTGGTGGGGTTGCCACCAGAACCTGCGTTCAGGGACAGGCCCGCCCCCTCGCTGCTCGTCGCCTTCGGGCCGCGGCCGATGCCGCTGAACGCGAAGATGCCCACGCCGATGACCACGACCAGGACGGCAGCCACCGAGGCCAGCGGCACCGCCGGTACCTCACGGACGCCCTGGACCAGGCCGGCGAACGCCTCGCGGATCCGGCTCCCGAGCGGGCGGCGCGACTGCATCCGCAACCAGAGCTCATCCTCGAATCCTGTGCGCGGCCGGGTGGTCGCGAAGGCGTCGTCGAGCTCACGCTGCAGCGCTTGAATTTCCAGCTCCTCGTCTCGATCGCTCATGCCTCTTCCTTGCGTACGGATTCCTTGAGCGCCTTGAGAGCGCGGTGGTACAGCATCTTGGCCGCGTCCTCGCTGCAGTCCATCAACACTCCCACCTCTTCGAAGCTCAGCCCGGAGTGGCGTAGGGAGATGGCGTCGCGCTGCCGCTCCGGGAGCAGGGCGACGTGGGTCAGGAGCGCGCGGTACTGGATCCGGTCTTCGGCAGCGCTCGCCGGGTCCTCCTCGGCCTGCGGCTGGTGCTCGATCGTCCGGCGCAACCGCTCCCGCCTTCCGTGGGCGCGAAAGTGGTCGAGGGTCGCATTGCGCGCAATGCGAAAGAGCCAGGCCGCCGGCGTGGTGTTGCGGGCTTCGAAGCGGGCGTACGCCTGGTAGGCGTTCATGAACACCTGGGCCGTGATGTCCTCGGCATCGGCCGCTGTCGACACCTGGGCGCGGACATACGCGTATATGCGCCCGAGAAAATCCCGGTACAGGTCTTCGAAGGGCGGCCGGTCGGCGACCACGGCCGGTTCATGGTAGGTGTGCGGGTCACATTTGAGGCAACGCCGGCCAACGTCCGCCTGTAACGGGCTACGACTTCAGGGCGGGGCCAACCTCCGCGGGGCGGTTGGTGAAGATCGAGTCCGGTTTGCAGTATTTGCACCAGGCGATGGCAGCCGCGTCGTCCACCGGCCAGACGGCGACGGCGCCGCCCGCGGCATGGACCTCCCTCACCACATCGGGGTCCATCGCCCCCCAGTGTGGCGAGTACACGTCCGCCCCAGCCTCTCGCATCATCGCCGACGGGTGAAGAGGACGAGCTCCTTCGAGGATGCCGAGCTGCAGCGCGGGCTCCATCTCTCGAAGCTGGCGAATCGACGGATGGTGGAAGGAGATGACCGCGCATTCGGACACGGCTCCGAGCTGGCGCAGCATGGCGACGAGCTTGTCCTCCAGGCCGGGATACTGCAGCGGCCCCTGCTTGATCTCGATCACCAGCCCCACCTTGCCGATGGCGAGCTCGATGACCTCCTGCAGCAGCGGAATCCGCTCGCCATGCCCGGCGTCCAGCTTGCGGAGCTCGGAAGCGCTGTGGTCGCGGACGAGGCCCTTGCCGTCGGTCGTCCGCTCCAGCGTGTGATCGTGGATCACCACCAGGCGTCCGTCCGATGAGAGGTGAACGTCGCACTCGATGAGGTCGCAGCCGGCCTCGATGGCGGAGCGGAATGACCGCAGGGTGTTCTCAGGCTGCTGCGCGGGGTTGCCGCGATGGCCGCCGAGCAGTGGCCGACCGTCGTCGTGCGCGGACTCGTATCGAGCGCGAATGGATTGAGTCAAGCGCCGAGCAGTCTAAACCGTGTACCGGCCACAACCTGCCGGCGCCGGCGAACCTTGAATTGTGGTGAACGCATTGAGTCATCGCTTTCCGCAAGTCGGCGTTTGTTCGCTGATCGCTAACAAAGAACGTCAACTGCGTTGGCTATAGTGCAAGGGTGACGCCCAACCAGGCCAGGACCATTGCCGAGCTCCGCGCTGCAGGCCACAGGCAGGAGACCGTCAAGCAGGAAATGCGGCGCAACCTGCTCGCGCGCCTGCGCTCCGGCGAGCCTCTGCTTGGGGGCATCGTCGGCTACGACGAGACGGTGCTGCCCCAGCTGGCCAACGCGATCATCTCCGGCCACGATGTGATCCTCCTGGGCGAACGCGGCCAGGCCAAGAGCCGGATCATGCGCTCGCTGGTATCTCTGCTCGACGAGCAGGTGCCTGCGATCGCCGGCTGTGAGGTCAACGACCACCCCTACGCCCCGATCTGCCGGCGCTGCCTCGACCTGATCGAGAAGAATGGGGACGCCGTCCAGGTCGTGTGGATCGGCCGCGAGCGGCGTTATGGCGAAAAGCTGGCCACCCCCGACATCTCGATCGCGGACCTCATCGGCGAGGTCGACCCGATCAAGGTCGCCGAGGGACGCTACCTCTCCGACGAGCTCACGATTCACTACGGCCTGCTGCCCCGCACCAACCGCGGCATCTTCGGCATCAATGAGCTCCCCGACCTCGCCGAGAGAATCCAGGTCGGGCTGCTGAACATCATGGAAGAGAAGGACGTGCAGATACGCGGTTACCGGGTGCGCCTGCCTCTCGACCTCTTCGTGATCGCCAGCGCGAACCCCGAGGACTACACGTCGCGCGGCCGGATCATCACACCGCTGAAGGACAGGTTCGGGTCGCAGGTGCGCACGCACTACCCGCTGACGATCGGCGAAGAGATGCAGATCATGGAGTCGGAGCGCCACTCGATCCCCGAGGACTTCGAGCTCATCTTCCCGACCTTCATGAAGGAGATCGTCGCGGAGCTCACACACCTCGCGCGGCGAAGCCCGCACATCTCTCAATCGTCAGGGGTGTCGGTGCGCATGTCGATCGCCAACTTCGAGAACCTGGCCAGCAACGCAGTGCGCCGCGCCGCCCGCCTGGGCGAGGCGCTGGCGGTGCCTCGACTCACAGACCTTGCGTTCCTCGCGTCGTCGACCGCCGGTCGCGTCGAGATCGAGGCGCTGGACGAGGGCAAGGAGGAGCAGGTGCTGTCGCGTCTCGAGCGGGGCGCCGTTAGCGCGGTGTTCAGCCGGCACTTTTCCGCCGCGCAGTTCGAGGGGCTTGTCTCCCGGTTCGAAGAGGGCAGCATGCTCGAGGTCGGCGAGGGGATCCCCGCGCGGACCTACGCCAAGGCCATCGGAGATGTCCCGGAGCTGGCCGTCGCGCTGAAGAAGCTCAGCCTTCCGGACCGCCCCGAGGTGCGCGCATCCGTGATCGAGTTCCTGCTCGAAGGCCTGCACCTGAACAAACGCCTGAACAAAGACGAAGTCGAAGGAAGGGCGGTCTACAGGCGCTAAAGGATGAGCTCCCCTCTCCCGTTTCGCGGGAGAGGGTCAGGGTGAGGGACGACGAGGCGAGGTCCTATTTCTGGGCGGCGTAGATCCAGGTGAACCCGATGACCATCACCGCGACCAGCGCAAAGACGAGGAGCTCGACACGGATCGCGATGCCGACCATCCGCCGGGCGCGATGGGTCCGCATGCCGCACCGCTCGCAGTAAGCGGCGTCCGGCACGAGCGACGAGCCGCATCTGTCACACGCAGCCTGAACCTGGGCCACCGTCCTTTGAGTATGTACTGTTGACGTGATGGAACTCCAGGAGGAGATGACGGCCGCGGACGCCGTGCTTTTGATGAGCTCTGTGCCGGAGCACATCAGCGATCTCGCGTTCGGATTGACCGAGACCAGCCTCCGCTACCGCCATGGTCCCGCCTTCCCCACCCTCGGCTCCTTGATCGCCCACCTGCTCGACTCGGGCACCAAGGTGGACGGTTTGCTTCGCCGCACACACCTGGACGGCAAGAGCACGGCCGACGTCCGCGCGACCATCGACCCCGTGCACGACCAGGAGCTCGAGCGGCCGCTGCAAGAGGCGCTCGAGGACTTCGCTCGCGTCCGGCGAAGAACGGTCGACCTCCTGCACGGCTGGGGCAAGGGCGAGTGGGAGCGCACGGTCACCGATCCGCGCGGAGGCGACATCAGCCTGCTCGAGGTGTGCCGCATGGTCGCACGCCACGAGATGAGCCACATCGCCCAGCTCCGCAACCTCAACGCGCTGCTGCCCGAGCCGCAGGACCTGGGACCGGCGCGGCCAATCGTCCAGTAGGAACACAATTCGGTGGTGTCCGACATCGTCGAGGAGACTCCGCCGTCCGCTGACCGCCCGGCCAGGACCGGGCGCTCGAAGCGAAAGCGCAAGTCCGGGTCCGCATCCGGAGGGCGCTCCGCGCAGTACTGGATGGTCGTCAGCTCGCCCGACAACTTCCGCAAGACCCGCGACCACGGGTTTTCCATCCAGGGCCTGAAGAGCAGGCACCGCCGGCGCGTCGAAACGATGCGTGTCGGCGACAGGATCCTCTACTACATCACCGGCCGGATGGCCTTCGCCGCCACGGTGACGGTCGGCTCACCCATGTACGAGGACCACACGCCCATCTGGCGCTCGGCCCGGCGCGACGAGGACTATCCGTGGCGGGTCCACATCCGGCAGGACGTGGTGCTCGAGGAAGGCGACTGGATTCCCGCCAGGGACATCGCGTACCGCCTCGACTACGTGCGCAAGTGGCCGCCCGAACATTGGACGCTGGCGTTCCAGGGCCACATCCACGCGCTGCCGAAGAACGACTTCACGATCGTCGAGGACGAGATCGCCCGCAGCGTCAGGCTGCGCAAGCCTCTCGCAGGCTAGCCACGCCGGCGTGGCCACGCTGAAGAGGCTGTACACATTTCACTTCCAGGACGAGCGCAGGGAGCGGCTGTTCCTGGCGTCGCTGGGCTTCCTGGTGACGTTTGGCATCGTGCGCGGCATCACCCACCTGATCCGGGCCGGCATCGGTCCCGTCCGCAACGTGACGGCAGGCGGGCTCCACGTCCATCACCTGGTGTGGGGCATCCTGATCCTCCTCGGCGTGGGTTACCTGTGGCTCATCGAGCAGGGCGTCGGATCGAGCTGGGTCGCCAGCATCTCGGCCATCGCCTTCGGGGTCGGGGCGGCGCTGACGCTCGACGAGTTCGCGCTGTGGCTCAACCTGCAGGACGTCTACTGGCAGGGCGCGGGCCGGGAGAGCATCGACGCCGTGGTCATATTCGCCGCCCTGCTCTCGGCAGGGATCTGGGGCGGCCCGTTCCTGGCCGCGCTGACGAGCCGGCTCTGGCGCCGCGGCAAGCCTGCGTGAAGCTGTCACAAAACCCGGCCGCGCGGTGCTTGATCGGTAGTGGGCATGAATCTCGAGGCGAGGCGGGTGTCGGGCGTCAGGTCTGACGGCGATTCCTTTGAGGCTCTTTTCATCGCCGAGTACTCACGTGTCGTGAGGATCGCCAACCGGGTCCTCGCCGACCCGAATGAGGCGGAGGACGTGGCCCAGGAGGTCTTCGTCGACTTCCACCGGCTGCACTCGGCGAGCGCCCAGTACGCGCCAGCCTGGCTGCACCGCGCGGCCGCCCACACGGCGTTGAACCGGTTGCGCGGCTCGCGCCGCCGGCAGAAGCGAGAGATTGCGCAGGCGGTCGAGGAGAGCGAGCGGACGATGGATCCGCAAAAGCAGGTCGAGGTGGATGAGGACCGTCGCCGCGTTAGGCAGGCGCTGGCCCGGATGGCGCCCAAGCCGGCGGCAGTCCTCGCGCTTCGCGCCAGCGGGCTGAGCTACGCGGAGGTCGCCCAGGCGCTTGGAGTCGGCATCGGTCAGGTCGGAACTTTGTTGAGGCGCGCAGAGACAACTCTGCGCAAGGAGGTCACTCGTGGCACATCTGAATGACGGAACTCTGCGCCGGATGGTGGACGACCCGGACGCCAGGTCGGGAGCTGACGCACGTCACCTCGAGACCTGTGCCGATTGCCAGTCGCGTCTGGATGAGGTGTCGAAGGACGCCGGCTCAATCGCCACCCTGCTCGCGGTCCCGGAGGCTGACGTCAACGTCGCACGCGCGTTTCAGCGAGTGAGCTCGGCGCCCCAGGCGCAGCCCCGATTCGGCTTCCGCCTGCCGCTGGCGCGGCCTGGTTCGCGGCCTCTGATCCTCGGTCTCGCCGCCACGATCGCGGCCCTTTCCCTGCTCGTGGTCGGTCTGGCGGAGGGCGGCATCGTCTTCGCGCCCAGCACTGTCACCCCCGTGCCCATAACGCTCGCCGACATGCAGTCGCTGTCTCAGCTGAGCGATTACGGCACCATCACGTGGACCAAGCAGCCGAACGTGCAGATCGCGGCGTCACCCGCTGAGGCGAAGGCGGACTCGGGCCTGACGGTTCCGACCGTGAAGCAGCTGCCGCGGGGCGTCTCGTCCACGGTGACGTATGTGGCGACGACACAGGCGGTCGCCGTCTTCACCTTCAGCGCCGCCAAGGCGGCTGCTGCTGCGGCCGGCTCGGGCAAGACGCTGCCTGCGCTTCCAGCCGGGATCGTGGACGGTTCCACTCTCACCGTCACGGTGGGTCCGGCGGTCGCTGAGATCTTCGGCGACCTGAAGCTTCCGTCGACCGGCGCCGTCACCGGCTCGGGCACGCAGCACACGGGCAGCGGCACCACGGCCAGCGGCACCACGGGCAGCGGGACAGCCGGCGCGGGCGCCGGTGGCGCGGGCTCCAGCTCTGAAATCCCGGCCAACCTGCCCCAGCTGATCGTCGGCGAGTCAATGGCGCCCTCAGCCACGGCGTCGGCCAACGTCACGGTCGCGCAGCTCGAGCAGTACCTGGTCTCCATACCTGGAATGTCGCCGGGCCTCAAAGCGGCGCTGAACGCGATCAAGAACCCGTCGACAACGCTGCCGATCCCTGTCCCGGCGGGATTCGCCACCTCTTCGGCGGTCGACATCAACGGGACGAGCGGGCTCGCCCTCGGTGACAACACCGGCGTCGGCTCGGCCGTCATATGGGTCAAGAGCGGGCTGGTCTACGCCGTCGCCGGCACGATCAAGCAGACCGACGCCGTCGATATCGCCAGAAACCTGAAGTAACCCTGCGCCGTTAGCCTGAACGAGTGGCTGACGCACTGGAAGTAAAAGAGGCGGCCGTCCTGGAGGGGACGGCCGCCGGTTCACCCGCCATCAGGACGGTTGAGCTTTCGAAGAAGTTCGGCCACACCGCCGCGGTGGACGGCCTCTCGATGACCGTGCCGCGCGGCGAGGTGTTCGGGTTCCTGGGCCCCAACGGAGCCGGGAAGACGACCTCGGTCAAGCTGCTTCTCGGCCTCCTGACGCCAACCTCTGGGCAGGCGTGGTTGCTGGGCCGGCCCATCGGCGACCTGCGGACGCGGCGCAGGATCGGCTACCTGCCCGAGCTCTTTCGGTACCAGGCGTGGCTGTCCGCACGCGAGGTGCTGGCCCTGCATTGCGAGCTCGCACCGCTGCCGCGCTCGAGCTGGAAAGACGAGATCGCAACTGTGCTCGACACAGTCGGCCTGGCGGATCGAGCCAACGACCGCGTGGGCACCTTCTCCAAGGGCATGCAGCAGCGACTCGGTCTCGGCGCCGCGCTGCTCGGCGAACCTGAGCTGGTGTTTCTCGACGAGCCGACGTCGGCGCTAGACCCGGTCGGCCGGCACGACGTGCGGCAGATCATCCGCGGCCTGGCGTCTCGTGGTACGGCAGTGTTTCTCAACTCGCACCTGCTGGCGGAGGTCGAGCAGGTCTGCGACCGGGTCGCGGTGGTCGACCACGGACGCGTCATCGCGTCCGGCACCATGGATGAGCTGCTCAGCGGCACCGCTGTGCGTGTCCGGGTGACCGGCCTCGCGCAGGCCGATAAGAACAAGCTCGACGGTTTCGGCCCGGTTGACGCCGAGGGCGACCAGCTGACGTTCACCAAGTTGAACGCCGAACGCGTGCCGGACCTTGTCGCCCAGATCGTCGCCATGGGTGGTCGTGTCTACGAGGTGGTGCCCCGGCACCAAACACTCGAGGACCGCTTCCTGCAGCTGCTGGACGAGGAGGACGACAAGTAGTGCCCCCAATAGTCGTGATCGCGCGCTTGACCGTCCAGGAGGCGGCGCGGCGCCGGCTGCTGCTCGCGCTGCTGGTGCTCACGCTGATCGTGGTCGGCTTCTCCGCGTGGGGCTTCCACAAGATCACCACCGTCACCAACAGCAACGGCAAGCCGCTGCAGCCGGTCGAGGTCGCTCTGATCACGTCGCAACTGCTGATCGTCGTCACGTTCATGTTCAGCGGCGTGCTGGCGTTGAGCGCTGCAGTGGTCGCCGGCCCGCTCATCTCGAGTGAGGTGGAGAGCGGCCTTTTGCTGTCGGTGCTCGCGCGACCTGTGCGCCGCAGCGAGATCGTGATCGGCAAGTGGCTCGGCCTGGCAATCCTGGTCGCCATCTACGCGGCGGGATCCGCCTTCCTCGAGCTCATGGCGGTGGACTGGGCGACCGGCTACCTGCCGCCACATCCCGTCGAGCTCGTCATCTATGTCGGCAGCGAAGGCCTTGTGCTGCTGTCGCTGGGGCTGGCGCTGTCGACGCGCCTCTCCGGCATCACCGGCGGCGTGATCGCATTGGTCGCGTGGCTGATGGGCTGGATCGCCGGCGTGGTCGGAGACATAGGAATCGGACTGCAGAACCAGGCCGTCGAGAACGTCGGGACGATCAGCCACCTGATCCTGCCCAGCGACGGGCTGTGGAGGGGGGCGATCTACGCGATGGAACCCGACACGCTGCTGGCCACGATGCGAGCCGCGGGAACCGTGGGCCGCGCCAACCCCTTCGCGGCCGTCGACGCGCCGCCGCTGAGCTTCCTGCTGTGGGTCGTCGTGTGGTTTGCGCTGATGCTGGCCCTGAGCATCTGGAGCTTCAGAACGCGCGAGATCTAGCGCCTCAGGGGTAGAGGCCCCGCTCCCTCGTCGCGCCCGCCACTCGCGACACGGCCTGGACGTACGCGGCCATGCGCATGTCGAGCTTTCGCTCCACCTTGGTCTTGAGCACCTCGCCGAACGCGCGTGAGAGGATCGCCTTCAGCTTCTGGTTGACCTCGTGCTCGGACCAGAAGAACGACTGCAGGTCCTGCACCCATTCGAAGTAGGAGACCGTCACGCCGCCCGCGTTGGCGAGGATGTCCGGCACGACGAAGATGTCGCGCTCGCGGAAGATCGCGTCCGCCTCCGGGGTCGTCGGCCCGTTCGCACCCTCGACGATCAACCTGGCCTTGATGTCGCGCGCGTTGCGGGACGTGAGCTGGTTGCCGATCGCCGCCGGCACGAGCAGGTCGCAGTCGACGGTCAGCACGTCCTGGTTGCCGATCTCCTGGGCGCCGGGGAATCCTTTCAGCGTCTTCTCACGCGCTCGGTACTCGAGCACGCGCTTGATGGAAAGTCCCAGCGGGTTGTAGATCCCGCCGTAGTCCTCCGACACCGCCACCACCGTGCAGCCGGACTCCTCCAGGAGCTTGGCGCTGATGCTGCCGACGTTGCCGAATCCCTGCACTGAGACACGCGTCTGGTGCGCCGCGCGGCCCAGGTGCTCGAGCGCGGCCATCGCGCAGATCGTCACGCCGCGACCTGTCGCCTCGATGCGGCCGAGAGAGCCGCCGACCTCGATCGGCTTGCCCGTCACGGAAGCCGGTGACGAGAACCCGAGCTGCATCGAAAGCGTGTCCATGATCCAGGCCATCGTCTGGCCATTGGTATTGACGTCCGGGGCGGGGATGTCGCGGTCGTGGCCGATGAGGATCGAGATCTCGGTCGCGAACCTTCGCGTCATGTGCTCCAGCTCGTTGAGCGAAAGCTCCGCGGGGTTGACGATGATTCCGCCCTTGGCGCCGCCAAACGGGATGTTGACGACCGCGCACTTCCAGGTCATCCACATCGCCAGCGCCTTCACCTCGTTGAGCGAGACGTCGGGGTGGTAGCGGATCCCGCCCTTGGCCGGTCCGCGGTTGATGTTGTGCTGCACGCGATAGCCGGTGAAGATGCGCAGGTGACCGGTATCCATCTTCACCGGGAAGTTGCAGGTGAACTCCCTCTGGACCTCGCGGAGCACCTCGCGCAGCCACGGCTCGAGCTTGATGATCTCCGCCGCCTCGTCGAACTGCGACTGGGCCGTGCGCCACTCATCTGCTTCCACGACCTGCTGGACCTGGGCGGCGCTCAATGTCTCACCACCCGCTGCTCGAGCTGCGTGCTCACATCAACACAGATGATCGCGGATATTCGGCCTGGGGATCACAGATTACGTTGATGCAGGCCGGCAGGCCGGACTTGAAGGCGCGGTCGAGCGCGGGCCGGATCTGCTCTGGCC
>DASXBJ010000145.1:0-2639 GCA_036491755.1 Candidatus Dormiibacterota bacterium
CCCGGCTTCGCGTGCAGCAGGCCCTGGCCGGCGACGCGAAGCTCGCCGAGCGCCTGTTCAACGACGGCACTCCTTACCTCACCGCGGAGGAGATCCTCGACCGAGGGCGATAATCAGGTCAGTGAAAGTTCGACCCCGAGACCTGAAGCAGGCATGGGCGGAGGACTTCGAGGCGGCGCCGGTCCGGGACGACGGCCTCGAGACCTCCACCATCTCCGGGGTTCCCCTCAAGCCGCTGTACACCAAAGAGGATCTGCCGCGCCGCGACGACGAGTACCCAGGGCAGTTCCCTTACACCCGTGGCATTCACCCCAGCGGGTACCGCGGCCGGTTGTGGACGATGCGGCAGTTCTCCGGCTTCGCCACGGCCGAGGAGACCAACCGGCGCTACAAGTACCTGCTCGCCAACGGGCAGACCGGGCTCTCCGTGGCCTTCGACATGCCGACGCTCATGGGCCAGGACTCCGACGCGCCGACCAGCCGGGGGGAGATCGGGCACTGCGGCGTCGCGATCGACTCGCTGGCCGACATGGAGACGCTCTTCGACGGGATCCCGCTGGCCGACATCACAACGTCGATGACGATCAACTCGCCGGCGGCGATCCTGCTCTGCATGTACATCGCCGTGGCGGAGAAGCAGGGCGTGGCGGCGGCCGACCTGGGCGGCACGCTGCAGAACGACATCCTCAAGGAGTTCATCGCGCAGAAGGAGTTCATCTTTCCGCCGGCGCCATCGATGAGGCTGGTCGTGGACTCGATCGAGTACTGCGCGAAAGAGGTGCCGAAGTGGAACACGATCTCCATCTCCGGCTACCACATCCGCGAGGCGGGTTCGACGGCCGCGCAGGAGCTCGCCTTCACCCTCGCCGACGGGATGGCCTACGTCGATGCGTGCCTCGAGCGGGGGATGCACATCGACGCGTTCGCGTCGCGCCTTTCCTTCTTCTTCGACGCGCACATCGACTTCTTCGAGGAGATCGCCAAGTTCCGCGCGGCGCGGCGGATCTGGGCGCGGTGGATGCGCGAGCGGTATGGGGCACGGGACGAGAGATCGTGGAAGCTGCGCTTTCACACGCAGACCGCGGGCGTGTCGCTTACCGCTCAGCAGCCGGAGCTGAACATCGCGCGGACGGCGATCGAGGCGCTCGCCGCGGTGCTGGGTGGCACGCAGTCGCTCCACACCAACGCGATGGATGAGGTGCTGGCCCTGCCCACGGACAAGGCGGCGCGTCTCGCGCTGCGGACCCAGCAGCTGCTGGCCTACGAGACGGGGGTCGCCAACACGATCGATCCCCTGGGCGGGAGCTACTTCGTCGAGGCGCTCACCGATGAGATGGAGCGACAGGCTGAGGTGTATTTCAAGCGCATCGAGGAGATGGGCGGGGTGATCCCGGCCATCGAGTCGAGCTTCTTCCAGAAGGAGATCGCGGATTCCGCGTTTCGGTATCAGCAGGAGCTCGAGCAGAGGAGGCGGCTGATGGTCGGGGTGAACGAGTTCACCGTGGACGACGAGCCGCCCATCGAGATCCTCCGGATCGATCCTCGGCTCGAGGCCGAGCAGGTGGCGCGGGTGCGCGAGGTGCGGCGCAAGCGCGACGGGGCGCGGTGCGCGAAGGCGCTGCTCGAGCTGCGCAAGGCGGCGGCGGGGACGGAGAACCTGATGCCTTACATCCTCGAGTCGGTGCGCGCCTATGCCACCGAGGGGGAGATCATGCAGGCGCTGATCGAGGTCTTCGGCATCTACACGGAACAGGCGGTCGTGTAGTGCCGACCGCGGTCCGGCCGGTGCGGATCATCGTGGCGAAGGTCGGGCTCGATGGGCACGATCGTGGGGTCAAGGTGGTGGCGCGGGCGCTGCGTGACGCGGGCTACGAGGTGATCTACACGGGGCTCAGGCAGACGCCGGAGATGGTGGTCGACGCGGCGCTCCAGGAGGACGCGCAGGTGATCGGCCTCTCGATTCATTCGGGGGCTCACATGACGCTGTTTCCCGCCGTGGTGGAGGAGTTGAAGAGGCGGAAGGCGACGGACATCACCGTCTTCGGGGGCGGGATCATCCCGGAGGACGACATCGCCGCCCTGAAGAAGGTGGGGGTGGCGGAGATTTTCACGCCCGGGACTCCGCTTCAGGAGATCGTCGAGTGGTTGAGGGTGCGGTTTCCTGAGGGGGGGCGGTAGGGGGGCTGGCGCGGCTGGGCGGCTGGGCGTGGCTGGGGCAGGGCGCGGTGCGGTGGCGGGGGACCACGCCTTGGTGAGTTTGCACGGCGTGTTGGAAGGACTGTGAACGGGGTGTTGGGGGGTGGGTCTGGTGGCTGGGCACGGCGCCTGGTGTCCTTACGGGGCGTAGGGGACGGGCTGTGAAGAGGGTGTTGGGGTGGCGCCTGGTGGCGGGGGATTGGTGTGTCTGTGAATTTGTATTGGTAAAGATTGGCTTGATATTCGAACGGGTGTTTGGTATGATTTCTGCATGGTCGATGAGTTCGAACACCTGGTTTCGGCAGCGCTTGAGGTCGACCTCCACGTCGATGATTCCGAGATTGATCCTGGTCTTTTAGCCGCTGTCATCGACCGCCTCCAGGGCAAGCTCTGCCGGGTCCTCGACCGGGCTCGGGAGCGGGGTGAGCATCTCGCCAACGGCA
>DASXBJ010000146.1:0-40246 GCA_036491755.1 Candidatus Dormiibacterota bacterium
TGACCGACTCCGAGGTGCCCGAGTTTGATTTCAACTTCGCAAGCGTGTACCTGCTCGACGCGGGCGCTGACCAAACGACCGTCGTGCGCATGGCTGCGGGCGCGGCCACCGCGGCCGCGATAGACGCGGCCGAGACCTCCATGGGCACCGGCCCGCGCGCGACACACGGTCGGGTGCCCCGTTGGGCGCTCGAAGAGGACCGCGTGCTCGCCGGTGACGACGTCCTGGTCTACGTCGCCCAGACGTGGCAGCCGGCCATCGTCGGCCCGCTGCCAGCGCGAGACCATGCCGACGTGATCGCCGGCGGCATACCGGTGCACTCGACGTGGGTCGAGGTCCCGGTCGTCTACGGCAACGGAACTGTCCTGGGCCACGTGCTGGCGTGCCTTGTCGGCGAGGCCGAGCAACGCGGTGGGCCCGACGCGCCGCCCTTCACGCTGGCGGGCGAGGTCTTCGAGCGCGGCGGCCACAAGGACTTGATTCGCATCTTCGTGCCCTTTGGCTCCGACCAGTCCCGGCGCGCGACCGGCGTGCTCGAGGTCGGCTATCACCGGTCGTACGAGCGGCGGCCGGACTGGGGCCAGGTGGAGGCGCTCAGGGCCGCGGCCGGCCAGCTCGCGGTGGCGGTCGAGACAGCCCGGCTCTACGAGGACGCCCAGCGCCACGCCGAGCAGCTCGAGCTCATCGCCGATGTGAGCAAGGCCATCGCGAGCTCCATCGACCTCGACCAGACCCTGGCGCTGGTGACGCAAAACATGACCCGGTTGGTGGACGCGTCCCTTTGCCAGATCGCCCTGTATGAAGAGGATCGCGAGGGCTGGTATGGCGCGGCGGCGTCGGACCAGCAGGACCTGTGGCTGCGCCAGCGAGCCGAGCGTTCGGAGCATTCGTTCCTCTTCGACGTCCTCGAAACCGGCGAACCGGTCGTCATCGAGGACACGTCCCAAAGTACTCAGGTGAGCCCGGCCTACGTGCGGGCCTTCGGCGTCCGCTCCCTCATGGCCCTGCCGCTCGTGGCCGACGGCCAGCCCATCGGAGCCGTTGTGCTGGGGGAGCGCGAACGACGCCGCCTCTACACGCCTGATGAGGTCCAGCGGGCGCAGGGACTCGCCCTGCAGGCAGCGGTCGCGATCAAGAACGCGCGCCTGCACGCGCTCGCCGAGGAGGAGCGACACCTGCAGAAGGACTTTGTCTTGATCGGATTCGGCCAGTGGGGACAGAAGGCCTACCAGCACCTGCTCACGCTCAAGCAGTTCTTCAATTTCCGCACTCACGTGGTCGAGCAGGACGCTCCAGGGTCTCGCGAGCGGCTGGCCGCGCAGGAGGAGGAGGTGCGCCTGCACGGCGACTCCTTCTACTGGGACAGCCATGGGGCGCCCGCGCACGACCAGCTCGAGCGCGAGCTGGAATCGAGCTCCTACGTAATCACCTACATCGTCACGCCGGCAGCCGCGCATCTGGCCACGCTCGCGCGTTACTACGACCTGAGCGATGTGGTGCTGATCGAGAAGCCGCTCGGCTCGCCGCCCGACGACTACCGCAAGTTCCTCGACACCGCGGCCGGCGGCGTCGAGATCGTCGCGGCGGACCACTATTACTTCAAGCTCGAGGTGCGCCTGCTTGCGATGCTGCTCACGGAGGAGAGGACGCTGCGCAACTTCCTCGACACCGTGGAGGAGATCCGCATCGAGATCCTCGAGGAGCAGCCACTGACCGGCGCGGCCGCCGACATCGGGGTCATCGCCGACCTGATCCCTCACGCGTTCGCGATCATCTCCCTGCTGACCTCCATCGATCGGATCAAGCTCGACCCGGGGTCGCCCCTCCTAATCGGCCGGCACGAGGGCCTGACCGGCCGGCGTGAGAGCTACGCCCGCATGAACGCGAGCTTCCACTATCGGGGGCGCCCGGTCCGGCTTGTGATCGACGTCGGGAAAGGGGCGGAGAACGCCAAGTGGATCAAGCTCAGCGGTGAAAGACGGGCCGCGGGTCGGGGCCCGAGCTACAAGTTCGATTTCGGCAAGGGGGAGGCGATCGATGCCACGCAGGCGACTGTGCGCGCCGCGGTACGCCGGATTCGCGAGCCGGGCGTACCCGACAACGCCCACCTCAACATGCTGCGGCACGTGATCGAGAAGAGACATCCCGCGGTCGGCATCCTCTCGATTCGCGAAGCCATCCGTGCCAACCAGCGCGTCCGCGATCTCGAGGCGCTTGCCGTGGAGCTTTTGGCGCGCAGCGAGGTGACGAGCTACGCCCTCGGCAGCCGGCCGGCTTTCGATGCGACGCCGGGGAGCTCCGCAGAATTCGGCACGCCGCCCGACGCGGAGACGGTCGCTCACAAACGGACTCGGTAGTACGACTCCTCGATCGCTCGCTCGTAGACAGACTGGTACCCATCGGCCATCTGCTTGGGGCCAAAACGTTCCCCGGCCCGCTCGACGCACGCTGCCAGATCGATCTCGGGGAGGCACGCGTACGCGCTGACCAACCCGTCCAGGTCGTTGGCCAGAAAGCCGGTGACGCCCGGCTCGACGAGCTCGGTCGCCGCACCGCGGGCCATGGCGATCACCGGCGTCCCGCTGACCATCGCCTCCACCATCGCGAGCCCGAACGGCTCTTCCCACTGGATCGGGAAGATCATGGCCCGCGCCCGCGCCAGCAGCTGCGCCTTCTCCTCCCCGACCACGTTCTCGTGCCAGATCACGCGCTCGCCAAGGTGCGGCTTGATGCGCTCTTCGAAGTAGCCGATGGAATCCTTGTCCACCTTGCCCGCCAGCACGAGCTTCACGTTGAGGCGCTGCGCCATCTCGATCGCCAGGTGCTGCGCCTTGTCGGCCGAGATGCGGGCCAGCTGGATGACGTAATCCTCCTTCTCCTCCCACCGCGTGACCGGCCGGTATTCGCCCGGATCGATGGCGTTGTACACGACCCGGCGCCAGTCGACCCCGGCCACCTGCGCCTGCTGAGCGCGGCTGATGGCCACGAGGTGGACGCGGTGATCAATCGCCGACAGGTACTCGCCCTCGGCCTCGGTGAGAGCGCCGTGCAGGGTCGCGACGACCGGAGCCTGGGGCCGGGCGGTGGCGCCCATCAGGATGCCGGTCAGCCCCGAGTGGTCGTGGACCACGTCGAAGGCCCGCCGGCGCACCACGTCGTAGGCGCGAGACAGAAACAGGAGCTCGCGAGCCATGTGGTCGCGCCCCCCCAGCTGGCTCGACCAGCTTTCCGGGGCGACGGCGATCGTCTCGAAGTTGCCTCTCGACCCCTGCTGGCCGATCACGCTGACCTGGTGACCTCGGGACTGGAGCTCGGTGGCCAGGTTGTAGGCCATGAGCTCGATGCCCCCGTAGCCGACCGGCGGTACCGGAAACCACGGGCTGACGATCAGCGCTATCCGGCGAGCCTGGCGAACCTCCACACCGGTAGAACACATGATCCCGGCGAGCCACGCGGGAACACTTGCCGGCCGAGTTCTACCCGCTCAGTCGACGGGCGGTTCCATCCAGGGCGGCGTGCCCCGCGCCACCTCGATGCCGGGAGACTCGCAGTCGACCGAATGGGACCCGTCCGGCTGGCGCGCCACCCTCAGGCGAACCTGGTGGGGGCCCAGCTTCAGCTTGTCCAGGACCAAAGTTGGACACCACGGCGGGAGCGCCGGGTCCAAGTAGAGCTTGCCGGCGGGCACGTCCGGCTCGAGGCCGAGCAGGATCCGGACCATCTGGAGCACCGAGCCCGCCGCCCACGCCTGGGGGACGTTGGCCATCCTGTACGGCACGGGGACCGCGAACTCGCGCTTGGGCAGGCCGGCAAACAGCTCCGGCATCTGGATGTCCTCGAAGCACATGACCGCGCCGAGCAGCCCATCGATCACGGTCCAGGCCTCTTCGGCCATGCCATAACGCCGCAGACCCGCAGCCGCGATGACGCTGTCGTGGGGCCAGACCGAGCCGCGCTGGTACGAATGCGGGTCGTACGCCGGATGCTGGTCCGAGAGTGTTCGCACGCCCCAGCCGCTGAACATGTCCGGCTTCATCAGCCGCTCCCCGGCGAGCCGGCCGCGAGCGTGGTCCAGGATGCCCATCCACAGGCAGTGGCCAGAGTTGGAGACGACGGTCCGCACGGCCCGCTTGTGGCCGTCGAGCAGGAACGCCAGCTCGCCGCTCTCCTCCGACCAGAAGGCCGCGATGAACCTCTGACGCAGGTCGGCCGCTTCGCGGACCAGCTGCTTGGCCCGCGCGGTATCGCCCCAGGCTTCGAAGAGCGGCGCCATCCGCAGCTTGGCACCGTACACATACGCCTGCATCTCGGAGGTGCCGATCGGCAGCTCCGGAAACGCGCCCGATTCGTCGAGGACACCGTCGTGCGCGTCCCGCCAGGCCTGGTTGCGGTAGCCGCTTGGCGTGCGAGGGGCGTATTCCTGAAAGCCGTCGCCGTCACGATCGCCGTGCTTGTCGATCCATTCGAGGCACCGCTCGGCGACGACTTTGTGCTGCCTCAGCTTTGCCTCGTCGCCCAGCCAGCGGTACTGCTCGGCGAGGAGCAGCAGATATAAAGGTGTGGCGTCGGCCGTCCCGTAATAGGGGCGGTGCGGGACGATGCCGAAATGCGCCCACTCGCCGACGCGCAGCTCGTGTGGGATCTTCCCGGGCTCGGCGTCCCGCTCTGGGTCGTCGACGTCTGACTGCCATTTCGCCAGGTTCTCGAGCGTGCCGATCGCAACCGCCGGCTGCGCGACCATGGCCTGGATGGAGGCGATCTCGGAGTCGCGGCCGAACAGCGCCATGAACCACGGGAGGCCGGCGGCCGGCATCCAGTGGTCCGATGAGGATTCCTGCTCGTGGAGGCGCAGCGCCGCGAAGTCCTCGATCGCGCGCTCATAGGCGAACTTGAGCCGGATGTCCGCCGGCTCGATCTGCGAAACGGACATCTGCCAGCGGCGTGCCTTCTCCAGGGGATCCTCCTGCCCGGGATGGAACGCGCAGGTGCCGGCCAGAGGTGGGAGCTGGTGGTCGTCGGTGAGTAGGTCGTACTGGAGGCAGATCCGCCACTCCTGGCCCGGCGCCAGGTCGATCGGAAACCGCAGCGATCCGTTGGCGTAGGTGACGCCGGCGGTCTCGGTCAAGGTGCGGACCAGGCAGCGGCGAATGAAGTCCTTGTTCTGGTAGCGCGCCTCGAGGCTGTTCGGCCCCACCCACCAAGTGTTCAGGTCGGAGCGCCGCTGCCAGGATTTGAAGCGGACCTCGAACAGGTCGGCGAAGTCGCTCTCGAGGGCGATCTCGAGCAACACGGTCAGGTTGGATCGCGCGTAAGTGTGCAGCGCCAGGTCTTCATGCATCTGGTGCAGGCTGACCAGCCGGTCGACGGTGATCGCCACCCGGGCCTCTCGCATGTCACCGCCCGGCCCGGTCATGTTGTCGGCCACCATGTGCCACCGCGCATGGCGGAAGGACAGGCGCACCGAGGCGACCGATTCCGGCTTCTTGCCGTTGAGCCGCAGCTCGTGGCGCGAGATGAATCGCGTGTCCGCCGAGTACAGCCCGTAGTCGCCCGAATCGAGCGGGATGGAGCCCTGCTGATCGGTCACGAGGAAGGTCGCCCCGTGGTTGATCTTGACCGATGGGTGCGGGTGGACCGCCGAGATGAGCGTGCGCCACGGCGCCATGTGGGCCTGGCCGTCGGCGAGGATCTGGGCGGACGCCCCAGGGCTCACCGAGCTCGCCGGGGCAGCAGGCTTTGTCTGCTTCATGGTCAAAACCTAACGTTAGCCACCGCCGCCGCCGCCCTGCAAACACCTCTTGCGGAAGGCGCCCAAGAAAAGCCGGCTAATCCCATTGACTTTGCAACCTGGGGGTCGTCACAGTATTGCGACTCGCGAGATGGCATGGATACACGCCCTCGATTCGAGCAATTGACTCTGGGAGAGGGACATGGGAAAGGGTGTGGCGCGCTATCTCAGCGCATTGGTTTCGTCTTTGGCGCTGATGGCCGGCGGGGTGGGGGCGTTCGCGGTGCTCCCGGCGACCGCCGCCTCGGGCAACGCGACGCAGCAGATCTCGGCCGACGGCACCACAGTCCTGACCGATGGCGTGGTCGGCACCGGCCCGACCCAGGGTCCGGAGAGCGCGCAAAGCTCGGATCCGGGCTCGGCGGCCGCCGACCCATCGCTGGCACCCACCCTGCCCGACCGCAGCAAATCCGACGGCAAGAGCGGCCAGGGCAACAACTCCGGCGAGTCCGGACGGGACTCCGCCAACACCTCCCAGCTCCTCAGCTTTGACGGCTTGAACCACGTGGCGCAGCGCTTCGCCAACGGCGGCAACCAGTTTTCGATCGAGCCGCCCGACCAGGGCCTGTGCGCGGGCAACGGGTACGTGCTCGAAACCATCAACGATGTCATGGCCGTGTACGACGATCACGGCAATCGCTTGAGGGGTCCGGTGGACCTCAACACATTCCTCAACTACGCAGCCGCCATCAACCGGAGCACCGGTGCTCGTGGACCGTCTGTCACCGACCCGAGCTGCTATTACGACCTCGCCACCAAGCGCTGGTTCCATGTCGCCCTGACCCTCGGGGTGGTGCCCACCGGCCAGTTCGCCGGTCAGCTCACCGGCGCCAACCAGCTCGACATCGCGGTGAGCCAGACATCCAGCCCCCTCGGCGCCTGGACGATCTACCACCTCCCGATTCAGGACGACGGCACCGCGGGCACCCCCGATCATCTATGCACGGCCGGCAACCCGCTCGCCACCTGGCGGACCAACCCGCGCGCGTGCCTCGGCGACTACCCGCACATCGGCGCGGACGCCAACGGGTTCTACATCACGACCAACGAGTACAGCCTTTTCGGCAGTGATTTCAAGGGTGCGCAGATCTACGCGATCTCGAAGCAGCAGCTGGCCGCGGGCAGCGCCAACCTCACGGTCGCTACGTTCAATACGCAGAACGCGGTTCGCGGGATCCAGTCCGGCTTCACCGTCTGGCCCGCCGAGTCGCCCAACGGCCAGGCCGACAGGTCGCGCGGCGGCACGGAGTTCTTCATGAGCTCCAACGCGGCCGATGAGGTCAACCCGACGGGCAGCCGGATGTCAAACCAGCTGATCGTTTGGGCGCTCACCAACACGTCATCGATCAACTCGGCCGAGCCCGATCTGTCGCTGAGCGACACCGTGGTCTCCGTGAATCGCTACGCGGTGCCGCCCGCCTCCAACCAGAAGGTGGGCAGCACGCCGCTCGTCGACTGCCTCAACGACAACGCCCACTCGCTTGGCCCGATCAACTGCTGGCAGGCGCTCCTCCCAACAAAGCCCGCCGCCACCCAGGTCGAGTCGACCCTGGACAGCAACGACAGCCGGATGCAGCAGGTCACCTTCGCCGACGGCATGCTGTTCGGCGCGCTGGACACGGCGCTCCGCGTGAACGGCAAGACGCAGGCGGGGATCGAGTGGTTCGCCACCCGCCCGCACGTGACGGGCGTGGGGGTCAAAGCCCAGCTGGTCAAGCAGGGCTACGTCGGCGCGGCGGACACCAACGTCACATATCCCGCGCTCACCGTGAATGACCAGGGGCTCGGCGCCATGGCCTTCACCCTGGTGGGAACCAACGACTACCCGAGCGCGGCCTACGCGCCGTTTGACGCCAGGACCGGCATGGGCAGCATCCACATCGCGGCCGCCGGCGCCGGGCCGGAGGACGGATTCACCGCCCACGCGCCCCTGGTGGCCCCCAACCCCGCGCGACCGCGCTGGGGCGACTACGGCGCGGCCGTCGTGGACGGTTCGCACATCTGGATGGCCTCCGAGTACATCGGCCAGACCTGCACCTTCGCGCAGTACCTGGTCGTCATCAACAGGCAATTGGGGACCTGTGGCATGACCAGGACCTCGGTCGCCAACTGGGACACCAGGATCACAGAGCTCGCTATCGGGTAAGTCCGGCTAGAACCGAAAGAAGGGCCGCCCACGTGGCGGCCCTTTTTTATCCTGAGAAGCGCTGTCAAATCAAGCTTTGTAAATCTGCACCGTCCCAGACGGGTACTGCCGAGTGCGGGACTGTTCTAGCAGTGTGAGTTTCATGGCGGCCGGAGCTCCGGCGCACGATTTTCCCGCACCCGAAGGCAAAGACGAACGCACGCGCGTGCTGATCGTCGAGGACCACCAGGTGGTCGCGCAGGGCCTGGCCGCTCTGATCGACCACCAGTCGGACATGAAGGTGGTCGGCCAGGTCGGCACGGTCGCCGATTGCACGGCCCAGGCCGTGGAGCTGAACCCCGATGTGGTCCTGCTTGACTTCCGGTTGCCCGACGGCACGGGAGCCGATTGTGCGACGAGAATCCGGGAACTGAGACCCCTGGCCCGCATGATCTTTCTGACCCGCGAGGACAGCGAGGCGGCTCGCTTCGCGGCGGTGCAGTCCGGAGCCAGCGCGTTCATCCACAAATCGCAGGCTGCAGCCGAGGTGGTGGGGGCGATTCGTGACGTCGCCCGCGGCAAGATGCTGATCACCCCGCGCACCATCGCCACCCTGCTGGCCAAGCGGCGCGCCATCGACAGCCAGCTGCAACGGCTCACGGTCCGTGAGAAGGAGGTCCTGCGCTTGATTGCCGAAGGCCAACCAAGCAGGGGAATCGCCGGCAAGCTGGGGATCAGCTACACGACGGTGCGCACGCACATCCGCAGCCTCGGCCTCAAGCTGGGCGTCCACTCCAAGCTCGAGGCAATCGTCAAAGCGCGAGAGCTGGGCCTGATCAACTGACGCCCGAGCGGCCTCAGCCGAGGATGCGCGCGCTCCCGTAGCCGGCCGCGAGGGCCTCCCCCGACCCGAACCGGGCCGGCGAAAACTGACCAAGGTCTCGCTCCACCTCGGCGCCGAGCACCAGCCCGGCAACGTCGGCGCCCAGCGCAGGCGCGAGCTTGAAGCCGTGACCGCTGGTCCCCGCGTCGACGAAAACGCCTGGGGCGATCTCACCGATCACCGGCATCCAGTCAGGACTGACGTCGTACAGGCTCGCCCAGCCGCCCGTGGAGACCGCATCCCTGAGGGCCGGGACCCGGTGGGTCGCCAGCGCGGCCATCCGGTGCGACTCCTCGGCCTGGATGCCGGCCACCTCCGCGTCCGGTTCGGCCTCCGGTTCAGCGGTCAGCGGACCCACGCAGTACTGGTCAACCCCTTCCGGCTTGCAGTAGTACCCACCGGCGACGTCCGCATGGACCCAGGGCATCTCGGCGGCTCGCGGCCAGCGAATGGTGGCCACATAGTGGCGTTCCACGGCCAGCGGCAGGGCCACCCCGAGCTCGGCCGCCAGGCCTTTCGTCCACGGGCCGGCGGCGATGAGAAGCCGCAGGCACTCCACCTCATCGCCATTCGCGAGCGACAGCACCGCGCCTCCCCCGCTGCGTTCCTGCAGCCTGACCGCGGTGACGTGCAAGCGAGCGGTGGCTCCAAGGTCGACAGCTCGGGCGAGGAGCCCAGCGGTGGTGGCCACCGGGTCGGCGTAGCCCGCGTTCTCCTCCCAGGCCGAAATTCCGATGCCCTCCGGATCGACGAGCGGAAATTCGTCGTGCAGCTGTTCGGGCGCGATGACCTTGACGCTCGTGCCGATCGAGTTCATGTACCGCGCAGCCTCGGCCAGCCCGGCCGCATCGGCGTCCGGGTGCAGGTACAGCGCACCGGCGGCATGGAAGTCGCACTCGCGTCCCCTTGTCAGCTCGCTGAAGGAACGGAACATGTCGAGACTGTTCTTGGCGACGCGCGCCAGGTAGCGGTTGGTGTAGTAGGCACGGCAGATCGCGCTCGACCGTCCCGTCGGCCCGCTCGCCGCACCGCCGCGCTCGATCACCGTCACCTTCACTCCGCGCGACGCGAGGTGAAACGCCGCGCTCGCCCCGTGCACGCCGGCACCGACCACCGCCACTTCGGCCACCGACCTCATGGATTGATGGCCGTCGGCTTGCGGCGGACCGCGCGCAAAGATCGCCTCTGCCGGTGCGGAAGATATGAGCGGTCGCCCACCCACTCGGCGATCGGGACGGAGAGGAGATGCGCCACCTGGTTCAGGGTCGAACCATATCGCGCTCTGAGCTCGACGAACCGCGTCCAGCCATCGCCATCCTTGAGGCGGTAGCCGGCCTTCTTCAGTCGCTCCACGGCCTGGCCGTACTCCTCCTTTTCCACGATCGCATCGGGGACTGCCTTCAACCGCAGCACCCAGGTCAGGTCCTCGACGAGGTGGTTGCCCACGGTGAACATGAGGCGAGCCGCGCCTTCGGCGTCATCCTCGACCGTGCTCATCACCAGGGCTGCCGCGTCCATCACTGCCCCAAAGGAGTTGATCCATGCCTCGTTGTCGTGGCTGGACCTGAAGTAGACCAATAGCGGATAGGCGAGGTGGCTCTCCAGCACCATGGCCGACCACCTGCGCCACTCGTCAAACGTCTCCCTGAGCTCCGGGCGAGTGTTGCGAGCGGCCGCCGTCTCGAGGAAGTGAATTCCCGAAGGTGGCGCGCCGGCCAGGGCGTCGAGTGAGATGACCGCCTCCTCTCGGGCCCGGAAGGATTCATACAGGCTGAAGAGCAGGGTGATCGCGAGCGCGGCCAGGGCGACGCCCGTCGCGCTCTCCGCGACGACCATCATGCGGGCGAAGCCCTGCTCGGGCACGACGTCACCGTAGCTCAGCGGGACAAGCGTGGTCGCCGAGACGTAGATCGCGCTCGGCGCGTCCTGGATCGCCGGCTTGAACTGGTCGCCCAGGCCGAGGATCACCAGCCCGTACCCCACCGTCAGTGCAATAGCCCAGACCACGAACAGGCCCAGCAGCGCCAGCGGCGCGAAGGCGGCGAGCCTCGCCTCGCTCTTCTCCACCCGCGACCCTCGCTGGCTGACCCATCGCCACATCCGCCAACCAGGCCGGATGATGATCCGCGCGATCTGGATCTTGCCCACCGCCGGCCGAGGCAGGACCACCGACTGGAAGAGGTCGTAGAAGACGACCAGGACGATGGCGAGGCCCGCGACCACCTCGAGGCCGCCCAGGAGCCCGCTCACCTGGCCCGCCGCCCGACCACGATCGACACGGTCAGGCCGCGCCCAATCCTTTCTTTTCGATCAGGTCCAGAATTTCGCGCTGCTGCTGCAGCATCTCCTTCTGCTGAGTCAGCATCTGCAATTGCTGGACGTTGATGGCGTGCAGCGTCGTCAGCGTGATGTGATCGGCCTCGGCCCTCTGGTCCTGGGCGGCGCTGATGACGTTCTGGCCCACGATGATGATCGGCAGCAGGACGAGCTGGAAGAACGTCTGCGCGATCCAGGCGACGATCACGATGACGCTCCCGGTCATGATGGCGGCCGGCAGCGAGACCAGTGCTATGGCCGCAAAGATGTACGCGGTCCACATCGTGCCGACGCTCTTGGTGATCTTGACCGCGAGCCAGGTGTTGAAGTCGCCGATTCTGCCCGCCCCGTGCACCGTCGAGGCCACCGAGCGGGACGTGATGAGCCGGGGTTTGTGCAGCAGCGGCGCCTGTTTGGCGACTTCGTACTCTTCCCGGTGCGCGGTGCTGGATCTCCGCCTTTCCTGGTGCTGGTCGGCCAATTTGAGGTCCTCCATTTCGGTCCGCAAAGCTAGGACAATGTCAATCATGTCGAATCCCATCTTTGAATCGGTGCGGACGGTCCTCGCGGTCAGGGAGTTCCAGGACAGAAAGCTTCCAGCAGACCTCGTCCGGCGCATTGCCGAGTCGGCGCACCTGACGGCGAGCGCAAGCAACCGGCAGCCCTGGCACTTCGTGGTCGTCGAGAAGCCGGAGAGCCTGCGCGAGCTGGGCACGCTGGTCAAGACCGGGCCGTACATAGCAGGGGCCGGAGCGGCGGTGATCGTGGCATACGAGAAGGCCAACCCGCTCGGCGTCTCCGACGCCAGCCGCGCGATCCAATCCATGATCCTCACCGCCTGGGGTGAGGGCGTCGGCTCCAACTGGACTGGCTTCGGGGGGCTGGAGAACGTTCGCCAGAGGTTCGGGATCCCTGACTCATATGAGGTTCTCGCCGTCCTTCCATTCGGCTATCCCAAGCGATCGCTCGGCAAGGGCAAGAAGAAGCGCAAGCCGCTGGCGGAGGTCGTGTCTGTCGAAGAGTTCGGCACGCCTCTCAGCGAGGACAAGTAAGGAGAGGTGGACGGTGGCGAATGAGAGCAAGGATGCGTGGGAGCAGTTCCAGCGCGACATGAAGTCGCTTGGTGGCGAGCTTCGCCGCCAGTACAGGGCCCCTGATGCCGGCAAAGGCAAGGCGGAGCTCAATCAATCGCTGGAACAGCTGAGGCAGGCTGCCGACTCAGTGTTCGCGTCGCTGGAAGCGGCGACCCGCGACCCGGAGGTCCGCGCCGGCACGCGACAGGCTGCCCGATCGTTCGGAGCGGCGCTGGCGGAGACGTTTCGTGAAGTCGGCGGTGAGCTCGACAAGGTGTTTCGCAAGCCGCCGGCTCAGTAGCAGCGAGAGTCGGGCTCCTCGCATTCGGGGCGCACGCCAAACCAGCTAAAACGGGTCCGGTGGCGCGCGAACCAGCGGTAGACTCGGCGCTCGACAGCGCCCAGCATCGGAGCCCCCAGGATCCGGGAAACCAGCGCCGTCCAGCCGCCCAGCTCTCGCAGCACGGCGTTGACCGCATCGGCGCCTTCCGTGTGCCGCCCGTCACCTGCGATGGCCCAGGCGCTGCGATCCGCCTCCTCGCGCGTCACGCCGTAGCGTTCCAGCACTCCTGCGGACTGGTTGGGGATGACCAGCACACGGCCGGCCGGGTCGCGCCGGCGGATCCAGCGCGCGCTCCTCGTGCAGATGCCTCAAGTGCCGTCGAACAGCAGGACCAGGGGCTGCCCGGTCAGGCCAGGACCTCCTGCCGCTGGGACAGATGGTCGATCGCCTGCGTGCGAAACTCCTCGAAACTGCCCGCCAACCCCTTGCGCAGGATTCGGGCGCAAGCCGCCGCTGAATACAGGCGCGGGATGAACACGAAGTCGGCCCCGGCCCGGTAGAACTCGAGCGCTTGCGGGATGTGATCCGTGGTCAGGACGATCCTCGCTTTCGGCGCATTGCCGCGCACGTTCTTCATGAGCTTGATGTTGTTGGTGCCGCGCAGCACGTCGTCGGTGATGCTCGATACGACGAGCTCCGCGTGCTCGATCCCAGCATGGCGCAGGGTGTCCATGTGCGCGATGTCCCCGTAAATGCACTTGATATCCCTCCTGCTCAGCTCGCGCATCACAGTCGGGTTGAAGTCGATGACGAGAATCTTGTTGAGGAACTCACGCGCCTCGGCCACGGGACCTTCGTGCTCGAACTCATAGAGGATCGAGCTCGTGTCGCGGAAGAAGCCAAGGAAGATGACCGGCTGGTGCAGCTCCTCCACCTCTTCCGCCTTGCCCCGCGAGTCAAGGTCTTTGAGGCCGACCGCCTTGAAGCCCGCCGCAATCACGCCCTGGATGCCGTGGCTGGAGTTGATCATGTAGGTCGACACGACCGAGGTCACCGCGAACGTGATGATGACGATGGTCAGCACATCCGGCGAGATCTGACGCGAGGTGACACCGAGGGACGCGATCACGATTGAGAATTCGCTCACCTGGGCGAGGTTGATCGCCGGCACGATGCTGGTGCGAAGGCCCAACCGAAGCGCATACAGGATGGGCACGACGACGATCCTGCTCACAATCACGAACACCGACGAAGCGAGCGCCAGCTCGAGCACCTGCAGGCTGGGGATGGTGATCTGCATGCCCAGTGCGACGAAGAAGAGCGTCACGAAAAAGTCGCGGATGCTGACGGCCTTGGCGACGACGTCGACGTTGTAGGGAAACGTGGACAGGCTCACGCCGGCGATCAACGCGCCCATCTCGCGTGAGAGTCCAATGAAGCTGGCGGCCCCGGCCAGGAAGAAGCACCACCCGAGTCCGGAGACGAGCACGAGCTCCGGTGCCTTCGCCACCATGCGGAACAGGTGCGGCAGGATGTACTTCGAGATCGCAAACCCGCCGACGACCAGGACTGCACCGCGCCACAGCGAGCCTGCCAGCGGCAGGAGGTTCGGGTTGAGAAGGTTCGGCTGCACCGCGAGCATGGCGACCGCCCACAGGTCCTGGATCACGAGCACTCCGAGCGAGATCCGGCCCGGCAGGGTGTCGAGCTCGTACTTGTCATTGAGGATCTTGACCACGACGAGCGTGCTCGAGAGGCTCATGCACGCCGCGAGGTAGACCAGGGCGTAATTGCCGGTGCTGTTGCCCACTCCCAGGACACCGAAGAAGCCCAGGCCGAGGCCGATGCAGATCGGAACCTGCAGTGCGCCGGTCAGCAACACGGCAGGGCCTCCCGACGCCATCTTCCGGAGGTCGATCTCGAGTCCGATGACAAAGAGCAGGAGGATCAATCCGATCTCGGCGACGGTCGAGATGCTCCCCTGGTCGTTGACGAACTTCAGCAGGTGCGGGCCGATGATGACGCCGGTGGCGAGGTAGGCGATGATCAGCGGCTGCCCGAAGCGCCAGGTCACCGCGGCGATCAGCGCGGCAGCGCCGACGCAGATCCCGATGCTGGACAGGAGGTCGGTCGGAACGTTCATGCGCCGCCCGCAGCGGACAGCAGTGCCCAGGCTTTGCGAGCCGGCTCGGAGTCCGCGGGATCGGCCAGGATCAGGATCTCGGGCCTGTGCAATGCCTCGATCAAACTGTCGGCCGTGTGCTCGCTCACCGGAGCCCGCTCGTCGAGCGGTTCGGCCTGGCGAAACCAGCGGCCCATTCCCCGCGACCTCGTGTTCTGCCCGATCCGCGGGCCCCTGGAGCCGAGACAGTAGAGCGAAACGTGCAAGCCGCTGCCCTCCAGCTCGCGCGCCAGGCCGCGCGTGTAGACGACCAGCGCGGCATAACCGCCGTCGTAGGAGATCGTGAACGGATCGCTCGGCACGATGCCGCCGAACGGGATCGTGTTGATGATGTGTCCCGATCCTTGCTCCTGCATGTGAGGAAGGAAAGCATTGACGGTGCGCACCGCGCCCAGCAGATTGGTCTCGAGCATCCAGGTCCAGTCGGCACTGGTGATCCGGTCGAGCTTGCCCTGAAGCAGTACGCCGGCAGCGTTGACCAGGATGTCGATGCGGCCCATCGCCTTGATGGAATCGCGCGCCAGCGACCTCACGGACGAATCGCTGCGGACGTCGGTGGAAAGCGCCATGGCCGCGTCCGTCGTGCCCAGTGCCAGGATCTCGTTCGCGGTCCGCTCCAACCGACCAGAATCGAAATCGGCGAGGATGACGCGTGCGCCCTGGCGGGCCAGGCCTTTCGCGATGGTGCGACCGATGCCGCTCGCGCCGCCAGTCACGACGGCAACCTTGCCGCCCAGCGCGCCGCGCGGCTCCGGCGGCTCATCAACCATGACGCCGGTAGCTTGCAGTATGCCGCTGGCGGCGGCAAGGAAATTGGCACGAATCTCATCGCCGGCGGAAGGGCCGGCGCAAAGCGCCGGCTACCGGAGCCCCGCCGCCTCGGCGCTCAGCCGGCTCGGTGAGAGCTCAGGCACGGTCGCTCGGTCGACACGCTCGGCGATCGGCAGATGAAGGGTGAATGTGCTGCCCTCGCCCGGAACCGAGTCGACGGTGATCTCACCGCCTTGAAGGCGGGCCAGCTGGCGGCCCAGGAACAGGCCGAGACCCGTCCCCGGAAAGTGGTCCGTCGAGCTGTTGGAAACTCGCCCGAAGCGCGTGAACAGAATCGGGAGGTCGTCCCTCGCGATCCCGATGCCGGTGTCTTTGACGCCCAGCCTCGCGACCCCGCCCCCGGTGGTGACCATGACTGTCACCTCACCACCATCGGGTGAGTACTTCACGGCGTTGTCGATCAGGTTGGTGACTATGGTCGTGACCCGCTCGGCGTCCACCATCACGCGCACGGGCCGGCTGGGTGACTTCAGCACGATGTGGTGCCTCTCGTCGAGCACGGGCTCGAGCTTCGCCACTGCAGCGCTCGCGATGGCGCGCAGATCCGCCTCCTCCGGTTTGATCAGCAAGCCGCCATCCTCGAGCCTTGCGGCCTCGATCATCTGCTCGATCAGTGCGTTCATCTCGAGGATCTTGGCCATCATCACCGGCGCCGCCTTGCGCCCGCGGTCGTTGAGATCGCCGAGGAGACCCGCCTGCAGCATGGAGCCGTACCCTCGGATGACGGTCAGGGGACCGCGCAGCTCATGGGAGGCAAGGTTGAGAAACTGGCTCTTGTGCTTCTCGATGGCTGCGATGCGCTCGGTCACCCGCGTGCGCTCGAGTCCCGCAGCCACCGAGGACGCATATCCCTCCAGCTGATTGATCTCGTCATTGCCGAAAATCGGCGTGAACGGCCCGGACAGTACGCCGAGGAATCCCGTCCCCTCGGTCAGGCGCAGCGGGGCCACCATCACGGTGGCGCCGCCAGGTCCGGGAAAGGAGCCGCGCTCCTGGTCGCCTTTGCGCGCCAGCAGGTCTCGCGTCCCGTCGACGCTGATGTTGCGGCTGGCCATTACCTTGCCGGTCGGATCGACGATGAATGCCGCCTGAGCGCCCAGCATGCGGATTGCCCAGCCGGCCGCTTGCTCGGCCAGAGCCTGCGGCCCAGGGCTGAAGATCAGGAGGTCCTGGATGGCTGCGCGGAGCTTGTTCTCCTCCCCCATGCGCCAGATGCGGCGCAGCAAGGAAGGTGGGGCGAAGCTCACGTAGATGAGAGGGACGGTGATCATCGCGACCAGCTGGATCAGCAGCGTGGCCACCGGGTTCTGCAGCGCTCGGCCCCCCAGCACGGCGACCAGCAGGATGGCGACCAGCGCGGCGAATCCGAAGCTGAGGGCTCGCATCCTCGTGCGCTGGACGCTCGGCTGCTTGCGCGATGCGACCCAGAACCGCACCACCGGCTCACCGATGAAGGCCGCCCACGCGAGGACCAGGAGCAGGGTGATGCCGGATGTCAGAGTGGCGTTCGCGTGTGCCAGCACGGTGGCGGATGCCACGGCGAGCGCAGACGCGACGATGAGCAGGATCGTTGCCGCGCGACGGGCTATCGGCCGGAGCGGCAGGAAGGCGTCGCGAAACATCAGCACGAAATACCCGGACCCCAGGAAGGAGATCAGCGAGATGACGCTGACGAACGCGCTCGTCCCCGTAACGGTCTGAATGCGCCCGATCGCGGCGGCCAACGCCAGCAGACCCAACGCCCAGGCGAGCATCGCCTGGGCTCGACCCCGATACCTGTACCACTGGTAGACGGTCGCGGCGCCGAGCGCGATGAACCCTATTGAGGTCAGGTCCTGGGCGACCTGAAGGACGACGTTCAAGATCGGTGCTCCTGGTGCGGTTCGCCGCCCGGCCTGAGCCCGATCCATCTCGGAATCGCGCGCGACACCGAATCGGGTGTGACCCTTGACTTGACCAGGTACTCGACAGCGCCCAGAGCAAGCCCGCGCTCGATCATCGTGGGTTCGCCATAGTTCGAGAGGATGACCACCGGCGGGTGGTCGGGGAACGACTGGTTGATCTGGACCATCACCTCGAGGCCGCTGCGGTCAGGAAGCAGGAGGTCGAGCAGGACGATATCCGGCTTCGCCGCTTCCATCGCGCTGATGGCGGCGTCGCCGGTCGGGACGACTGTCACCGTGTAGCCGTCGTAGTCGAGCTGCACGCGGTACATCTCCGCTATCGTCGGGTCGTCCTCGACGAGCAGGACTCGAATAGGCCCGCTCGACTGCGTCCTGCGACCGGCAAACCGAGAATGGGGCCGCTCCCGTGACCAGGCTGGCGTCAGGGCGAGGTCCGGCAGCCACCCCAGACCCGCCAGGACCGCCGGCGTGCGCTGATCCACGAACTCTCCCTCCACCACCCCGGCCTTGATGATAAATTAGCGGGCCATATTACGCCGCCTGTTATGGTGGCCGATCTGGGACGCTCCTTGTAGGATTCTTGGCGGCACTAGGGGCAGATTTTGGAAACCACAAGAACCCAGCGCACGAGCTTGGGGGAGGCGCTTGATCGGATCCAGGCCGCGTTCCTGGAACTGAGCCCCCTGCGGGAAATCTCGGACATCGCCGAGACGGCCCTGGGCTGGGAGCTCGACATGATGAGCTCTGAGGCGGCATTCATCCGGGTCCCTGACGTCGACCTTCTGTCGACGCGAACCGCGAATGGACCGGGGACGCTCGGGGATGACAAGGTGCGGAGCCTGCTTCGGCAGGCGGCCGACCTGACTCTGGGCGAGCGGGACGGTTCGGCTCCTGAGCACGCGGGCCACGCCTGCATCCACGCCCTGCAGGCCGGCGGCAGGACGTTTGGCCTCACCGGCGTGATGCGCGAGAAGCCGTACAACGGCATCGAGCAGAGCATGTTCGCGATCCTCGCCGCCCAGATTGCGAGCGTGATGGAGGTCGCGCGCCTCAAGCATCACCAGGGGCAGACGAGCAACGTCCTGACGACGCTGCGGGCCGAGCTCGAGCGAACCGAGCACGAGCGCGAGCTCAACGCAGAGCGGGCGCAAAGCGCGCAGCGCGTCGAGCGCGCCCATGAGCTTGCCGTGGCTGCGCTGGTCGCGGTCTCGGTGCATGCCCGGTCGGGGCACGACCTCGACGACTTCTACCGGCGCCTCACCCGGAGTGTCGCGGAGCTGGTCGACGCAAACAAAGTCCTTTTCTGGCAGATTCGCGACGGCCAGGTCCTGGCCGCCATGCCTGGCGCTCACGGCGTGGACGACGACTTCGTCGCGCGGCTGGAGGTTGCTCGGTGCGCTCCCGATCGAGATGACCTCGCGAGCCAAGTCGTGTTCCATGACTACGTATTTCGCGCCTCACGCACAGATGAGTCAAAGGATTTCAGATATGTCCTGGACGCACTCGGCGTGAAGGATGCGATCAGCGTTCCGTGGCGCGCCGGTGACGAACGCCTGGGGCTCGTCGCCGCCTATGACTCGAATCGACCTGAAGGCTTCACCCGCGAGGACACGTGGGTCCTGCAGAAGGCGGCCCTTGCCGCTGGGCTCGTCTGGCAGCTGAAGTACGCGGAGGCCGACCTGCAGAAGACCATCGACCGGCTCGAGAAGGTCGACGCCGCGCGCCAGCTCCTGCTCAAGAACGTCGCCACGGCGGTCGACAAAGCGGGCAAGCGATTCGCCAGCGACCTCCACGACGACGCTCTGCAGAAGCTGACCGGGCTTTCCCTGCACCTCGAGCGCTTGAAGCATCTCGACGGCCGCGACGGCGAGACGCTGAAGTCGATTCAAGACCTGCTCGTGCAGACGGAGGAGGCGCTTCGCCGGCTGCTGTTCGAGGTGCGGCCCCCCGCGCTGGACGATCCTGGTGGGCTCAACGAGTCGATTCGGGAACGTCTCGCCATGCTGCGGTCGCTGACCGGCGCCATCGTCGAGCTCGACCTGGACCTGCCCGACGAGCTGCCGTATCACCTCAAGTCGACGGTGTTCCGCCAGGTCGCCGAAGCAGTGACCAACATCGAGAAGCATGCCCGGGCCGGTCGCGTCAAGATTTCACTCCAGCTGGTCGACGGCGCGATTCATGGGATGGTGGAGGACGACGGCACGGGCTTCGTGGTCTCCGAGCGCAACAATCTCCCCGGCCACCTGGGGCTGCTTTCGCTCAAGGAAAGGGCCATCCTCGCCGGCGGCTGGTACAAGATCGACAGCCAGCCGGGCGTCGGGACCCGAATCGAGTTTGGGCTGCCCGTCGCTTGAGGGTTCTCGTGGTCGAGGACGACGCGTCGCTGAGGGTCGTCATCAGGATGGTGCTGGAGCGCGGAGGCTACGAGGTCGATGAGGCTGCGCACGGGCGCGCGGCGCTCGAGAAGGTGGCCGCGAGCCGGCCCGACCTGGTCCTGGCGGACATGCGGATGCCTTTCATGGGCGGCCTCGAGCTCATCCACCAATTGCGATCGAGCTCCGCATCAGCCGCGATTCCCGTTGTCCTGCTCAGCGGGGCTGCCGAGGTCGACGCGGAGCACTCCGCCAGCGCGGTGGTGACCAAGCCGTTCGAGCCGGACGAGCTGCTGGCGACGATCAGCTCGGTGCTGGGCAGCTAAAGCGCAACTCTAAGATCTCACCCCTGCTGCAGCACCATCACCGAGCGATCGGGGGTGGCGATGTGGCCAAGGACCACGTCCCCGGTCGCCTCGGGCTGGAATTGAGATGTGTCCAGCACGAGGTTCCATACCAAGCCAAACTCGGGCGGGACGATCCACTCGACGGCCTCTGAGTGGGCATTGAACAGAAGCACGAACGAGGCGTCGACGACCTGTCTGCCGCGCTCGTCCAGCGACTGGATCGCCTTGCCGTTCAAGAACGCGCCCAGCGAGCGCGCGTGTCCTACTTCCCAATCCTGATCTGTCATGGCGACGCCGTCGGGCTTGAACCAGCCGATGTCCACCGTGCCTCGTATGGGCCTGCCCTGGAACCAGCGGCGGCGCCGGAAAACGGGATGCTCGCGCCGAAAGGCGATCAGCCACCGCGTATACGTGAGCAGCGGCTCGTCGACCGCAGCCCAATCGATCCACGAGATCTCGTTGTCCTGGCAGTACGCGTTGTTGTTGCCACGCTGGGTGCGCCCCTGCTCGTCGCCTGCAGCGAGCATCGGCACGCCCTGGGAAAGGAAAAGGGTGGCCAGAAAGTTGCGCTGCTGCTTGGAGCGGCAGGTGAGCACATCCTCATCGCCCGAGTCGCCCTCCGCCCCGCAGTTCCAGGAGCGGTTGTACGACTCGCCGTCGGCATTGTCCTCGCCGTTGGCGAGGTTGCGCTTCTCGTGATAGGTGACGAGGTCGCGCAGCGTAAAGCCATCGTGGGCGGTGACGAAGTTGATGCTTGCCGCCGGCCTGCGCGTGTCGCTCTGATACAGGTCTGAGCTGCCGGTGAGCCGCGATGCGAGCTCGGCCACTGTAGAAGGCTCGCCGCGCCAGAAATCCCGAACCGTGTCGCGATACCGGCCGTTCCACTCCGACCACAGTGCTGGGAAGTTGCCGACCTGGTATCCGCCCTCGCCGATGTCCCATGGCTCGGCGATCAGCTTGACCCGGTTGACCACCGGGTCTTGCTGGATGAGGTCGAAGAAGGTGGAGAGCCGATCGACCTCGAAAAACTCGCGGGCGAGCGTGGCGGCGAGATCGAATCGGAATCCGTCGACGTGCATCTCGGTGACCCAGTATCGGAGCGAATCCATGATCAGCTGCAGCGTGTGGGGATGCCGCACGTTGAGGCTGTTTCCGGTGCCGGTGGTGTCGTAGTAAAACGCGTTGTCGTCGGGCACGAGCCGGTAGTAGGCCGCGTTGTCGATGCCTTTGAAGCACAGCGTCGGCCCGAGGTGGTTGCCCTCGGCCGTGTGGTTGTAGACGACGTCGAGGATCACCTCGATTCCTGCCTGGTGCAGGGTCCTGACCATCGCCTTGAACTCGTTCACCTGCTGGCCGCGCTGGCCCGAGCTCGAGTATTCGTTGTGTGGGGCAAAGAACCCGATCGTGTTGTAGCCCCAGTAGTTGCGCAGGCCAAGCCCGAGCAGCCGCTGGTCCTGGACGAACTGGTGCACCGGGAGCAGCTCGACGGCCGTGACGCCAAGCGACTGCAGGTGCCCGATCACCGCCGGGTGCGCAAAGCCGGCGTACGTTCCGCGCAGCTCTTCGGGAACGTCCGGGTGGAGCTTGGTGAAGCCTTTGAGGTGCGCCTCGTAGATGACGGATTCGTGGAGCGGCGTGTCCGGACGGCGGTCACCTGCCCAGTCGAAGTGCGGATGGTGCACCACCGACTTCATCACGTGCGGCGCGCTGTTCTCGATGTTCACGGTGTTGGCGTTGCGCGGGTCGTACGAGTAGCAGGACGAGTTCCAGTCGATGTCGCCCTCGACCGCGCGCGCGTAAGGATCCAGGAGCAGCTTGTACGGATTGCAGCGCAAACCCTTATCGGGTTCGTAAGGGCCGTGAATCCGATATCCGTATCGCTGGCCAGGTCCAACGCCGGGCAGATAGCCGTGCCACGAGAAGGCATCGACCTCGTCGAGCCGGACGCGATGCTCCTCGCCGCCGTCGTCGAAAAGGCAGAGCTCAACCGCCTCCGCCGCCTCCGAGAAGACGGCGAAGTTCGTGCCCTCGCCGTCATACGCCGGCCCCAGCGGGTAAGGGCGGCCGGGCCAGACCTGGTGACGATGGGGAGAATCAGACACCGTGCGATGAAGTTTCCCAGGATCGCTGAGTTCACATGCCAATCAACGACGATGGCGCCGGTTGCACCAGAATGTGAATCATGGAAGACAAGAGTGAGGAACAGGTCCTGTCCCGTTTGTTCGAGCTCGAGGCCGACGGGCAGTCGGAGAGGCGGGCGGAGCTGAGCGGCCAGCGGTTCATCTCCCTGATCCAGGACCCTGACACCGGCCGCGGCTTCATCCTGCAGCACGGGCTGGACGAGACCGAGGGCGCCGAGATCCCGCCGGGGACCGAATTCTACGAATACCCGACCTGGCCCGAGGCCGAGAGGGCGTTTGACCAGCTGCTCGCCGAAGCCGGTGGCGCGGGGGAGGTCGTCGAGGATGACTCGACGGAGGGCATAGGCGACTCCGAGTCCGGCGGCGCGGAGGTCCGCGACCAGTACTCGGCCGATGACGATGACGCCGTGCTCACCGAGGGTGACGAGAAAGAAGAGCTCAACCCGGACGTCACCGCCTGATCCGGCACTAGCTCAGGAGCGAACGGCCTCCACGCCCAGCCGCAAGCCGAGCCCGGCGAGCACCGTGCCCAGCACGCCGTCCATCGACCTTCGCACGGTCGGTCGAAGGAGCACCTGGCTCATGCGTTCCACAGCGAATGCGTAGCCGGAGAGCCAGGCGATGGTCAGCAGGCTGAAGTTGAACCCGAGGGCGAGGAGCAGCGCAAAGGTCGGATGCGGAGCCGCGAACTGCGGCAACAAGCTGATGAAGAAGACGACCATCTTGGCGTTCGACAGATTGCTGAGGCAGCCCTGCCAGAAGCCGGTGACGGCCGCCATCGGTGCCCCCCTCGCCGCCACCTCGCCGGCCGCATCGTGGTGCGCGGCCATCGCCTTCCACAGAGAACGGCCGCCCAGGTAAACGAGGTAGGCCGCCCCGGCCAGCCGGAGCGCGGAGAAGATCGGGCCCGAAGCGGCCAACACCACCGCCAGGCCGGCCGCCGTCGCGATGGTCCACGCGGATTGGCCGGCCGCGACGCCCAGGGCCGTTGCCATACCGGCGCGACGGCCTCCCAGCAGCGAGTTGCGGATGGTCAGAGCGGTGTCCTGGCCAGGGGCGATGATCACGAGCAGCGAGACTCCGACGAACGCCAGGTAATGGATGACGGTCATGTCTGGCAAGAGTATCGAAAGCATTCCCATCGGATGAACAAGAAAGGGCGACACGTGTTGCGTGCAGAGCTCGACCTGACCGCCGGGCGTCGCGGAGCGGAAATGGAGAGCGCTGGTGTCATCATTCGAAACCGTGGACCAACCTCCGGTTCGCAACCGTTCAGTCGATCGATGCACGTGGGCGGCGTGTGGTCTGGCCCTGGCCGGCGCCCTATTCGCAATCGTTCTTCCAGCGGGCGGGATCAACCGCGTCCAGGGCGTAGCAATCCCGCTGGTGATGGGCGCAATCGCTCTTGCCGGCGGCGCGATCTTTTCGTGGCGAATGCAGTGGCTCGGCCCAGTGGCATATGCAGCCGGGACGCTCGCGATCCTTTACGCAATCCTGATCGCGCTGTCACTGCCTGTACGCCTGGCCGGCGAGGGCGCATGCCCCGCGGCCGCGACGTCATGCCCACTTGGGTTCGAACGCCCGGCGACGCCGGCGGAGATGGACGTCATCTACATCACTGTCGCGACAGCCAGTCTCGCACTCCTGCTGATATTCATGGCCGTCGAGCTCCGCTACTTCCGATCACTTCGGCCCGCGCGAAACACGCACAAGAACCCGCCGTCTTAAGTCTGCGAACCACGCCTCCTTAAAGGGTGCTCGCCGGCGCTGACGGGAAGTCGCAAACCGTGCAATAACTCGTATTCTCCGGCGTTCGATACGACATCAGGCTGCGATTTTCTGGACCAAAGGAAGTGATCAATCTGCTCGGTAGATTCATCCGTCGCGTGCATTCGATGGGGCGCCATGCGGACCGGCAACGGAGCCAGGCGCTCGTCGAGTTTGCGATGGTATCGCCGCTTTTGCTGCTGGTGGTGTTCTCCGCAATCGACATCAGCCGCCTGCTCTATGCGTACACGGCCATTTCGTCGGCGGCTCGCGACGGCGCTCGCACGGCATCGCTGTCGGGCTCGCAGTTCAGCGATTGCCAGATCATCCAGGAGGTCGAGCTTGTCGGCCAGGGCTTTCCGGTGAGAATGGATCCCAACTCAATCGCCGGCAACTCGGACCCGAACAACCCGTCAGGCGCGCTCCAGCCGTCGCTTCCCCCGCCCAACGTTGGATACGCGTACATCTGGCCCGCGGTCGCCACGAGCGATCCTCCGGACAGCAACTGCAGCTCGACCCAGCAGCGGGCGATCGCCCCGACCGTCAAGCACGTGGCCGTAGAGGTCCAGTATCACTTCACCCCCCTCCTGCCATTCGTCTCGACCTTCGCGCCCAACCTCATCGTCAAGACGATCTCGGTGGTGACGACCGAATGATGTGGCACGTGAGCTCACGCAAGCGACAGGGGGGGCAGGTCCTGCCCATCGCCGCGGCTGCCTTCCTGGTCATGTGTGCGCTCGCCGGCCTCGCCATCGACACCAGCCGTGACTATCTGGTCAAGCGCAACGCGCAGAACGCGGCCGACTTCGCAGTGCTCGCCGCATCCAAGCAGATGACCCTTTCGGGCAACCTGAACGGCCCGATCGCCTCAGGCTCCAGCACCGTCATCGCCGCGCACGACTATGCCGCGAACAACGGCTTCAACACCATCTATTCGAGCGGCTGCGATGTGACCGGCTCGTCGTCCTTCACCACGACATGGTTCGACGTGTCAGGGCTGCCATGCGGAGCGACGTCCGGATTCACCAACCGGGTCACCCTGAACTCGCCTCCGGTTTCCCTCCCAGGGTCTCCGGTGCCCCTGGCCTGTCTGGGGGCGGGCAAGTTCACGTGCGTGCAGGTGATCATCACCTCGCGCATCGCCGAGCTCTTCACGTCGGCTCTCGGCATCAGCACGGCATATGTGACCGTGGGCGCCAGCGCTCAGGCCGTCTTGCCGAGCGCCGCCTTCGACGCCCCTCCGCCGAACGCGGTGACGATCTACCAGCCGCAGTCCGGCTGTGACAAGGTCGCGCAGCAGTGCTTCGACGAGACCAAGCCCGCAGCGCGAACTTTGCTGTCCTGCACCGGCGCCACCAACAACTGCCCCACCTTTTGGGCGCTGCCGGGAACGGCGCCCAAGATCTACGGTTTTGACGGCGCGACCCTCTCCGCGCCCGGCGACTACACGGCGCTGCGTTCCGCGGGCGACATGGTGATCCAGGACCGCTCGACGTTCTGCGATCCCTACAACGGCCGCACCTGCTCCGCGAACACAGCGACCGGCGCGGCGGGCTTCGCGGTGCCGGGCGGCACGAACCTCTACTGCACAAGGTTTGGCGGTGGGGGCGCCGGCACGACCCCCTGCACGACCACGGGACAGTCCAACCTCAATGAGATAGACGCCAACCAGACCGGCTGGTCCACCCCCGCCTACTGGTACCCGACGATCGACACGAGTCAATTGGTGAACTGCGGATCGCTGATCCTCAACGGGCAGCCCATGTACGGCCCCTGCGCAGACCCTGGCGAGCCCTACCTGATCGGCTCCGGCCGCTACACCTCCATCGTCATCAACCACGGCAACTACGAATTCGATTCGGGGCTGTACGAGATCACCGGCGTGGCCCCGGTCAACACGCTGACCGGCAGCGGATACACGGCCAACGGGATCGACCACAGCCAGGAGAACAGCTCGGACTTCGACCTCTGCACCGGTGGCCAGCCCAACTCATGCCCCACTCTGACGGCCGGTGTGTGGATCGGACATGGCGGCGGGGCCTTTGCCGCCTATCAGGGTCCGGTCCCCGGTTCGTGTACGAACGGCGTGGCGGGAAGTGGGGGCGGCGGCGGTGACGACACCGTCATCAGCGGCAGCGGCGTGGTTTTCAAGCTCGACACCGGCGGCTTCGTCAGCACGCACGAGGTCGCAGGCCTGACGCTCGCCGGGGCGGGCGTCGGCGCTCTTCCTGCGGTGAGCGGCTCGCCCCTTCTCTTCGACATGACGAACTCCTCGTTCATCCACCTGGACTCGTCGCAGGCGGGCAGCGGCACTCCGCCCAACACGACGAGCGGCATCATCTACCAGGACCCGTCTTATCGGGGCGGGGGCGTCGAGTTCAACCCCAGCATGGCGGGGTTCAACGTGAGCGGCCAGGAGCTGCCCGCGATCCAGGGCCAGATCCTCGCCTACACGGTCACGGTCTTCGGCCAGTCAGGCGGCACCGTGGACTTCACGAACGGCTACGGCGGAGGGTCTGTGCCAGGCATCGGCACCAGCGGCCGCAACGAGAACTCGATCATCACAGCCGTCAACCTCAAAGCCGGCGCGCCGGGGTTCTCGATCCTCACCGTGAACTACTTCGACGAGTGGATGATGGACGCGTACGACGTGTACGTGAAGATCAACAACGGCAGCCCGCAGTTCTTTTCCCAGGGCATCTGGAACTCCGTTCCCGGCCCGGGCACGCCCCTTCCGCCACCGGGCAACAACCCCGGCGACGCCACCCCGGCCTATCCCAGCAACGCCTCGCCGGGCAGCTACACGATCATCTCGACCGGGCCGCCGCAGGGCCAGAGCGACTGGCTGTACACCATCCCGGGCGGCAGCGGCGCCACGGTCGAGGCGAAGGGCAGCTGGAACTGGGGCCACCACAACACCATCCCCAACGCCAGGTCGGCCAACTACAGCGCGCAGCTCATCTACACCTTCCCGAACCCGGCGGGCAACTACCTGAGCGTCACGATGTTCATCCTCGACGGCGACAGGTGCGGTGACTACGCGTACGCGACATACACCTTCAAGAGCACTGGCGGTCCCGGGCCAGGACAGCAGAGCGTCGGCTCGGTCTCACTCGTGCAATGAGAGCAAGCGACGGCCGCAGGGCGCGCGGGAGGAGGTCTCAAACAGCCCAGGCACTGGTCGAGTTCGCCCTGCTCACCCCGGCGCTGATTATCTTCGTCCTGCTGACGGTTGACGTCGGCCGGGCGTACTGGGAATCGATCGACGCGGCCGGCGCGGCCAGGGCGGGCGTGCGTATGGGAATCATCTCCGACACATCGGACATCGGGGGCGCGGTCCGTGACGAGCCGAACAGCGGAATTCCCAACACCGGTGCCGCATGGGGCTCCGAAGGACCAGGGACCTCCTGGGGCACGTGCGTCACGGCGTCGAGCACCTGTGGCGATCCGAACGGCTGCGGGGCCGGCTCGTTCACGACCACCCAGATCGCCTGCTTCGCCTTGCGCACGTGCACCATGTCGTCTGGAGCGGACACGGGCACCGTCACCGGTTGTGGCGCCTGGGGCGCACGGCCCGTGAATGGCGGCCATGCGCTGCAGCTGATCGTGGTGATCAAGTTTCCGGCGGTGACGCCGGCCCTGTCCGCGCTCGTGACGGGCGGCATCCTGTATCTGAAGCAGTCCTCCATAGGAAACGAGCTCTACTTCTAGTTCTAGCTCCGCCGGAATACGGAGACGGCCGCTCTCTGGACGGCCGCCTCCGCGAAGGGGTAGTGTCGGATTTCTGGCCCCTCGGTGCGCCGAACGGCCGGCTGGGCCGCGAGGGCCGTCATGTCGAGGTAGTGACGCAGGTAGCTGATCCGATCTCCGGTGAGCCGGATGAGTCCGGTGCAGCCCACGACCATGGTTCGTCCTGTAGGGGGGATGTCGCCGGTGGGAAGGCGGAGCACCCCGGTATGGGTCCCTTCGCACAGGCCCTCATAGATCAGCTGGTATGGCGCGCTGGCGACACTGAGAATCCTGACCCGATGGTCGCGAGCCGCCTCGGTCCAGATGCGCAACCAACTCCGCAGACGTGCGCGTCCGCGCGTGGACGGACCGGCGGGCGCCGTCACGTCGATGTCGGCCGTGGCTAGTGCGAGGAGAGCCTCCTCGTTGGTCGAGTTCCAGGCATCGACGGCCAGATCGAGCACAGCCTTTGGTGTCAGCAACCATCCCTCCTATCGCATGTACGCACTCAGACCGGCGTTTTCCGTCAACAATTCCTGACGGAGATCCGGCGGTTCGGGACGTATAGGAGGTAGACATGTCCCTGCCCTCCCGAACTCGGTTCGAGCGCCGCCGGCAAGGGGTGGCAGGCTTTGCAGGGCTGCTCGCGACGGCCTGCCTGGTCGTCGCGTCTTGCGCCTCGCCGCCTGCCCAGCTCGCCAGAGCGTCAGCCAGCCCGACGCGCGCGGGTCCGGCTTTCGATTACCAGCCCTCGGCCAGCAACCTGGCGCCGTGCCCTGCCGGCACGCTGCCGTCCAATGAGTCGATAGCGCCATTCGGCTTCAAGATGGTGAGCGCCACCACGGGGTGGGCGCTCGGACAGTGCGGGGGCAGAGACCGCCCCTTTCCTGGCGATTCGACTGTGAAGTGCATTTGGCCGCAGATCGAGACCATGGGCATCCTCCGCACCACCGACGGCGGCCGGAGCTGGCAGGACGTGTCGCCTCCATCGGTGCCGAACCGATCGTGGCCGCACACGGAGTTCTTCATGGACGCGACCCACGCATGGGCCGTCGAGGTGGCCCGCTCCGCCACGGCGTGCGTCGACGACCTGGTCGTGTTCAGGACCGCCGACGGCGGCCACAGCTGGCAGGCGAGTGCGCCCATCCCATACCGAACCAGCCAGCCGGACGGCGAGGTCTTCAACTTCTGCTACTGCAATCTGCTCAGCTTTGCCGACGCGCGGAACGGCTTGCTCGTGGTCGGTTCTCCGCCTGCTGCGACACCCCCGGGCAACATGAGCCCGTCCACCGATCTATACCGGACGGCCGATGGCGGGCTCAGCTGGACGTTGGTGACGAAAAGCCCCGGCCAGGCCACCTTGAATGCAACGCCGGGCTGCCAGCAGAACTTTTATGGCCTGGACGGCCTGACCTTCCAATCGGCGACGGCAGGGATGCTCCTCGTGGCATGCCCAAATCCAACGTTGGTCGTGACCGGTGACGGCGGAAGCACGTGGTTGGCCAGGCCTCTTCCCAGCTGCGTGTGCCAGCTTTACCAATTCGCATTCTTCGATCCGGTCCACGGCGTGGCCACCGGTTCGCAATCGGACGTGATGATGGCGACCGACGACGGCGGAGCGACCTGGGCGAAACGCTCGCTGCCGCATGGGTCGAACTTCATCTCGTTCATTGATCCAGGGCGCGGTTGGGTGCTCAACATCGCCCAGCTGCCAACCACCTATGACATCGTCCTGTACCGAACCACCGACGGAGGCCGGTCCTGGAACCCGGTTGGTCGGCCCGCGTTCGCTGTCTCGACGACTGGCGACCCGGTCTCGCAGTTTCAGTTCGTCGACGGCAACGCCGGCTTTGCCATCGCCACGGTTCGTGACTCAACCGCGACTCCGCGAGACGCCGGTGGGATCCGGGAGCCGGTGACCCTCTTGGTGGGGACAGCCGACGGCGGCCATTCGTGGACGGTGCTCCAAGCGCAGCTGGCGCCATGGGGATGACAACCGGATTGCCTGAGGGACGAACACGGCCCGAGACGCGTAGGGGTTAGGGGTGGTGGTGCAGGCGGGCTCGATGGCGCTGATCCAGGCGGCCAAACACGGCGACGATGCCGCGTTCGAGGCCCTCCTCGAGCCACTCATGGACCAGGCCTACAGGCTGGCGTGCGGGCTGCTCCACGACCCTCAAGCTGCGGAGGACGCGGTCCAGGAATCCGCGCTCAAGGCCTGGCGAAAGCTGGCCCAGCTGCGCGAAGGCTCGGACATGAGGCCGTGGTTCTTTGGCATCGTCGCCAACGAATGCCGCTCGGCCAGGCGGTCGCGATGGTGGTCGGTGATGAGGGAACCCCTGCCGGAAACAGCCGGCGACCCGCCCCACGACGCCGTCCTCGAAGGTGTCGAGCTGCGCAGGGCGCTGCGTGCGATGGACCCTGCCAAGCGCCTGATCCTCATCCTGCACTGGTATCTCGACCTGCCCCTCGATGAGATTGCAGCGATTACAAAAACCAGCCTTCACGGCGCGGAGAGCCGCCTGCTCCGAGCCACGCACGAGTTGAAAAGGCGGATGGAGGCACACGTTGGACGACCATAGCCTGCGAGCGGAATTCCACCGCGCCATCGATGCGGTCGCGCCGCCGGCGCCGTGGCTCTTTGCCGCAGTCCGGGAGGAGATGCGGCACCAGCGCCAGGAAGCGGCTCCACGACAGCGCACGGGCGGCCTGGTCACGCGACCGGCATGGCTGCTCCCGGTCGTGGCCGTGCTCCTGGCTGTCGCCGTGGTGGCCGCGCTTCTGTTCGAGGCGCGTGCGCTGCAACCAAGGCACTCGATCCCCGTGAAGCCCCCGGGCTCGGGCGGCGCCGGCTGCCCCGCGTGGGGCGCCAACCAGTCAGGCGGGGAGGGACCTCCGGCCGGCACCATGACCAGCACAACCGTGGGCTGGTCGGCGGGCATGCTGCGCACCACCGATGGGGGCGCCGACTGGCTGGACGTCTCGCCCCCGGCAATGCGAGCAGATGCGCCCAGCGGTGCGGGGTCACGGCCGTACCCGCCGAGCTACGCCGACTTCTTCCTTGATTCGGACCACGCGTGGCTTGCGAGGCCCTATACCTCCGCGACGTCCTGCTTCGACCACGTGGGCGTGTTCAGCACGTCGGACGGTGGGCGCAGCTGGACTGAGTCGACGCCGGTGTCCGCAGCCGTCGTGGCCGACACCAGCTTGCAGCTGCTGCTGGACTTCATAGACCCGCAGCACGGGTGGCTCGTGGTGGCCGGCATGGGAAGGCTGCAGCCCGACTGGTTTCTCTACTCCACGTCGAACGGCGGCCGCGACTGGACCATGGTGGCCCCGCTGCCGAGCGGAATGTCCTCCTTCTGTTCCATAAAGTTCATCTCCCTGACCACCGGCTACATCGGCCAGTGCCGGAACACCAGCGGTCCGGCAGCGACGTTGATCGCCACGCGCGACGGCGGGAGGACGTGGGACTCCATCACGCTGCCCGAGCCGGTCGGCTCGCAGTTCACCGTGGACACACCTGTCTTCCTCGATCCCAACCACGGCGTGGTGCATGTGATCGGCACGGTGACGCAGGGCAACACGATGACTCCCGTCGACTACCTCGCGGCGACATTTGACGGAGGCATCACGTGGCAGACATCGCCCAATCTGCCGGCAGGCTTTGCCGCCGCGTTCGACTTCGTCGATGCCAAACACATCTGGGTTCTGCTAGGCGACGGCAGGGGCGGCTCCGACACGCTGTACAGAAGTGCAGACGGCGGGTCCACCTGGACGTCCGTCGCCAGTGGACTGCCCCCGATCTATTGGGGCACGGTCGTATTCATCGATGCCAAGCACGGTTTCATCATCGAAGCCGATCAACAGGCCGGGCGGATCGGAAACGGCCCGGCGAGCATGCTCGTGACCACCGACGGTGGAGCCAAGTGGACGAGCGTCCGCCCCAGAGTGAGATGAGGGAGATATGAAAGGCCGAGACCTCGCCGACGGATTCGCGTTGCTCGTGGTCGCTGTCAACGTCATGGCATGCGAGGCGATCAGCCAGGGCGGAACGGGCGCTGTCCAGGGGTCTCCGGCGGGGACGCTGCTGCCCCCGGCCGCGGTCTCGTGCCCGAACTATTCCCAGCCCTATGGCGACGCTCCCGCTCTGCTCAAAATGTTGAGCGCGACCACCGGCTGGGCCAAAGACGGGCTGCGGACGACCGATGGGGGCCTCCACTGGCGCAAAATTTCGGACCCCAAACTGCGCGCCGACGCTGTGAACAGCTTCCAGCGCCAATCGGAGCCGCCTCTTTACGCCGAGGTCTACATGGACGCCACCCACGCATGGCAGGGACGCAGCTACGTCGCGACCAACTCGTGCTTCGACCACTACACCGTCTCCGCAACTTCCGATGCTGGAGCCAGCTGGATAGAGTCGGCGCCGATTACGGTTGATGTCCCCAGCGGCTTGACGATCGTGCAGGTGCAGATGGGCTTTGTCGACCTTCAGAACGGATGGCTGTGGTTTGGAGTGGGCCAGCTCCAGTTCGACGCGGGCATGCAGCAAGGCGGAACCGCGACTGCGGGTGCGCTGTTCGGGACCGCTGACGGTGGGGCGCACTGGACCCTTGTCTCCAAGATCGCGGTGTCTTCGTTCGGAGCCACCGCCGTTCAGAGCTGCCAATCCGGGTTTGGCCCGGTCGCCTTCGCATCCACGGCGGTTGGTTGGATCGAGGTCAGCTGCCAGAAACCGGAGCCCGAGCTGCTGGCCACGCATGACGGCGGTCATAGCTGGAAGGTCCAGCTCCTCCCGACCGGCGACGCGACCTGCCCGTGCGGCGCAAGCCAGCTCACCGTGCTGGATCAGACCCACGCGCTGGTCGACCTTTATGGCACGAAGAGCCCGAGCGCCGTGACCTTGAGCACCTCTGACGGCGGGCAGACATGGAAGGTGCTGCCCAAATTCCCGAATGCCGGGTACGTATTCGTGACCGACCATGTCGACGCGAACAACTTCTGGGCCATCGTCAGCGCGCCCGACTGGAACAAGGGACAGCCGACTCGAGACTCGCTCTACCGGTCGAGCGACGGGGGCGCGAGCTGGACATTGGTGGCCGCGAGCCTTCCCTTCGGATACCCCGTCGACGCCATCGCGTTCGGCGATGCAACCCATGGCCTGGTCACCCAGCCTGCGAACTCCACCACCGGCGGGCCGATCGGGCCGGGCACTGAGATGCTCACCACCTCCGACGGCGGCCACACGTGGACCGACATCACACCCGTGATTGCGCCCGCGGCATCGTGAACGGCCTCATGTCTTGGCCAGCCTGCTCGGCGGCGCCAACAGCGGCTTCAAGGGAGGCGAAGGGATCAGGGCCCTCGAGCGCGGACGGCGCGCGATTCGAGACCGGCTCACACGCGCCGCAGCGCCGGGTCTGACACTCAGCGGCTGACGGGCAGCCGGTTCGTCCATTCCGACAGGAATGCCGCGTAGTTCGCGGGCGAGTCAAAGACGAGGTCACACAGCCCGAACAGCTCGGCCCGAGTCTCGTCGGACCGTATGCCGATCGCGATGTGCACCCCGTCAAGGCGCGAGAGCAGCGCGAACACGTCGCGGTCCCCCTCGTCGTCTCCGGCGAAGACCACGCACCTGGGATGCAAGGTCTGGATCACCGCCTCCACGGCGCGGGCCTTGTTGCCGCGGGAGGGCCGGACCTCGATCACCATGCGACCAAGCGAGGCCACCAGGCCCAGCGTCAATGCCAGCGAGTCCACCTCGCCGAACAGGGTGGTGGCCAATTCGGGCGCAGACCGGAAATGGATTGCTGAAGACGCCGGCTTGGGGACGAGGCGGACTCCGGGCGCGCGAGCGAGCAAAGCCTGGACCGTCGCGTTGAACTGTCCGAGCGCCCTGACTTCCTCAGGAGAAGGCCATTCGAGTCCGTTGTCGCCGAGCAACCGGACGCCCGGAATGGAAATGTGCGCCTGCAGATACGCCGGTGAACGGCCGCTCAAAACGATCACCGCGAGCCCCTGGCGGGCGAGCTCGGCCAGGGCGCCGAGCGACTCCGGCAGCCCGGCGGCGGCCGCCGGATCGGTCACGATCGGCGCCAGGGTGCCGTCGAAGTCGGTGACGAGCAGGCTCTCGTCCAGCGGCGTGGCTAGCAGCTCTTCGAATGCCGGCCCGTAACCAATCACGAGGCGTCTTTCCTTGGGCCGCCGGCAGGGCGCAGCGAGCGGATGTCCTCCAGCTGCAGACGGACCCATCGCGCGACGTCATTCGAGGCTACGATCTGCTGCATCGCGCTCGAGCGCGCCTGACGTTCGGAAAGGCTCATTTCGAGGCCGGCGCCAAGCGCACGCGCAGTCATCTCGACGTCGAACGCGTTGATGCTCAGCGCATGCATGCCGAGCTCCTCGTGCGCTCCAGCGGATTCTGAAAGTACGAGGACGCCCGCGCGATCGTTGACCACGAGGCCTTCTTTGGCCACCAGGTTCATGCCATCGAGAATCGGGTTGACGAGCAGAACGTCGTACGACCTGTAGGCGGCAGCGACCAGGTTCATGTTCTCTCCGAGCTCGAGCCGAGTCGGCTCCCAGGACCGGGTGCGGAAACGCTGATTGATCCGGTCCACGGTCGCGTTGACGAGCCGCAGGTAATCCCGGTACATCGCGATGTCCTGCCGCGAGGGCTGGAGAAAGGCCCAGAACACAACCCTGCCGTGATGCTCGGGGTGGTCTTCGAGCAGCCGCTCGAACGCGAGGAATCCGCGCACCAGGTTCTTCGACGGATCCGTTCGATCGACCCGAACGATCAACTTCTCCGGCCGCCACTCGGCGATCTCGGCTTCGATCCTGCGCACGGCTGCTGTTTCGGCCAGCTCGCGCATGCCTTCGACATCGGTCGAGATCGGGTAAGACCTGACCCAGACCAGGCGGCCCCGGAAGAAGACGACGCCATCTTCGGCGTCCACACGAAGGCCCATGAGCTCCGCGCAGCAGGCCAGGAAGTTGTCCACGTCGACAGTCGTCTGCAGTCCAACGATGTCGTTGGCCAGGAGCCCTTCGAAGATCGGAACACGCATCGATGCAGGCAGGACCTTCAAGTAGCGCGGCGGCGGCCAGGGGACGTGGATGAAATGCTGCAGGACGGCTTCCGGGATGGCCTGGCGGATCATCGCCGGCGCCAGGTACAGCTGGTAGTCCTGGGTGAGGAACAGCGGGACGCCGGGCAAGGCCAGCGCGACTTCGGCGGCGCGTTCCGCGATGGCCGTGTTCACTGGCACATAGCCCTTGGTCCAGGCGCGGTGAATCTCCTTGTCGACGACCGGTTCCATCGCGATGTTCCACAGGAAGTGGTGCGCCGACCAAAGCAGCGGATTGCTGATGACCGCGTAGTGCATGCGGTAGGCCTGCGTCGTCGTCGGGGCAAAGAAGACCGGGAATGTCCGATCCGGATCCGCGCCGACCTCGATCGGGTCGCCCGACGCGGCGTACTCCCGCTCCAGTGGCGTGCGGGCGACTGCCACCCAGGGTGCGCGGGTCGCCTCGGCCAGCGACTCGAGAGCTGTCACCAGTCCGCCCGCGCCGGGCCGCATGCGCCCATCCGCCAACGGTTCCACGGGAGCGCGGTTGCTGATGACGACCGGCGAGAAGTTGCCGAGCAGCCTCCCCGCTTCCTGGCCGATCATGCGCTGCGCCGGCGTTCGGGCGGCCGATGTCAACCGGAGGATCCGCCGCGCGTCGAATTGGTGGCCATCGAGTCCCAATTCAGGTTTTTCGGCCGGACGACGACGACCGGGCAGAGGAGGCGCCGGACCGTGTGCGACAGCCCGCGTCCGATCAAGGTCTGCGGCTGCTCGGGATTGAGCCACGATCCCATGATCACGAGGTCGTGGCCCGCAGCCTCTTCGAAGATCGCGTCTGGAGCTGACTCACCGTCCACTTCGCGCACGATGGTTGTCGGTCGCCGCATCTCCTCGACGATCTGCGCGAAGTTCCGCCGCTCTCTTCGCGTCCGATCCGGGTGCTGCGATCTCGATTGCACGTTGAGCATGGTCAGAGTGCTGCCAAATGCGTCGGCCATGGCCCCGGCGGTCGCCGCCACGGCCCGTGCGCCCGGGCCGCCCCGCACGGGAGCCAGGATTGAGCGCGGCGCGATCTGGCGGTGGGGAAAGACTGGATCCGAGCGCACGAAAAGCACATCCGCCAGCGAGCCGACCGCGAACTGGGTGGTGAGCGAGCGCAATCGATGACGCCGTGGGCTGACGGTCGTCGGCCATTCGAGCACGAGGCTGGTTGCCTCCGTGTCGGCGACCGCGTCGCGAATGCTTCCGGCAACATCCGCGGTGACTCGCAGGGTCACCCGCATGCGGCGTCGCTGCCTGCCGTCATAGTCCAGGCTCGCGACCCAGCGGAGCATATCGCGACGCCTCTCGTCCTGAGTCGCCAGTCGGCCCGACAGGTTGGGGTCGGCTTCGACGAGGGCGAGCAGGGTGCCCGAGGCGCCCGGAAAAGCGAGCAGTGCGTCGCCAATGCTGACGATCGGGATCGCGGCCTGACCCTTGAGGACGGGAACGAGCACGCGCGGCCGCGCTCCGAGCTCGGGGAAAACCGAGCGGCGCTTCTCAGGTCGGCTGGTCAGGACGGACACCTGCGCGAAATCCTGACCCAACCGAGAAGGAGGTGCACGGGCTGTTGCAGCCCCCTGTCACCCGGCGCTTGATTTCGCCCACAGATTGACGCCGGCCTCTTTGGCGAAGCGGTCGATATCGCGAAGCTCGTCGCTCGAAAACTCGAGGTTGTCGAGCGCGGCGACGTTCTGCTCCAGCTGGGCGCGGCTGCTTGCACCGACCAGCGCGGAGGTCACACTCGGCTGCCGGAGCACCCAGGCGACGGCCATCTGGGCGAGGGTTTGGCCCCGCCGGCGTGCGATCTCATTGAGAGCGCGCACGCGGGCGAGGTTGGCCTCGGTCAACATGTCGGTTGAAAAGGAGCCCGGACGGCTCGCGCGAGCTCCAGACGGAACGCCTTTGAGATAGCGGTCGGTCAGCAAACCCTGGGCAAGCGGAGAGAAGGCGATGCAGCCGATCCCTTCCTCCTGCAGCACCGCGAGCAGCTCATCCTCGATCCAGCGGTTGACCATCGAGTAGGACGGCTGATGGATGAGCAGGGGAGTCCCCAGGCTGCGCAGGATGGAGGCGGCCTCAGTCGTCCGCGCCGCGGCGTATGAGGAGATGCCGGCGTAGAGCGCTTTGCCTTGCTGGACGGCTGTGTGGAGGGCTCCCATCGTCTCGGCGAGCGGCGTCTCGGGATCAAACCGATGCGAGTAAAAGATGTCGACGTAGTCGAGGCCCATGCGCTTGAGGCTCTGATCCAGGCTGGCCAGAAGGTACTTGCGCGATCCCCATTCGCCGTAAGGCCCCGGCCACATGTCGTACCCGGCCTTGGTCGAGATCACCAGCTCATCGCGGTGGCCCGCCAGATCTGATGTCAGAATCCGCCCGAAGTTCGCCTCGGCGGATCCATAGGGCGGCCCGTAGTTGTTGGCGAGGTCGAAGTGCGTGATCCCGAGGTCGAACGCACGCCGGATGATCTCGCGCTGCGAGTCGGTCGGGGACTCGCCTCCGAAGTTCTGCCACAGGCCCAACGAGATTGCGGGCAGCTTGAGCCCGCTTCGCCCGCTGCGGCGGTACTGCATCTTCGAGTAGCGCTCGTCATTCACTCTCGTTTCCTCTTCCTGCACCGGATTCTTGACGATGCCAACTCTAGTCGGAGCCAAACAGGCATGTGTTCGGTGGAGAGAGGGCGGCCAAAGCGTGGTACCTTGCGGGCAATCTCGCGCCCAAAAACGCGAGAACCGAAGGCTTTGGGGGTAGGCGTTGCGCCTCAATCGATACGTGACCCATGCCGTCGTGCTGCTGATCGCGACGGTGATGACGGGTTATAGCGTCTCTGTCAAGTTGGGCCCCGTTCACGGAGCCATCAATGCCGAGGCCGGCAACGCGCAAGGCTCGGTTGGCGATATTTCGCTCGGCCGGAGCGCCACGATCATCAAGCCTGTTTCGATACCCACCTCGGCACTCCCGAGCCGGGCGCCAATCCTCTACAAGGTGATGCCAGGAGACACCCTGGACACCATCGCCAAAGCCATGGGCATTCCTTTCCGGGAGATCACCTGGTCGAATCCCCACCTGCGCTTGCCACTCAAGCCGGGACTCGTGCTCCGAATTCCGCCGGTGCCTGGCTTCGTTTTGGTGGTCAGAGCCGGGGACTCGCTGACCAGCCTCGCCTCTCAGTACGGGTTCGACCCGACAGCGGCAATCGACATCAACCGCATCAACGGCGCGCTGACACCTGGGACCGTGCTCGTGATTCCCGTGGATCCGAAACTGGGACCCGATCTGAGCACCGGCGTGCCTGCCGATCCGATCGTTCCAGGCCGGCTGTCATGTCCGATTCAGGGGGCCCCCATCATCCAGAAGTTCGGACCAACATCCTTCGCCCTGGAGCCGTCCTACGGCGGATACCCGCATTTCCACACTGGAGTCGACCTGCTGGCCGGCTATGGCACGCCAATCGTCGCCGCCGCCGGCGGGACCGTGACAGCCGCCGGCCCGGCTTTCGATTTCGGGATCCGGGTTGAGATCACCGACAGCTACGGCCTGGTCGAGATCTACGCGCACATGTCGGAGGTGGCGGCAGGAGTGACGGTCGGCCAGCGTGTCCAGCAAGGCAAGGAGATCGGCCTGGTCGGCAGCACGGGCCTCTCGATCGGCGCGCACCTGCACTTTCAATTCGAGATAGGTGGCGTGCCCACTGATCCTCTCCCGCTGATCGGCTGCTGACCCAGGGATCGGCGCCGTCCACGCATACGGCCTCGCCTGGGCGATTCCGACCGCACGGTTGGCCTCCCAGCTCCGTCAGTGGGGCGTGGCGATGTAGAGCGCGCACCAGAATAAGACCATGAGCGCAACGGCTACTCCGACTGCTCTCAGCACGTCATTGGCGCCGAGTTGTCGATCTCGAGCATGTTGGTACAAGGTGATGGCAGGTGAAGCCACAAGGGCGAGGACGAGCGCTCCCACGCCACCTGCAATTGGATACAGAGCCCCTGACACCATTCCGAAAACGACGAGACCAAGACCCAGCACAACCGAGACGACAACTCCACAGCCGCACCCGACGTCCAGCCATCGGTCCCGCGCCCTCGCTCGCCGGGCTCGAGTGGTCACAGGCGCACCTCTGTCAGTCCGTCAGCTGCGACTGCATTACACGGCGCTGTGCGCGGCCCGATAACCCAGACAAACGAGGCGAAGGCCGCCAAGGCCCAAAACAGGCTCAGAACGAGCAGGCGAGTGGCTATGAAGCGCCACCGCTGGGTGAGCCGGCAGGAACTGTTGTCAGACAGTCTCACGCGAGCAGTGTCGATGGGTCAGAGTCTCAGGATCAGTCTCAGGACGTCTCAATCTGTCAAAGATCTTTTGTCCGAGCCCTGAACAAACATCGGCGGGGTGGCCCACCAACCCGCTTGCACTGATCGGCTTGCTCACGATCGGAGTTGAGCCGAAAGCGGTCTAAACGACCTTTAACAGCCTCATTCCCCGCCGATAACCGCGGCCGCGGATACTCAAGTTGGCTAGCGACTTTTCGGGGGGAGATAAATCAATGAGCCTGAGGACAGTTATTGCGTTGACATGCTCGTCAGCGATGATCGTGTTGACAGGACCACAGGCGATGCCGGCGCACGCCGCTTCGCCGGCGAACCTCGCAGGACGAATTCAGCACATCGTCGTGTTGATGCAGGAGAACCGCTCGTTCGACACCTACCTCGGCCAGCTCCCGTTCGAGGGCCAGCCCGCCGCGGCGGGCGAGCCGGCCGGTGCCAGCAATCCGAATCCTCTCGGCGGCGCACCGATCGCCGCCTTCCACAAGACGGCCTACTGCGAGGTCGCCGACCTCAACCACTCATGGAACGGAACCCACCAGGAGTGGAACGGTGGAAAGATGGACGGCTTCACCGCCGCCAACGTCGTCTCCGCCGATCCGACCGGCAGTCGCACCATGGGCTACTACGACCAGCGCGACCTTCCTTTCTACTACGGGCTGGACAGCACCTTCGCCATCGGTGACCACTACTTCGCTTCGGCGCTCACGCAGACCTTCCCCAACCGCTTCTACCTTCTCGCGGGCACCTCGTTCGGTCATATCCGAAACGACCTTCCGCCTTCCACCGGTTACACGGAGCCAACCGTTTTCAACCTTCTCGACGCGGCGCACGTGACCTGGAAGATCTACTACTCGCAGATCCCGTTCGCCGACCTGTTCGCCTATGTGCATTCGCGCGCGGTGAACGAAGTGCCGATCTCGCAGTACTACGTCGATGCGGCCAACGGCACGCTGCCCCAGGTTTCGTTCGTCGACCCCATCTTCGTCGCCAACAACCAGGTCGAAAACGACGAGCACCCGCCCTCCAACGTGCAGGTTGGCGAGAGCTTCGCGGCCAACGTGGTCAACTCCT
>DASXBJ010000147.1:0-12783 GCA_036491755.1 Candidatus Dormiibacterota bacterium
GCCGTCTCCTTCGCGATCATCGCCCGCCTCACGACAGCGGCGCCCCACGACCGGAACGGTTGCGGCGGAAACAGGTGGGGCTTCGAGTTGACCATCGGCAGCCGGACCGCGTCGGTGTCGCGTCCGGTGGCCAGGTCGGCCAGGACCTGCCCGGCCAGGTTGGAGGGCGCCACGCCGTTGCCTGTGTAGCCCAGCGCATAGAAGACGTTGCCCGGCTCGAGAGTGCCGAACACAGGCAGGTGGGTTGGCGACACGTCGATCGGGCCGCCCCAACCGTCCTCGATCGGCACGTCCGCGAAGCTGGGGAACATGAGGCGGAATCCCTCGGCGGCCTGAGCGACCGCGCGCGAGTCATGGGTAAACGCGTCGTCGATCGTGCGGCGGGCACGGCCGCCGCCTCCGCCGAAGGCGATGCGTCCGTCGCGAGTCGTGCGGAAGTAGCGCAGCGAGGTGCGGAAGTCCGAGATGACCTCGCCTCCTGTCCAGCCGATCTGCGCCAGGCGCTCTGTCGCCGGCGCAGTGAGGACGATGTACGAGCTCCAGGCCACGATCCGGCGGCTGAGCTCCGGCCAGCCCGTGGCCCACGCGTTCAGCGCCAGCACGACATTTTTCGCGCGCACCTCGCCGCCGGACGTCGTGAGCACGGCCGGCCGTCCGGGCTTCCAGCTGGTCACGGTCGTTCCTTCGTGGATCGTCACGCCCTTCTGCATGACAGCGCGGCGCAGGCCGCGAACCAGGAATCCTGGGTGGACCGACGCGGCGTCTCGCATGAACGCGCCAGAGCGAAATGCGGGCGACGCGCAGCGCTCGCGGACCTCGGCGTGGCTGAGCTCACGCAGCTCGTCCGGCGCGCCGACCTCCCGCGCCAGGTCGATCATGGCCTGGCAGGTGTGTTCGTGCGCCGGCGCAGTGACGGCGTACATGTAGCCGGACTTCCTGAACCACGCGTCGACGCCGCTGCTCGCGCAGAACTCGCCGATGCCGTCGATGCTGGCCGAGATGGCCCGGCATGCCTTCACCGCCGCCTCGCGGCCGTACAGCGTCACGAGGCCGTCCAGCTCGTCCCACCATCCGCTGGCAAAGCCGCCATTGCGACCGCTCGGGCCGCCGCCGCAGATGTCCCGCTCCAGGACCACGACGCCGAGATCGGGATTGGCCCGCACCAGGAAATACGCGGTCCACAGGCCGGTGAAGCCGCCTCCGATGATGGCCACGTCCGCCTGCACTTGGCCCTTCGGCGGCGGCGCGGCGCCATCGGTCTCGAGGGCCAGCGCTTCGCGAAGCCACCAGCTGCGCTGGGCTCCCGGTGTCCGCGCCAGCCCCGTGAGGTTGAGGTCTGGCGCCGCCTGGCTCACCGGGATAGTCTGGCGGCATGAAGCTCGAGGGCACCGGGCGGCCGGCCGGCCCAACCGTTGAGCAGGATTGATTCCTGGCTGATAATGAGCCCATGGATTTGAGCGAGCTTCTGCAGATCATCGCGTTGATCGTCTTCATCGTGTCAGCCATCGGTTGGAGCTACAAGAAGACCAACCTGATCGCGGTTGGACTTGCCCTGTGGGTGCTATCGCTGTTCATCGGATCGCTTTCCAGCCTGACGCTGAGCCTCATCCTTCTGATCCTTGCATTCATCGCGTTCGTGCTGGCCGCCATCGGTTGGGGATACAAGAAGATCGAGATGCTCGCCGTTGGATTCGCCCTGTGGGCGGCCTCGGCGCTCATCCACCTGATCATCAAGTAGGGACGGATATGGCTTACTCGGCCACGTACAACGTGGATGTCAACGCCCCGCCGGCCAAGGTGTTCGACTACGTCGCGGACGTGTCCCGCCACGGCGAGTGGGGGAGCGAGCCCGACCACATGAAGGTGACGGCCGAGAAGTCGGGTCCGGCGACAGTGGGTGCGCGATACAAGGCAGACGGAATGCTGAACGGCAAGTCCAACGCGTCGGTGGTGACGATCACGGCGCTCGAGGCGCCCAAGCGCCTGGCGTTCGACGCCGAGGACGCGAACTCCATCTTTCACCACGAGTTCGTGTTCACGCCGGCGGGGAGCGGGACGCATGTCGTGCGGAACGTGACGATGACCAAGGGGCCGTTCTATTTCCCGCTCGTCCTGGCCATCTTCAAGAGCACGGTGCTGAAGAACTACAACGGGGCGATGTCGAACTTGAAAGCGAAGATGGAGGCGTAGGGCCGCCACTCCTGACGATTAGAGGGGACCTACGCCCCTCACCCTAACCCTCTCCCCGAAGGGGAGAGGGGAATCACCTGGCGGCTACTCGGGCTGCGCCGCCGCCGCCGGTCAGGCGGGCGGCGAACAGGACCGGGATCACGGTGACCAGGATCACGAACGAGACCACGACGTTCACCTCAGGCAGGAGCACACCGTGGCGGATCTGGCCGAAGATCCAGATCGGCAGGGTGCTCTGGGCGCCGGCGGTGAACGTGGTGACGATCACCTCGTCGAATGACAGCGCGAAAGCGAGCATGGCGCCCGCCACCACAGAGGTCGAGATGAGGGGCAGTGTGATGTCACGAAACACCTGGAACCCGTTGGCCCCCAGATCCATCGCCGCCTCGACCAGCGAGCCCTGCGTGCGGCGCAGGCGCGCGATCACGTTGTTGTAGACGACCACGATGCAGAACGTGGTGTGGCCGACGACGATCGTCCAGATCGACAGCTGGATGTTGTTGAAGCTGAAGAATGCGTTGAGTGCGATGCCCGTGATGATGCCGGGCAGAGCCAGCGGAAGGATGAACATGAGGCTGACCACCTCGCGGCCGAAGAAATCAGTGCGATGGATCGCGAAAGCCGCGCACGACCCGAGCACCAACGCGATGACGGTCGCCACCAGGCCAACCTGCAGGGAGAGGCCGAGCGCGGTCCGGACGTTGTCGTCATTCCATGTGGCGCTGAACCATTTCAACGTCAACCCGGGGATCGGCCAGCTCTCGACGTTCGACGTGTTGAACGCGTAGAAGAAGATCAACAGGAGCGGAAGAAAAAGAAAAACGAGGATCAGCGCGACCCACACCCGCAAGAGAATTCGAGCCCCGATCCCCTCCACCATCTACAGGGCCTCGAACGCGCCCAGGCGCTGAGCGATGGTGAGGTAGATGGCCATCACGGCGATGGGAACCATGGTCAGGGCGGCTGCGAACGGCACGTTGTTGGCGATGCCGATATTGGCGTAGACGACGTTGCCGATGAGATTGGAGCTTGCCCCGCCGATGAGAATCGGGGTGATGTAGTCGCCCAGGGTGAGCGAGAAAGTGAAGATCGAGCCGGCGATCACCCCCGGCAGCACCAGCGGCAGGACCACGTCGCGCAAGGTCCGCCAGCGGCGAGCGCCCAGGTCGGCCGCGGCCTCGAGCAGCGACTCCGGCATGCGCTCCAGGGCCGCGTAGACCGGGATGATCATGAACGGCAGCCAGATGTAGGAGAACACGAGCCACATCGCGACGTTCGAATAGCCGATGTTGGCCGGCGGCAGCCCGATCGACTGCAGGCTCCAGTTGAGTAGGCCGCTGTGGTTGAGGATCAGGATCCACGCGTACAGACGCGCGAGGTAGCTCGCCCAGAGGGGCAGTAGAACGGCGGCGAACAGAGCGGTCTGCCACCTGCGTGAGGCGACCCGGGCCATGTAATACGCGAACGGAAACGCCAGGACAGCGTCGGTGATGGTGACGAGCGCCGCCAGCAGGACCGTGCGGCCGATGATCGTTCCATACGTCGAGTCCGAAACGATGGTCGTGAAGTTGTCCAGGCTCCACGACTGCACGATCTGGGTGGTGAAAGGGTCGATGGTCCAGAAGGCCGTGACCAGGAGCAGCACCAGCGCCGCGAAATAGATCAGGACAAACCACCCGACGGGCGGCGCCAGGAGCAGGAGCGGGCGCAGCCACGGATGGCGCCAGAAAAGTCCCTGGAGAGGGGCGGCTCCGGCCCCTTTGGACGGGAGCCGCCCGGTCGTCTTTACCGCCAAGTGGTGGCCGCTAGCCCTTGATCGTCGTCCAGGCTGAAACCCAGTCGGCGTAGGGGATGCAGCTGTTGCTGCCGTCGTCACAGGTGGCGAGCGGCGTCTTCCAGAACTTGATGGTGTTGAAGTACGCGGCGCCGGTCTCGTCGGCGTGGTACTGCTTGCACGAGCCGGACTGCAGGGCGTCCATCTGGGCGCACGCCTTGCTGTTGACGGGAGTCTCGCCGAAGGAAAGTGCCTGTTCCGCCTGCACCTGGGCGGTGCTGACCCACTTCGCCCACATGTAAGCGCAGTTGGGGTGAGCCGCCTTGGTGGCCAGCATCCACGTGTCTGCCCAGCCGGTGGCGCCCTCCTGGGGGATCGTGTCCGCGAAGTCTGAGCCGTTGGGCAGCCCCTTGAGCTGGATCGTCTGATATGGCCAGGCGGCGCCGACCACGACGTCCTGGTTCTGGAACAGTGTGATCTCGTCGGCCGCCAGCGACCAGTAGTGCTTGATCAGCGGCTGCTGCGACTTGAGCAGCGCCACGGTGGCATCAAATTGAGGCCTCGTGAGCTCGTAGGGGTCCGTGATCCCCAGGCTCGGCTTCGTCTTCATCAGATACAGCGCGCCGTCGGCGATCTGGATCGGGTTGTCGGGGACCGTCACCAGGCCCTGGTACGCCTTGTCGTAGATGACGCTCCAGCTCGTCGGCGCGGTGGTGAACTTCTTGGTGTTGTAGAGGAGCGTGTTCGGTCCCCACTGCAGAGAGATGCCGTAGTGCACGCCGCTGATCGTGTTGTACGGAGGCGACTTGAAGTACGCCTGGAAGTTCTGGTAGTCGGGGATCAGGTCGGTGTTCATCGGCTTGACGTCGCCGCTGTAGATCAGCCGCAGGTCGGCGTCTCCGGAGGCCGAGACCATGTCCCACTGGCCGCCGCCGCCATCCTTCATCAGGCTCACCATCTCATCGGAGGAGCCTGCCGGGTGGAGGTTGAGCTTGCAGCCGGTGGCCGCGGTGAACGGGTCGGCCCACGACTTGTCGGCGTAGCCGTCCCAGAGGATGAGGTTGAGCTGACCTTCGCCTGCGCCGATCGACGCCTGCGGCTTCATGGTTGCCGTCGGCGGCGGCGCGATGGTTGAGCCGGTCGCCGTGCTGCTTGATCCACACGCCGTCACCGTCACGACGGCGGCGGCGGCAAGGCATGCCCACCTCAGCAGGCTTGTCGACGATTCTGTTGCACGCATCTTCTCTACCTCTCCTTGCTCTCCAGCACGAACGTGTGATCCTTGGTCCAGGCGAGCCTCACCGGCCGGCCTTGGTACTTCTGGGCGTCGCCTGTGGCGTCAATATTCTGGCGCACCGCGACGAGCTGCTCCCCGCGATTTAACCTGACGACGTAGCGCGTCGACATGCCGACGTACACAACCTCTTCGACGGTGCCTTGCTCGATCGTCATCCCGGGGTCGGCGTTTTCGCCCTCCGCGAGCATCCGGATCTTCTCCGGACGCACCACGAAGCGCACGCCATCGCGCGACAATACATTGGAGATCCCGATGAATCCAGCGACAAACTCGGTCGCGGGGCGCTCGTAAACCTCGACCGGCGAGCCGATCTGCTCGATCTGTCCGTTCGACATGACCGCCATCCGGTCGCTCATCGTCAGCGCCTCCTCCTGGTCGTGGGTCACGTAGACAAAGGTGATGCCGACCTCCTTCTGGATCTGTTTGAGCTCGATCTGCATCTCCTGGCGCAATTTCAGGTCGAGCGCGCCCAGCGGTTCGTCGAGGAGGAGCACCTCGGGTTCGTTGATCACCGCGCGCGCGAGCGCAACCCGCTGGCGCTGGCCGCCTGAGAGCTGGTTGGGCTTGCGGTTCTCGAGGCCCGACAGCCGCACCATCTGCAGGGCGCGCTCGACGCGGTTGCGCCGCTCGGCTCCGGCCACATGCTTGATGCGCAGCCCGTACCCGATGTTCTGGCCCACGGTCATGTGCGGGAAGAGCGCGTAGTCCTGGAAAACCGTGTTGGTCTCGCGCATGTGCGGGGGCAGCGAGGTGACGTCTCGGCCGCCGAGCTCGATGGTGCCCGAGTCGGGCCGCTCGAACCCGGCGATCATCCGGAGGAGCGTGGTCTTGCCGGAGCCGGACGGCCCGAGCAGGGTGAAGAACTCGCCCTCCTCGATCGCCAGGTCGACACCCGCCACCGCAACCACGTGGCCGTAGTTCTTGCGGACGCCGCGCAATCGCAGCGCCGTCCTTTTTTTCGGGTCGGAATTCAACGCGGTGGAATCAGTCGAGGGAGGCCATCACATGCTTGATCTGCGTGTATTCCTCGAGCGAGTAGATCGACATGTCCTTGCCATAGCCACTCTGCTTGTAGCCGCCATGCGGCATCTCGTTGACCAGCGGGATGTGGGTGTTGATCCAGACTGTGCCGAACTGCAGCCGGCGCGCCATCCGCAGCGCGCGGCCCACGTCGCGGGTCCACACCGACGCGGCGAGCCCGTAGTCGACGCCGTTCGCCCACTGCAGAGCCTGGTCCTCGTCGGTGAAACGCTGCACCGTCACCACGGGTCCGAAGACCTCTTTGTTCACGATCTCGGCGTCCGGGCCGGAGGGCACGACGACCGTGGGCTCGTACCACGAGCCGGGTTTCTTGATCCGCGCCCCACCGGTCAGCACCTCGGCGCCGGCCTTGCGCGCCCGGTCGACGAAACCCGACACGCGAACGGCCTGCTCCTCGGAGACCAAGGGTCCCATCTCGGTGTCCTCAGCCATGGGGTCGCCGACCTTGAGGCTGCTGATCGCCGGCACGAGGTCGCCGAGGAGCTTCTCGTGGATCTTGGGTCCCGCGATGATGCGCGTCGCGGCGGTGCAGTCCTGACCGGCGTTGAAGAAGCCGCCGATCTTGATCCACTCCACCACCTTTTCGAGGTCGGCGTCGTCGAACACGATGACCGGAGCCTTGCCGCCGAGCTCGAGGTGGACGCGCTTGAGAGTTGAGGCTGCCGCGCGTGCGACCTCCTTGCCGGTCGCGACGTCCCCGGTCAGCGAGACCATGGCGACGCCCGGATGCCGGACGATGCCCGCTCCCACCGGCTCGCCGTCGCCCGTGATCACGTTCAGGACGCCCGGCGGCAGGATTTCGGCGGTGAGCTCGGCGAAGCGAAGCGCGGTGAGCGGAGTCCATTCCGAAGGCTTCAACACGACCGTGTTGCCGGCGGCCAGGGCGGGCGCGATCTTCCAGGCAGCCATCATCAGCGGGTAGTTCCACGGGGCGATCGAGCCGACCACGCCGAGCGATTCGCGGCGCAGGAAGCTCGTGAAGCCGGGCATGTACTCGCCGGCGGCGCGGCCTTCGAGCAGGCGCGCGGCGCCCGCGAAAAAGCGGAAGCAGTCGGCGATGGGGGGGATTTCCTCGGACTTTGTGGGCGCGAGGGGCTTGCCGACGTTCTCCGATTCGATTCGTGCCAGCTCGTCGCCATTGGCTTCGATCGCCTCGGCCATCTTGATCATCCGTTCACTGCGGTCGCGCGGCGTGCTGTCGAACCACACCTCGTCGTACGCCTTGCGCGCCGCCGCGACCGCCCGGTCGACGTCGTGCTCCGAGCCCTTGGGCACGTGCGCGATGACCTTGCCCGTGGCGGGGTTGATGATCTCCTGGTCGGATCCCTCGGAGCCGGGTGTCCACTTGCCGCCGATGAACATCTCGTGGCGTCGCAGCGTCGTGCTCATGACTCCCTCCTTGGCCTCACCCAGCTACCCGCGCGCAACCTCTTCGATGGCCGCGCCGAGAATATCCAGTCCTTCGTCGAGATGCTCGTCCGCGATGGTCAGCGGCATGAGCGTGCGGATCACGTTGTGGTGGAGGCCGGCCCGCAGGATGATCAGGCCGCGCTCGCGTGCGGCAACCATAACCTTCGCCGCCTGGCTGTCGGCGGGCGCCTTGGTGCCTCGATCCTGCACCAGCTCGATGCCGGCCATCGCTCCCATGACGCGAACGTCGCCGATGAGCTTGTGCTCGGCCGCCCAACCGTGCATGCGCTCCTCCAGGATCGAGCCGATACGCGCGGCGCGATCGGGCAGCTTCTCGTCGCGCATGACGTCCATCACCGCCAGGCCCGCCGCGCAGGCCACGGGGTTGCCGCCATACGTGCCGCCCAGCCCGCCGGGGTCGGGGGCGTCCATGACCTCGGCGCGGCCGACCACCCCGGAGAGAGGGAAACCAGCGGCGAGGCTCTTGGCGACGGTGACCAGGTCGGGCTTGACGCCCGAGTGCTCGATGGCGAAGAACTTGCCGGTCCGGCCGAAGCCGCTCTGGATCTCATCGACGATGAGCAGGATTCCGTTCTTGTCGCAGATCTCACGCAATTGCTGCAGGAACTCGGCGGGAGCCGGCACGAACCCGCCTTCGCCGAGCACCGGCTCGATGATCACGGCGGCGACTCGCTGGGCCGAGACCTCGGTCTCGAAAAGGCTCCGGAGAGAGGCGATTGCGCGCTCCGTGTCCCAGCCGCGGTATTCGTACGGGAAAGGAGACTGGTAGACCTCGGCGGCGTAGGGTCCGAAATTCTGCTTGTACGGGCTGACCGACCCGGTGAGGCTCAGCGCGAGGAGGGTGCGGCCGTGAAAGCTGCCGCGGAAGCTGATCACCGCCGTGCGGCCGGTGTGAGCGCGGGCGATCTTGACGGCGTTCTCGACGGCCTCGGCGCCGGTGCTGAAGAAGATCGCCTTCTTCGGCCCGTCCAGCGGCGCCACCTCGCAGAGGCGTTCCGCCAATCGAAGGTAGGACTCGTACATCACCACCTGGAACGAGGTGTGGGTCGCCCGCTCGAGCTGGGCCCGCACCGCCTCCATCACGCGTGGGTGGCCGTGGCCTACGTTCATGACGCCGATGCCGCCCGCGAAGTCGACGTAGCGCTTGCCCCCGACGTCCCACATCTCGGCGCCCCTGGCGCGGTCGATGACCAGCGGGTGGGCGGTCGTGATGCCGCGCGGCACGTATCGGGTCCGCAGCTCGGCCAGCTCGGTCAGCTCAGTATCCCTGGACCTGTCTTGCACTGACAATGCCGCCCCATTCAAGCAGATACGATCCGCGATTGTGGACGAGTCCTCTCAGGCCGTCGCGCAGCTGTGGCCGGGCCGCTCCGCGACGATCCACGAGCTCGGCGGTGGGATCACGAATCGGAACTTCAAGATCGAGGTTGACGGCGCGTCCTTTGTGCTGCGGATGGGCGGCGCCAGAACTGAGCTGTTGGGGATCGACAGGGCCACCGAGCACGCGGCGAGCTTGCGCGCCCACGAGGTGGGTCTCGGCCCCGAAGTGGTGGCTTTTGTCCCGTCCCAGGGTTGGCTCGTGGCGAAATTCATCGACGGCCGGCCGATCGTGCCGGAGGCGATGGGCGAGCCTGCGACTTTGGGCCGGGTCGCCAGGGCGCTGCACAAGTTTCACTCGGCACCGGCCATTCCAGGTCGCTTCGACTCTCACCGCATCGTCGACGAGTACCGGGCCAAGGCGGAGTCGTTCGGGGTCGCCATCCCGTCGGAGTTTGGCGAGGCCCGGCGGGTGGCGGAGCGCATCCGAACCGCTCGCGGTTCGCAGCCGCTTGTGCCATGCCACAACGACCTGCTCAACGCCAACTTCATTGATGACAGCGAGATCCGGATCGTGGATTGGGAGTACGCAGGGATGGGAGATCGGTTCTTCGACCTGGCCAACTTTTCGGTCAACCACGAATTCTCCGTGGACGATGACCGGAGGCTGCTCGCGGCGTATTTCGGCGTGGAGGGTGAGGCCGATCTCGCGGCGCTGCGGTTGATGCGCTTCATGTCCGACTTCCGCGAAGCGATGTGGGGTGTGCTGCAGAGCGGGATCTCGGATTTGGATTTCGACTTCAAGGGCTACGCGGCGAAACACTTCCACCGGATGCTGGCCACGGCCGCGGAGCCGGAGTTCGAGTCGTACTTGAAAGGGTCTGCCTCACCCCGCAGGAGGATGGCTAGGGGGTAGGGCTCAGGTCACCGACTCCGAGGGCTTCGGCAATCGCCAAGGCAACGCCGTCCGTCGCAGTCAGCACCTCTTGATTCCAGAATCGAATCACGCTGAAGCCCATGCGCTCCAGCGATTCGGTGCGCTTGGCGTCCTGGACCTCTTGCTCATCCGTGCCGTGAGTGTCTCCGTCGACTTCGATCACGAGGCGTGCCCGCAGGCAGACGAAGTCCGCGATGTAGGTGCCCAGGGCATGTTGCCGCCGGAACTTGAAGCCCCCCAGGCGCTTGGCCCGAAGGATTGACCACATGCGTTGCTCGGCGTCGTTTGCGTTCTGGCGCAGCTCCCGCGCGCGTTGCGTGTAGATCGGGTCGCGTCGCATGCATCGATGTTCGGGCGCGTTGGCGATGGCGCCAACGCTCTTAACACGCGTCGGTGCAGGTCTACGCCCCTCTCCCTAGCCCTCTCCCCGAGGGGGAGAGGGGAATTGCTGGCCTACCCCCCCTGGAGGCACTTGGTTCGAGTCCGCGGCGGTCCGCACAATCGAGATGAACAATGCCGTGTATGGTCCGAATGCCCGATCCGATCGCGGGAGACATACTGGAGCAGTGGGCGATCTGAGCAGACCAAGCACGTCCCGTGATGGTTCCTCGCCGATGTCGGCCGGGCTCGCCAAATGTCGCTGACCATCCGCGAACCCCAGAGGCTTGTTCTTGCGATCGACCGAATACACGACCGGTGGTTTGATGTTGACGCGATCACGTACGACCCAAACGCCCGCGTGGTCAGGATCCCTTATTGGAACAAGACCACGAGCAAGGCTCCACTGAATCCAGCGACCGGAGACTCGCAGTCCTTCGACAGTCTGCTGTCGATCCATGACACCGATAAGCCTCGGGTGGAGGACAAAGAGCGAATCGGAACCTATGCCTTCAACGTAATCGCCTATTCGAATGGACGGCTCGTGATAACCGCCGAACCGAACCTGCGGATCAGCTGCAGCGTGCGCAGCCTCCACATAGAGTTTGGTCCGGATGCCATCGATCAACTAGTCGCCAAGTTGGCTAGATACCCCGAGGCGGAAATCACCCGTGCGGAGAGTTCGATTTCCATCCGACCGCCCCGCAATGCCGGTTTCACGATTGACCTTCACGTGGATGCAGATCACTACAGCGTCTTTTTCGACGGCGGTTGGCATGAGGAATTCGAGACCGAGGAGGAGGCGCTCAATTGCGTTGGCTTTGGCCTCTCTTCGTCTTGCAGGTTGACCGTTACTTATCGGGGCTCGACACCCTGCCGCTGGGCTGTCCAGTCGCGCGAGGGGGGCGACTGGAAAACCGACAGCGTCACCGGATTGCTGATCTTTCCGTTCTGGCGACGCCCACGCATAGCGTTCAAGCAGAACGACCTGGTCGCATCGGCATCTCAAGAGCCGCGATAGAAGCAATCTGATTCGGAGCGGTTCACGCCCACAGACCCAGCGTGATTCCAGCACGAGAAAGCGTGGGCCGCCAGAGCCGCCGATCTGATCCGGCGTCCAGCAAGCGTTGGGAGGAAGCTCACCGGCCGTTCTTTGCGGTCGCCCGTTTCCAGCGAAGGCGGGCGAGTCTTCGACCACGGTCAGTCTCGTATTAGTTGCTCGCCAAGCCAACCTCGGAGCGCCCGCTCAAGTCGCTGAGTGCCTGCTCTATTTCGTACCCACAGCAGCTTGTGCCAGGTCCCATCGAAAACTTGTAACCGAACCCTGTCATTCAAGATCCCGCTATGTAGCCAGGCGGTTTGCATGTCTATGGCCGGAAGCCACAGCGCACGTGGCGATTCCTTCAAAGCCCGCGCCAGTTCGTCTGCGGAGATCGATTGTCCGTGCCGGAGGGCCGGGTCGACTCCGTGGAAAGCGTGATCGAAGCTAACACGCCAGCCGAGGGGAATACGGGCGAGTCCATTCGGTGTGAGCCATAGGTTGCCGTGTTCCCAGTCAGCCCATCCAGTGGTGGAGCTGGCAGCGATCAGGCTTACCGGACCTTCCACTGGCTACATTTTGCTGACCCGGCCGGTTCAGGCTAGGCGTATTGCCGCACCTACAAACTCAAATTGCTTCGCGTTACGGAAACTACGGCCCACAGACTTCGCCCTATCAAGTCCACTGGGACCTCGGGTCAGATCGAGTTCAGTAGCCGGCCGATGCCCTCCGGCTTGCGGTCCAACTCGGCGCAGATCGCGCGCATCTGAGCGTCAGTCCAGAACCTGTTCGTGAACAGAAGGACTCGGTCTTGCGGGCCTAGAAAGAGAATTCGGCCTGGCACTCCTACGACCCGCTGGATCTGGTCCCGTTGGACCGTCCGTTGAAGGAAACCGCGCCGGATCACGAGAGTGTTCGAGTCGATCCGGATCTCCTGGTTTAGGAAGTAGAGGGGAGGGAGGACGCCGAAGCCGGCGACGATCCCGGCCGCCAGCAGAATCTCCAGGATGCCACCTCGCCAAGCGTGCCCGACGACCGCGGCGACAAGAAAGAACAGGCCGCAAAACGCAAACGTCCCAATCCCGAACCAGTTCGCCCGAATTGACGGCCGTATGCGGAGCCACCCGGCGGGCGACGAAGCGCGCGAGTCCCTCATCAGGGGCAGACTCCGAGGCGGACGGCCCCCCTGGCGACGACCCGTGATGGCAGTGGCTCGGCGCATCGGGAAAGCGTCATCACCGGCCCGAGTTTAAATGGGGTCATCCGTGAGAAGGCCTTTCTCCGAAGCTCCCGAAGTGCTGGTTTACGCCCCTCTCCCTAGCCCTCTCCCCGAGGGGGAGAGGGGAGTGCTGGTTTACGCCCCTCTCCCTAGCCCTCTC
>DASXBJ010000148.1:0-11016 GCA_036491755.1 Candidatus Dormiibacterota bacterium
AGGATCGGTTGGTGATGCCGGCCGCCCGAAGCGCTTGATCACCTCGCCGACCTCGCGCAGCCTCGAGTGCCTCCGGCTCGAAACCGCGGAATTGATCGCGATCCGGTGCAGCCACGCCTCGGCCGGGGCGTCCGGCCGCCATGACTTCCAGCTTTTGAACGCGCGCTCGAAGGTGTCCTGAGTGCAGTCCTCGGCCGCCGCGCGGTCGCCGAGCACAGTGATCAGGGTGGCGAGGATCTGCCGGTACGTGTTGCGGTACAGGCGCTCGAAGTCCGGCTCCGAACCGGCTTCGTACCTCTAGACCTTGGGCTCCTCCACTCTTGACGGCGAACTAATGTTCGTATACCCTCCCAGGGCGCCATGGCCTCGCTTCCACACTTTCGCCCGGCGGACTTCCAAGGGGAAGTAACGCTCGACCACGTGATTCCTGAAGCGGCCGCGACATTTGCCTCTTTGCCAACCGATCTGAGGCCCGAGCTGGTCGCGGCGCTCGGGCGGCGCGGAATCCAGAACCTGTACTCCCACCAGGCCGAAGCCTATCGCGCCATTCGCGATGGGCGCCATCTCGTGGTCGTGACCCCGACCGCCAGCGGCAAGACCCTCTGCTACAACCTCCCGGTCCTGCAGCGGCTGCTCGAGAACCCCGAGCGACGAGCCCTGTACGTTTACCCGACCAAGGCCCTGGCGCAAGACCAGCTGGCCGAGTTGAGCGCGCTGAAGCACGGCCTCCCGATCGAGGTTCGCGTCGACACTTACGACGGCGACACGCCTCCGGGGAGGCGCACCGCGATCCGCGAGGGCGGGCACATCGTGATGACCAACCCGGACATGCTGCACACGGGCCTTCTCCCGCATCACACCCGGTGGCGCCGCCTGTTCTCCAGCCTTGAATTCGTCGTCATCGACGAGCTCCACACATATCGAGGCCTGTTCGGAAGTCAGGTGGCCAATGTGATCCGGAGGCTCAAGCGCATTTGCGCCTTCTATGGGTCGAGCCCGATCTTCATCTGCGCCTCGGCGACGATCGGCAACCCTCTCGAGCTCGCGCAGCGGCTGCTCGAGGAGGAGAACATCCAGCTCGTCGACCGGAACGGCGCGCCCCGCGGAGAAAGGAGGCTGGTGTTCTACAACCCGCCCCTGGTCAACCGCGAGATGGGCGTGAGACGCAGCTCGATGCTGGAAGCGCGGCGCATCGCCAACCCGTGGATCACAGCCGGCGTGCAGACAATCGTTTTCTGCCGCAGCCGCCTCCAGGTCGAGGTGATGCTCAGCTACCTGAGGCAGGACCTTGCCCCGCGCCTCGACGCGAGCCGGCGAGTGCGAGGGTACCGCGCCGGTTACCTGCCGCTGCATCGTAGGGAGATCGAGGCGGGGCTCCGCGCCGGCGAAATCACCGGCGTCGTGAGCACGAATGCGCTGGAGCTGGGGATCGACATTGGAAGCTTGCAGTGCGCGGTCCTGGTCGGCTATCCAGGGACGATCGCGTCAACCTGGCAGCAGCTCGGCCGGGCAGGTCGGCGCTCCGGTTCGGTTGGTGTTTTCGTCGCGTCCAGCTCGCCGCTCGACCAGTTCATCGTCAGGCACCCCGAGTACTTCCTCGGCACCGACCCCGAGGAGGGCCTGATCGACCCCGACAACCTGCTGCTGCTGGCCGGCCACCTCCAGGCCGGGTTGTTCGAGCTTCCGTTCGAGGACCAGGAGCGCCTCGGCAGCGCCGACGTGCAGGAGCTGCTCCGGCTGTTCGAAGACGACGGCTCGGCGACGCGTTCCGCCGGTCGCTGGTTCTGGAGCCGCCAGGCATTTCCAGCAGAGGAGATTCACCTGCGCCGCATCCTCGCCGACAACGTCGTGATCATCGACACATCGCATCCTCGCCCGCAGGTCATCGGCGAGATGGATCAGTTCACCGCACCCGTTCTCCTGCATGAAGAGGCCGTGTACCTGCACGAAGGTGCGCAGTATCACGTCGACCGGTTGGACTGGGACGAGAAAAAGGCGTATGTGCGGCCGGTCGCGGTCGACTACTACACCGACGCGCTGGCGTCGGTCTCAGTCCAGGTCCTCGAGACGTTCGCCGGCCCTGACGAGACGCAGCTCACCCGCAGCCACGGCGAGGTGAAGATCACCAGCCTCGCGAGCATGTTCAAGAAGATCCGCTTCCACACGCACGAGAACATCGGGGCGGGGCCAATCCATCTTCCCGAGCAGACGCTGCACACGACGGGTTACTGGATCACAGTGGACGAGGCCCTCTGGCGCTCGTTTGGTCGAGGGCCTCTCGAGCGCCCCACGAAACCCGGCGATTTCCCGGGGATCCCGGCCATGGAAGCCGGCCTGCAGGGCATCGCGCATTCCCTGCGCCACGTGGCGAGCCTGCGTCTGATGTGCGACCCGCGGGACCTGGGGTCGGTGGCCGAGGTTCGCTCCGTTACCACGCAGCTGCCGACCGTCACGGTCTACGAGGTCTATCCGGGCGGCGTCGGGTTCTCATCGCGACTTTATGAGCTGCACGACGAGCTGCTGCAGGACGCCGCCGCACTCGTGCGCGATTGCCCATGCTCCGCCGGCTGCCCCTCCTGCGTCGGACCACTGCATCTCATTGATGGAGCGAAGAGAGCTTGCCTCAAGTTGCTGGAGGCCCGGCACCGGTCTCCCAGCTCCGCGACCGCCTTAGCCGTCTAGGAGCACCGCCGAGACCCAGGCCCCAACCCGCTCTCGAGCTGCCGCGCGGTTTCGAGGAGATGTCGACGCCATATGGCGTTGCGGTGATCCGGCAGGATGTAATCTCGCTGCCGCGCCTCGACCCCGATCCCGGCAACGTCGCCTACGTCGACACGGAGACCACCGGGCTGACCGGCGGCGCGGGCACATATGTGTTCGCCGCGGCGGTCGCGCGGCCGATCGATTGCGGCCTGCGCGTCACACAGTTCTTTCTGCCCCAGCCGGGAATGGAGGCCGCCTTCCTGCATGCGCTGCGCGAGGAGGTCGACCAGGCCGCGACGGTGGGCACGTTCAACGGCGGCTCGTTCGACCTGCCGGTGCTGCGCACGAGGTGGGTGATGGCGCGCATGCCCGGCGAGTTCGCGCCCGCGGCGCACGTCGACCTGCTCACGCTGGTGCGCGCGCTCTACCGGCACCGGCTCGAGAGCTGCACGCTGCGGCAGGTCGAAGAGCGTTTGCTCGGATACGAGAGAGACGATCCCCTGCCCAGCGCGTTGGTTCCCGATGCCTACTTCGAGTACCTCCGCGCAGGGGCGCGTGATTTTCTCGAGGCGGCCCTCGAGCACAACAGGCTCGACGTGATCAGCCTCGTTCACCTCCACTCGCGATTGTTGCTTCGCCTCAGAGGGCGTGAGGCAGGCATGGATGCCGCGGACTGGCTTGCCCTGGGGCGGCATCGCTTCCGGCGCGGGGCGAGAGCCGACGGATGGCGGGCTCTGCGCAACGCCACCTCGTTTGCCGCGGGCGATGCTGCAGCGACGGCCGGGCTGCTGATCACGCGGCGCCTGTTGCGCCGCGGCTCTGTCAATGCTGCGGACAGCCTGCTCGAATGGCTCGAGGACCGCGCCTCCAACGACCTTCGGGTCTCGGTGGCGAGAGCCAGGCTGCTGGAGTGGCGCCGCCGGGACGCGAGGCAGGCCCTCGATGTCATCGAGGCGGCGCAGGTCCGGATGCCTGAGGCGGCCGAAGAGCTGGAGCACCGACGATCGAGACTGCGCCGCAAGGTGCAGTCAGACGACGACCGGCTCGGCCACAGGCGAAACCGCGGGCAGGGCAAGGTCAGGCAGATTCAGCTCGAGGCTCCCATCTCGGACGGCCTTGCCTAGAGCCTCCACCGCGGCGGGATCAAATTCGCTGGCCGATCCTTTCGTTATCTCCTCCCACGCCGCCGCAGGGGCCAGGCGGACGCAGCCGCGGCCGGCGGTCAACGCTTCATAGCGCTCGGAAACGGCCAGGATGCGCGCCATGATCGGGATCCCATCACCGCTCATGACGTGGGCCGAACCCGCCCCGTCCCAGCGATCGTGATGGTGCAGAACAGCTTCCGCCACCTCGTCTGGAAACTGGGCGCCGGCAAGGATCTTCTCGCCGGCTTCGGCGTGACCGGGCGCCTCTAGCGCCTCGCCGCCCGCGGACAGCGCCATGTGTCCGACGTCATGCAGGAACGCGGCGGAGCGGAGGTCCTCCAGGCGGCTCGACACGATGCCACTCCGCTTGCCAATCGCATCCGCAATGGCGGCAACCCGGCTGGAATGGCCCTGTGCGACCGGGTTGCGGTGGTCTACCGCATGAGCGACGGCGACCATCACCTGGGGACCTGCGTCGGCCAGCATCGCCACCAGGTTCCCTTCGGCCAGCTCCAATTCCGTCACCAGCTGAGGGAAGGTGCAAGCCCGATCCTTGCCTTCGCGCTTGGCGAGGTACAACGCCTGGTCGGCGGCCGCCACCAGCTCCACCGCCGTGAAGGCGTCCTCCGGATACGACGCGACGCCGATGCTGAAGGTCAGGTGTTCCTCGGGGATGGTCGGCACGGCGGCAGCGTGAACCGCGTCGACGATGCGGTACGCCAGTCGCTGGGCGCCGGCCCCGTTGGTGTCGGCGACCAGCACCGCGATCTCATCGCCACCGTATCGAGCCACCATGTCCTGGGCACGAGCCGCCGCACGGACGATCCTCGCGCCAAGCTGCAGAACCAGGTCGCCGTGCTGGTGACCGAGCTCGTCGTTGACGGACTTGAAGTGATCGAAATCGATGAGCAGCAGCGAAAGCGGCGTGTCGCGACGGTCGGGCCGGCCGAAGCTGGCGTCCAAGCGCCGCCGGAACTCGCGGGCGTTGGCCAGGCCGGTGAGTCCGTCGGTGGTCGCCTCCTGGCGGCTGCGCTGGTAGCGCAGGGCGTTGGCGATCGGGACGGCGGAACTCCCAGTCAGCGCGTCCACCGCGAAGAGGTCCTGGTTCGTGAACACGCTGCTGGCGGGTGTGCTCAGGCAAACCAGCGCGGTCACACCCTCGGCGGAGGCGATCGGGATGGAGAGAATCCGATGGTCGCTGGCGAACACCGCTTCGCCCGAGCTTGCAGCCTGGGACAGCGCGTGCTCATCGATGACCTCGTCTTCGGAGGTGGTCATTGGGCTTCCATCCCGGTTGACGCCGGCCACGACGCTGAAGCCCTCCTGCGACGACAGGATCAAACGCCCGCGCTGCGCGATGGTCATCTGCACGGCGTGGTCGATCAGGACGTCGAACACGTCCTTGATGTCCGTGTCGGTCACGAGGTTCAGGCTGAGCTCGCGGAGTGAGTCGGCCTGGGCTGCGTGTTCCACTGCCGTGCGGCGCTCACGCTCGAGCTCGCGAGTCATGTACCCCGTGGCCAGCGCGACCACCAGGAACAGGAACATCTTGCCGATGGTTGCGTTCGGGTCGACATAGAAGTTGGCAGGCGTGAAGCTGCCGCCGATGAACAGGTAGATCATCGAGATGACCAGCGCCGAAAGGAAGCTCGCTGTGGCGCCGAACCGGACGGCATTGGTGATCACGGCCAGGAAGAGCGCCAGGAAGAACGGGCTGCTGAACCCATCGGAGAGATAGACGAGGCCGGCCGCAAAGATGATGTCGAGGACCATCGTCGAGAGGCTGAACTGCTTGCCCGGGCTGTAACCGCGAGCGAGCAGAACGTTCACGGTGACGTTCATGAGACCCCAGGCTGCCAGGACGAGGTCGACCGTGACCTTGGCATCGATGCCTGTGTGCGGATTCACGTTGTTGAGCAGCGCGAGGACGATGAGGAAGAGCCACCGGAAGACCACCGCCACCCGCTCTCCCACGCGCCGCCGGTCAGCATCGAAGGTGGCGTCGATGGCGCGCGCCCGCACATCCTGCCACCGAGGCGAACTGCGCATGCTCCGATCCTGAGTAGTCATTCTTGGGCGCGCCGGGTCGCGTTGCGGCGAGGCGAGGTTTAACTTACTCGCGATTTCGCGACTGAAATCGTCTTATCGCACGTTAGACGAGGGCAGATGCTGCATTCTTATGGCCGTTGACCAAATGCTCCTGAAACTTTGGCCCGGTCGACGAACGGGCGTTCGCACTCGAAAGCAGCGCGGCCAGTCCCTTGTGGAGTTCGCGATCTCCTCGATCGTGCTGCTGCTGCTGGCCATGGGCCTGCTGGATTTCTCGCGCGCGTTCTACTTCGCGGTCAACCTGCAGGGGGCTGCACGGGAAGGCGCGCGCCACGGGGCCTGGTTCAACACCGCGGCGCGCACCAACGCGTTCCTCGACGACACCGATGTCATGACCGCTGTGAACCAGTCCCTCGCCGGCGCGGGCTTGACGGGGGTCCTCGTGGCTTCCGGCACCTGCCTCGCTGGGAGTGACGGCAACACCGCCGGCAACAAGCCCTACCCGCCGGCTGCCTTCCCCGTGACCCCCAACGCGGTCAATGTCTACATCTGCTACACGTACCCGGGAGGCGGCTCCCAGACCGGCACGCTACCGCCGATCGGCACCTGTCCCGGGTGTGGTCGCACCGACAACTCGTGGCGCCTGGGCGACATCAACGTGGCTTTGCTGATGAACTTCCAGCTGATAACGCCGTTCATCCAGAACCTCTTCGGCAACGGCATCAACCTCGCCTACAACGAGCATTTCACCATCCAGGGCAAGCCATGAGAGACAAGCTCGCGACCTGGTTCCGCAGCCAGCGCTCCCAGGGCCTGACCGAGTTCGCGCTCATCGCGCCGGTGATCCTGTTGCTCACCTTCGGGATCGTCGACTTCGGTCGCGGACTCTACTTCTACATCACATTGCAGCAGGCCGCCAACGAGGGAGCGCGCGTCGCGGTCCGCGCCTCCTACTTCGTCGATCCGAGTGGCGCGACGCACACCTGGCCGACTGACGCCGACGTCGCGACCGCGGTCCAGGCCCACGCCGTGACCGAGGTGCTCGCGAACCCCTGCCCCAACGGGCCGATACCCAACGGAGGCAATCCTGTCGGTTCGGCGCAGCTGCCGCCATCCAACACCGGGTGGATCTTCATCACCGACCCGAGCGCGGGCGGCAATGGCGTGCCCAACGGCCCGCGTGGCGGGCTAGGGGTCCTTCCGGCGCCTGGGCCGGGTTGCAATGCGATCACTCCCGCGGTCGGCAACGAACCGATCAAGGTGACCCTCTGGTTTAACTTTCAGCCGTTCACTCCCTTAATTCAGCAAGTTGTGGGCAGCAGGATCGTCATCACTGCATATGCGGTCTACCGAGCTGAGTACTCGAACTAAGTCGCCCCAGCGAAAGCTGCAGGAAGGACAGGCCATCGTCTTGATCGGCCTGCTGATCCTCGTGCTGTTCGCCATGCTCGGCCTCGCGATCGACTCCGGCCGTTCGTACGTCGACCGGCGCGACCAGCAAGCGGCTGTCGACGCGGCAGCCCTGGCGGCGGGAGACTGGTATGAGAACTATCGCGACCTCCCCAACTACGCGGTTCCCCACTCGGTCGTGGTGTATCAAAACGATCTGCACTTCTATGGAGCAGTCCCGACCGTAATCCCTATTCACGGCCTGGTCGGTCCCCTGGGAAACCTGGACCAGTACACGTACAACTACACCTACCCGGGCGGCTACTCGCTGCAGCTCATTGCCACCAACACCCAGTTCAACGGCTACCAGTTCTCCTTCTCGTCGACGCACAATCTCGCGCTCGCGTTCATGCAGATCTTCGGTGGCCCGACGACCGCGTTCATCACGGCCACCGCAACAGCGATCGTCGGCAACCAGCGACAGACGCCGGCGCTCCTCACCCTGGCGACCTCGGCTCAGATCGCGTGCTCGGTGCAGTTGCAGGGCGCCGGCCAGCTGACCGTGCTCGGTGACGTGTACTCCAACGGCGCGGCGTGCCTGGACGCGAACATGCACGAGGCAGGCAACTGCTACGCCTCGACCGGCAACTGCAGCGTCGCTCAGTTCTACTGCTACAACTCGACGCCCGGCTTCATCCCCTATCCGCCGCCGTGCGCCGGGGGTGACGTGCAGGGCGGACCGATCGTCCCCGCACCGACATTGCCCGACCCCAACTACCTTGCCGGCTCGGTGCCGTACTACCCCGGCATCGGCGCGCAGCTCAACCGCGGCGGCTACACGGAGATGACGCCTGGCAGCTATAACAACTTCTCGATCAGCGGCGGTGGCTGCTACTGGCTCGATCCAGGCGTGTACACGTGGAACGGCGGCTACACGTCCCACGGCGGACTCACATCGAACGAGCTGAAGGCCCCCCAAGAGGAATATTGGAACGGAGCCGGCTCAACCGCCCTGGCCGACGGCAGCGCACCCCACCCCCCATCCTTCTGGGGAGGCTGCTCGGGCACCTTCAACGTGACTGTCGTGCCTGCGGGCGGCGGCAACGGCATGAAGCACCAGAGCGGCCTCGGCAACTGGGGCATCGAGCTGACCTCGGTGCGCTACGACCGCTTCCTCGACCCTACGGTTCTGCCCGACCCATGCCTCGCGGTTCCCGGCTGCCGGCGCGAGAGCGCCCCGTCGGCCTGCCAGCAGGTCAACACCGCTGACATCAGCAACCAGGGAATCGATGTCAACATCACACAGAACGCGCCGGGGGCCCAGTACTACGCCGTCTACATCGACCCGAACGGCTGCGAGGCGAGCCCCGCCAACCGCAGCAACTTCTCATACGTCGGTGATTTCCTCGCCCCCGGCTGGACAGACGGCGGCGGCCCACCCGCCACCGGGACCGGAGTTCCCTCGTGGACGGGCACCCTCACCGGCGCACGTAATCCTGCCGGGACCTTCTGGGCCTGCGCAGCCCCCGGCGTGACGATCTGCCAGATCGCCTATAACAACCTCAATACGCCGGCTTCTACATGCCAGTCGCAGGCGCGCGCCCAGAACTGCACGGCTCCAGATGACGAGACCGCGCCACAGTGCTTCGCCACCTGCCCGGCTGCCGCCACCGTTCCACAGTCGAACAACACGATGTCACTGGAGTGGGCGCCCAACACCGGTGGCGATGTGGCCAACGAGAACTACTGCCAGGTGACGCCGCCCAGCGGGACCGGCGACCCGGCCGCCGCTTGCGCCACGGCCAAGATCACGCCCGGCGCTGTGCAGTTCTACTTTCCGGCCGGCGCCTGCCTGGACCAGAACGGCAACGGTTCCACGCACGTGTTCAGCGGCGAGCAGTACAACTGGATCGTGATCTTCCAGCCGCCGGCCAACAACTGCAGCTTCCAGAAGCTGAATGGCAACGCGAATACGCAGTACATCGGCTCGATCTACTCGCCCGCGGCCAGCTGGGACATCCTGGGCTCGGACACCTCACCGCTGGCCGGCCAGGTCATCTGCTTCGCGGCCAAGGTCACCGGCAGCGCCAACGTCGGCATCGACTTCAACCCGAACTACTCGCCGGCGCCTCCGGCAGCCAGGCTGATCAACTAGCGCTAGCCCCAGTCTGCCTCGGCGCGCCTGAGCTCGGCTCGGCCGCCGCCCGCCGCAGGCTTGACCTCGTAGCCGAGCTCCTTCAGTGCTTCGTCGATCCACTGCAGCACCATCTCCTCGGTGCTGGGCCAGGTGTCGGGAGACGAGCCCGCGGTGCCAGTGTCGATCACGACCCGGCCGGCGGTCCGCAGCAGCCGCTTGACCAGAGGAGCGGCCTCCTCGACATTGAGCGGAAGCATCTCGAGCGCCCGGGACAGCATGAAGCAGGCGGCATTGAACGCCTGGGCGTCGATCGGCTCGTTCCCGGCGAGCCGTTCCGCCAGCTCCGCCCTCAGATCGGTCGGGTCCATGCGCGGGTATCATTTCAAAGTCTGGGTGATGGATCTAACCGAACCTGTCTTGCTGACTCCCGAGGGGCTGGAAAAGCTCAAACGCGACCTGGAGGTCGCGCTCCGGCGGCGTGCCGAAGCCGGCGAGCGCCTCAAGGAAGCGTTCCAGCCGGGCGACATCGAGGACAACCCTGAGTACGAGCAGGCCAAGGAAGAGGTCGGGATGCTGGACAGCCGCATCTACGAGCTGCAGGAGATGATCGGCCGGGCGCAGATCATCAAGGACACGCACTCGAGCGTGGTCGGACCCGGCTCGACCATCGAGGTCGTCGACACTGACGGCTCCGCCGAGATCTATCACCTGGTCGGCGCCGTGGAAAGCGATCCGTCGGCCGGGCGCATCTCGGTCGACTCCCCCGTCGGGCGCGCTCTGGTCGGGCGCAAGAAGGGCGACAAGATAACCGTCAGCGTGCCGGCCGGCACCCTGACCCTCACGATCAAGGCGGTCAAGTAGTCCCACGTCCTTAAGGACTCCGGCTGTGCCCGTCCTCGATCTCGACCCCGAAACCATCGACGCGCGCACGACGGTCGGCGTGCTTTTCCGCCAGGCCGCGAGGTATGGCGATCGCGCGATGCTGCATCACCTGGTCGGCGATGCATGGCAGGTGGAGACGTGGAACGACATGCAGCGCGACGTGCTGGCGGTCGCCTCGGCTTTGCTCGATGCCGGAATCCAGCGTGGCGACACCGTGGTGCTGATCTCCGAGAACCGGCTGGAATGGCTCTACTGCGACTTCGCCATTCAGTCCGTGGGCGCGGTCACCATCCCGATCTATCCGAACTCACCGCCTGACATCGCGCAGAAGATCGCGGACGATTCGGCCGCGACGCTGGCGATTGCGTCGAGCCCCGCCATGGCCACCAAGTTGAAGCTCACGGGCTCTCTGAAGACGGTCGCGCTCATCGAGAAGGAGATCGTCGAGTGGGTTCGTCGAGGTCCGACCAGGGTCGCGGACGTGCAGGCGCGCCTTTCGCATGTCAAGCCGGACGACCTCTGCACGATCGTCTACACGTCGGGCACGACGGGCGATCCCAAGGGGGTCGAGCTCGCGCATCGGAACCTCGTCGACATGAGCCGCGCCGTGGTCCAGGTGCACCCGATCACCGACGCCGACTCATCTCTGTCATTCCTCCCCTACGCCCATGTGTTCGAGCGGATCAATGACATCTTCCTCGGCATCCTGTA
>DASXBJ010000149.1:0-5946 GCA_036491755.1 Candidatus Dormiibacterota bacterium
CCTAGTCCCCCTTATTTGTCTCCCTTGTCAGCCGGCGCTGTCGACGTGGCGCGGCCGGCCGGCATCGGCGTCCGCGGCTGTTCTCGGCGGGATGATGTACTCGGCCGTGTGGAGGTGATCGCTGAGCGCAGCAAGCGCCTCGACCTGGTTTCTGGCCTCGATCGCGTCGACCAGCCGGAGGTGCTCGTCCAGAACCCGGAACATGTGGCCGGGATCGCGCCGGGCGGCCATATGCATCAACCGTACGAATCCACGCAGCTGATTCAAGAACTGGGGCACCAGGTGGAGTCCCGATCGCTCAGAGATCGCGATGTGCATCTCCTCGTCGCAGTCGACGAAGTCGTCCTCCTCGCCCGCCTCGGCGGACCTGCGCTGCCGCCGCAGGATCGTCCGGAGATAGTCGAAATCGTCATCGTTCAGGTGCCGGCAAGCCTGACTGACGGCGATTCGCTCCAGCGCCTCTCGGACCGCGACCAGCTCATCTCTTTGGACCGGCGACAGGTTGCGGACCACCAGCTGGCGTCGAGGGCCGACCTCCAGAAGGCCCTCCTGGCGCAGGGCCTGCAGGGCATGCCGGACCGGGGTTTTCGACATTCCCAGCGAGACGCCGATCGACCCTTCGTTGAGGACGGTGCCTGCGCTGAGACGGTGGTTCAAAATCTCCCGGCGCACGTGCTGGTATGCGAGCTTCGCAAGCCGGCCGGATCCCGCCGCCTCGGAAACTGGAGTCACATCGACACCGCCGGGGTTGCCGGCGCGGCGACTTGCTCAGGCTGCTCATAAAGCCAGCAGGACACGTGGCGGCCTCCTCCCTTGGCAACGAGGCTGGGTACATCGGTGTGACACATGTCCATCACGCGGGGACATCGAGGATGGAAGCGGCACCCCGATGGCGGACGCGCGGGATCGGGGATTTCACCGGTCAGCGCGACAGGCAGATGTCCAGCGCCATCGGCGTGCGGGATGGCGTTGATGAGAGCCTGCGAATAGGGGTGCAAGGGCGTCAGCCAGAGCTGGGCGGTCGGCGCAGTCTCGACCACGAGGCCGAGGTACATGACCGCCGTGCGATTGGCCACATGGCGGACGATGGCCAGGTCATGTGAAATCAGCAGCATCCCGACGTTGAGGTCCCTTGCCAGCTCGACGAGAAGGTTTGCGACCTGCGCCTGGACCGACGCGTCAAGGGCGGACAGGGGTTCGTCCAGAACGATCATCGCGGGATCGGCCGCGAGCGCCCGCGCGATCGCGATTCTCTGCCGCTGACCGCCGCTGAGCTGGTGAGGAAAGCGTCGCGCCATGCTCGCCGGCAGTCCGACTCGGTGGAGAAGCTCCTCCACCCGCCCACGCCAGGCTGAGCGTGGTGTCGCTCGGCTGATCGCGAGCGCATCGGCGACCTGTGCCCCCACGGTCCGTCGTGGATTGATCGACTCGTACGGGTTCTGAAAGACAAGCTGCAGCCGCCGTTCGCCCGACGGCCTGGCTCGCCGGCCGAGAACGTGTACCGGACTGCCGTCGAAGGTGACGGTTCCCCGCGCCACGGGCACCAGACCGACGGCCGCTTTGGCCAGCGACGATTTGCCGCAACCGGTTTCGCCGACCAGGCCGACGATCTCGCCGGCATTGACGCTGAGGCTGGCGCCGGCCACGGCCGGCACGCGCGTTCCATCCTGCCGTCGGTATTCGACTTCCACGTCGCGCATCTCGAGAAGGCTCATCGGCCCACCATGGCCAGCAGCGGATCGACGGGGCACGCGATCTCGCGTCCATCGTCGACCCGCATGAGCGCGGGTATGGCTGTCACACAGGTCGGTTCCGAAAACGGGCAACGGGGATGGAATGCGCATCCGGAAGGCCGAGAATCGGGTTGGGCAGGATCTCCGGTGATCGGCACCAGAGCCCGGTCGGGGGCCTCCGGGTGCGGCAACGAGTCGACAAGTCCCCTCGTGTAGGGGTGCCTGGAATGGCCCATCACCTGGGCGGCTGAGCCCGACTCGACAATCCGGCCCGCGTACATGACCGTCACCGTGTCGGCCAGCGCGGAGAGGACGCCGAGGTCGTGGGTGATCAGCATGACCGCGAGGTCTTTCTCCTGGCACAGGCGGTGCAGCAGGCGCAGGATTCCAGCCTGGACGGTCACGTCAAGCGCGGTCGTGGGCTCATCCGCGACCAGGATGCGTGGTTCACAGGCCAGGCCGATCGCGATCTGGATTCGCTGGCGCATACCGCCGCTGAACTGATGCGGGTAGCCGCGGAGTGCCGCTTCAGGGTTGGGAATGCGCACGTCGGTCAACAGCTCGATGGCGCGCTTGCGAGCCTCCTTGGCACTCATGCCGAGCTGGTAGCGGAGGTGCTCTGTCAGCTGCCGTTCGATGGTCAGCATCGGGTGCATCGACGAGTTCGGATCCTGAAAGATCATGGCTATCTCGCGGCCTCGAGTGCGACGCCGCTGCGCGGCTCCCATGGTCAGCAGGTCGCGCCCGTCAAGCACCGCCGAACCTTCGGTCCGAGCTCCGGCCGGCAGCAATCCGAGCAGCGCCAGCGCAGTGATGGTCTTGCCACTGCCGCTCTCGCCGGCCAGGCCGAAAACCTCGCCTGTCGCGATGTCGAAGCTCACGCCGTCGACGATGGAAAGCGGACCACGAGGCGTGTCGAGCCAGACGTGCATGTCGCGGACTCTGAGGAGCGCGGTCATGCGCCGCGCGCCTTGATGATCGCCTTCGGATCAAAGACATCGCGAAGGCTGTCGCCCAAAAAGTTGAACGCCAGCACCACTGTCACGATCGCGAGGCCGGGAAAAACCCCTATCCACCAGGCCTCGAAATGCTCGGCGCCGGTCGAGACCATGGATCCCCACTCGGCGGCCGGCGGCCGGGAGCCGAGGCCAAGAAAGGAAAGAGCGCTCAGCAGCAGGATGGCATTGCCGATCTCGAGCGCAGCCAGCACGACGACCGGACCGGCCACGTTGGGAAGGACGTCGACCGCCAGCGCCCGGTAGGTTGGCGACCCCAGCAGACGCCCGACGGCGACGTACTCCGACTGCATGATCGTGCGCACGAGGCCTCTCACGACGCGGGCATGCCCGGGCCAGGAGACGAGCACCACGGCCAGGACGGCGTGAAAAAGGCCCGGGCCCAGCGCGGCGACGACGGCCATCGCCAACAGGATGGTCGGCACGGCGAACACGAAGTCCGCCGCCCGCATGACCAGCTCGTCCACCCAACCGCCGAGATAGCCGGCCAGGCCCCCCAGCGTTCCGCCGATCGTGAACGCCATGGCCACCAGCAGCATCGCCAGCGGTACCGAGACCCTGGCCCCCCATAGAACTCGCGACAAAACGTCTCGACCCAACTCGTCGGTGCCCATGAGATGAACGCCCGACGGAGCCAGAAAGAGGCCCGCGCTCTGCGCAAGCGGGTCAAATGGCGATATCCAGGGGGCCAGCAGACCGATCAAAAGCCACGACCCGGCGAGGACGAAACCAACCACGGTGAGTGGCTGCCTCCAGGCGGCGGGGATCCGCCGCCAGGTCACAGTGAACGGACCGCCTGCGAGGGCGGTGGCGGCGCTCATGCCAGCTGAATCCGAGGATCGATGATGCCGTACAGGATGTCGACGACCATGTTCACGAGGATGTAGACGATGGCCACGAAGAGCATCACGCCCACAATCGCCGGGAGGTCGAGCGCGGTCGCGCTTCGATATGAATATTGTCCGATCCCAGGCCAGGAGAAGATGTTCTCCACCAGGACCGTGCCGGTCATGACATTGCCGAAGGCAAGACCGACCACGGTCAGAATCGGAGGCGACGCGGCCCGCAGGACGTGGCGGAAGATCACCGTCAATTCCGGCAGCCCCTTGGCGCGAGCGGTGCGTATGTAATCGTTCTCGAGCACCTCGAGGACCGCCGACCTCGTGAAGCGTGTGAAGAGTCCCATGTTGAATGCGGCAAGCACGCACGCGGGCAGGATCAGGTGTTGCAGGCTGTTCGCAAAGACGTCGAGCTGTCCGGCCGCCAGGGAATCGAGGGTGTACAACCCGGTCAGGTGAGGCGGAGGCAGCACGATGGCGTCCAGCCGTCCACTGCCCGGAGCCCAGCCCAGCTTGTAGAAGAAGATGTAGAGCGCGACGAGGGCAAGCCAGAACTGGGGCGTCGACATTCCACCAAGGGACACGACCCTCAGGATCTGGTCGGAGAGCCGGTTCCGCCGCAGCGCCGCGATCACACCCAGCGGAATACCGAGCAGGCACGAAAGCACCATCGATGTGACTGCGAGCTCGGCGGTGGCCGGAATGTACTCGGCGAGGTCGAGCCTGACCGCGCGCTGGCTCTGCTCGGACTCGCCCAGGTCGCCGTGCAGGAGATTCCCCAGGTACACGAAGTACTGAACCAGCACCGGCTTGTCGAGCCCGTAGTGCTGCCGGTAGATCCGCACCGCCACGGGGTCGGCTGAGGCACGGTCCCCCAGGTTCGCCACGGCGGGATCGCCGGGAACGAGCTCGGTGAGGACGAACGCCATGACGCTGACCCCAAGGCAGAGGAATACCAACGCGACCAGCCGCTGCCCAATGAAAAAGAGGAGCGGATGCTGGGAGCGGCGCCGCGCTAGCGCCGCTCCCAGCGTCTCACTTGGTGCCGATGGCAGCGAGGTCGAGGTACCAGACCGGGCTGTAAACGACATTGGTGAGGTTGCTCGTGCCTACGACCGACTGGCCGGGCTGAATGAGCGGAAGCATGGGGCTGGACTGGTTGAGCAGCGTCTGCAACTGCTGGTAGAGCTGGCCACGGGTAGCATTGTCGGCCGTGGAGCCTGCTCTGGCTCCAAGGTCCTCGATGGCGGGGGCAGCACCCGTCAGCCAGCCTGCGCGCTTGCCGACCAGCTGACCCGGCAGGAACGCGAGGTAGTCGTTGGGGTCCGGGTAGTCGGGGGCCCAACCAGCCAGGCCGAGGTGGTACTTGGCGCCGCGGTAGTTTGGAGTCGCGATCGAGCTTGGCTGGCCGTTGAGGTTGACGGTGATGCCGACATCCGCCAGGTTGGCCTTGATCTTGGCCGCCAGCGAATCATTCTGGCCGGTGCTGCTGATCGTGTAGTCGAGCACGATCGTGGGATTGGAAACGCCCGAGGCCAGGAGCTCGCTTTTGGCTTTGGCTACATCGCGCTGGACCGCCTGCGATTGCGAGAGAGCGCCGAGGAACTGGATGGGCACTACGCCGGGAGCTTGTGCCGACCCCGCTCCCGCCACGCTGACCAGGCCCTGGTAGTCGATGCCGTAACGGATTGCGTTCACGAAATGCTGGTTCGCGCAGGCCGGGACGGTCTTGATGTTGCAGAAGGCGAACGTGATGTTCGGCGAGGTGAAGCTCGTCACCGTCAGGGCCGAGTTGCCCTTCAAGCTGGCAGCCTGGTCGCCGGTGAGGCTGAGCTCGATCTGGTTGCTGGCCTTCTGAATTTCAATCAGCTGCGTGGCGGCGGCGACGTTGCGGAAGATGACCGTCCCGAAGTTGGCCTTGTCCGGTCCCCAGTACTTGGCATTCGCCTTCAGGACCACTTCGGAGGTGCTGACCGAGAACATCGTGTACGGACCGCTGCCGACGGAGGTCGTGCCCAAGAAGTCGTGGGCGGTGTCCGCGGTCGCCGCGTCAGCCGCGGCACTTCCACCGTGCGCCATCAGGAGCTTGGAGTTGATGATGCCCAGCGCCGGGTTGGTGACGATGAACGGGATCGCGGGGTTTGGTACCGAGGAGACGAGGACGAACGTGTAGTCATCGGTCGCTTTCATCGAGGTGATGCCGTCGAGGAGGTAGACCGGGTTGTCGTGCAGGTTCAGCAGCCTGTTGTACGTGAACTCCACATCGCGGGCTGTCAGCGGCGTCCCATCGGCGAACTTCACGTCTTTGCGGATAGTGAAAGTGAATGTCTTGGCGTCTGGGGAAACCGTGTATGACTG
>DASXBJ010000150.1:0-7366 GCA_036491755.1 Candidatus Dormiibacterota bacterium
CGCCAAACGCCCGCGCAACAGGATTCCCCCGTTCCACCCCCCCAGCGTATCGAGCGTGGCCTGGGCGGACGGGCTCCGCTCGGCCGCAACACTGCTCCCCTTTCTACTCCACGCACCGCTGGTAGTGACTACTAAATCAAGACCCTTCCATACACCGGAAAAGAGCAGCGCCTGCGGCGCAGCCGCACGCGCGATGAGGGAAACCATCCGGGTTTCCCTCATACCTAGGGGCCGCTGAGCTGTGTGTTGCAGGTGGGTATCGCCGCCGTCGCCGCCGCGATGTCCGCGCGCAGCGCGTAGACCGATGTCGCGTAGCGGGCGAGACCCTGCCTGTACTCGACGATGTTCCCGTCCACGAACCCTTTCTGGGACAGCTGCAGCGAGGTGTGGATGGCCGTCGCATCGGGCGCGACCTTCGCGCCCGGTGTGGCGATGCAGAGCGGAAGGTACTGGTGATTCAGCGCACCGATCAAAGCCTGGTCAGAGTTGTCCGTCTCGATGATCGCGTCCTTGCAGCTGATCGTGAGCTGGCCGACGCATGTGACACGCAGGGTCTCGATCTTGTTTTCCAGGTCGACCATCGCAGGACCGACGACAACGTTGAGGAAGTGGTCGGCGCGCGAGTAATCCGATCGCTGGGTCAGCGCAAACGGCCCTGTGGAGGCCGGATGGTTGGTGCTGGCGGCCGGGTGATTGCCGAAGTTCAAAAGGCCAAGCGAGTTGACAACGACGGCCAGCACGATGAGGCCGATGACGCCGGCCGCCATGTAGAGATATTTATTGAGTCCGGTCTTGGTCTGTTGGCGCCAGAGCGGGACGGCCATCGGCTGGGGAACGGGCGCCGCGTAGACGGGCGGCGCGGCGACAGGGCGCGGCCGCTGGGGCACCGGCTGGGGCGCCGGGGCCACGGGGGCCTCGACCACGACCGGCGCTTCGACGCGCACCCCGTTCCAGGCCGGGAAGACGGCATGATTGGCGGCCGTCGAAGGGTCGGCTATCGGCAGCCACCGCGTGCCGTCCCAGATCCACTTGCCATCTGGCGACAGCATCGGTGCGCCCTGCGGAGGACTGGAGCCGACGGTCATGAGGACGTCAAATCTAGGGCTCGCGCTCGAATTCAAGCTGAGTTTAGGTAGTAAAGAATTGTTTAGGGCGGGGTTGGGCCCGCGTCCAAGATCGTTGGTAGTCACGCCGTCGCATAATCCCCAGTGATGGCGACCGCGCTCTCACTGACCCATCTCGGATCGCTGATGCGCGGGGTGCGCAGCGTCGACCAGGTCGGCGCGGACGAGCGCGCCGCGTCACTGGCCAAGCGATCGATCAAGAAGTCCTCCAAGCTCTGGGCCCTCGACCTGGCGATCCGGTGCATGGACCTGACCACCCTGGAGGGCGCCGACACAGTGGGCAAGGTGGCCGCGATGTGCGCCAAGGCCATACGTCCCAAGCCAGGCGACCGGACCGTGCCCTCCGTCGCCGCGGTGTGCGTCTACCCGTCTCGGATCGCGGACTGCGTGGCGCACCTGTCGGGCAGCGACGTTCGCGTGGCCTCTGTCGCCACGGCATTCCCCTCCGGCCAGAGCTTCACCTCGATCAAGGTCGCCGAAACCGAGGAGGCCGTCCGCGCCGGTGCGAACGAGATCGACATGGTGATCGACCGCGGCGCTTTCCTCGCCGGCGACTACCAGCGCGTGTACGACGAGATCGTCGCCATCAAAGAGGCGTGCGGCCCCGCCCACCTGAAGGTGATCCTCGAAACGGGCGAGCTCGGCACCTACGACGCGGTGCGCCGGGCGAGCATCCTCGCCATGGCGGCCGGCGCCGACTTCATCAAGACATCGACTGGCAAGATCCAGCCCGCCGCAACGCTGCCCGTCAGCCTCGTGATGATGGAATCGATCCGCGATTTCATGCGCGAGACGGGCCGGCCCGTGGGCTTCAAGGCGGCGGGCGGGATCCGCACGTCGAAGCAGGCGATCGCCTACCTGGTCGTGACATACGAAACCCTCGGACCGGAGTGGATGACCCCTGGGCGACTGCGCCTGGGTGCGTCCACCCTGCTGAACGACGTCCTGATGCAGATCGAGAAGGAACGCAGTGGCGCCTACCAGTCGGGCGACTACTTCACGATCGACTAACCGCCTATATAGATAGAAGGAAGACATGGCCCTGACCAAGAAGCAAGCGTCCGAGCTGGCCAAGCGCCCCGCTGAAGGCGACGGTCTCTTCGAGTACGCGCCCGCGCCGGAGTCGATCGACCATGTTCGCATCCAGCCGCGATATGGGCTCTTCATCGGCGGCCGGATGGTCGACCCGCACAGCAAGAAGCGATTTCCCACCATCAACCCGGCAACCGAGCGCAAGCTCGCGGAGGTCTCCGAAGCCGGCGAGGTCGACGTCGACCACGCGGTCAAGGCGGCCGGCAGAGTGTTTGACTCCTGGTCGCGCCTGGCTCCGTCGCGGCGGGCGCGCTACCTCTACCGCATCTCGCGGCTCATCCAGGAGCGCGCGCGTGAGCTGGCGGTCGTGGAGACGATGGACGGCGGCAAGCCCATCAAGGAATCGCGCGACGTCGACATCCCTCTCGCCGCGGCGCACTTCTTCTACTACGCGGGCTGGGCGGACAAGCTCGAGTGGGCCTTTCCCAACCGCAAGCCGCGGCCGCTCGGCGTCACAGGACAGGTCATCCCGTGGAACTTCCCCCTGCTCATGCTCGCCTGGAAGATCGCGCCGGCGCTGGCCGCCGGCAACACGGTCGTCCTCAAGCCTGCGGAGACTACGCCCCTTTCCGCGTTGCTCTTCGCCGAGATCTGCATGCAGGCAGGCCTGCCGGCTGGAGTCGTGAACATCCTCACCGGCGCCGGCAGGACCGGGTCGCTGCTCGTGAGCCACCCAGGTGTCAAGAAGGTGGCCTTCACCGGTTCCACCGAGGTCGGCAAGCTGATCCAGCGCGCGCTCGCCGGAACCGGCAAGAAGCTCACGCTGGAGCTTGGCGGCAAGGCGGCGAACATCGTCTTCGAGGACGCGCCCCTCGACCAGGCGGTGGAGGGCATCGTCAACGGCATCTACTTCAACCAGGGCCACGTGTGCTGCGCGGGCAGCCGGCTCCTGGTCCAGGAGTCGATCGCCGAACCGCTCCTGGAGAAGCTGAAGCGCCGTCTTTCGACGTTGCGGCTGGGCGACCCGCTGGACAAGAACACCGACATCGGCGCGATCAACTCGCGCGCCCAGCTGGAGAAGATCCAGGGCCTCGTCGCTTCGGGGATCGAGGAGGGCGCCGAGCTCTATCAGCCGGAATGCGTTCTGCCCGAGCGCGGCTTCTGGTTTCCGCCCACCATCTTCACCAACGTCGCGCAGTCCTACCGGATCGCACGCGAGGAGATCTTCGGACCGGTCCTGTCCGTGCTCACGTTTCGCACTCCCGCCGAGGCGGTGGAGAAGGCGAACAACACGCCGTACGGCCTGTCCGCCGGAGTGTGGACGGACAAGGGCTCGCGGATCCTGTGGATGGCGGAACGGATGCGAGCGGGCGTGGTGTGGGCGAACACCTTCAACCGGTTCGACCCGACCTCACCCTTCGGCGGCTACAAGGAATCAGGCTACGGCAGGGAGGGCGGCGTCCACGGACTGCTCCCTTACGTGGAGCTCAACTGATGGAGGTCCGCAAGACCTACAAGCTCTTCGTCAACGGCGAGTTCGTGCGCTCGGAGTCGGGTCGGGCGTACAGGCCCACGGGCAACGTCAACGTGCCGCGCGGCTCGCGCAAGGACCTGAGGGACGCGGTGCGCGCGGCGAGGACGGCCTTCCCGGGCTGGGCCGGTCGCACCGCGATGAACCGCGGGCAGATCCTTTATCGCGCGGCCGAGATGCTCGACGGTCGCACAGCTCAGTTCGTCGAGCTGCTGGGCGGCCGCGCGCCCGCGCGGCGCGAGGTCGAGCAGGCCGTCGAGGTGCTCGTCTGGTACGCGGGTTGGTCGGACAAGCTGTCCCAGGTCACCGGAACGGTGAACCCGGTCGCGGGCCCTTACTTCAACTTCACGATCCCCGAACCGACCGGCGTGGTCGCCATCGTGGCGCCGGAGGAACCACGGCTGGTCGGCCTGGTGCGCCGCCTCGCTCCCGCGCTGTGCGGCGGCAACGTGGTGGTTGCGCTGGCGCCCGAATCCGATCCCCTGCCCGCGCTGACGTTCGCCGAGGTCCTCGCGACCAGCGATTTTCCAGCAGGCGTGGTCAACGTGCTCAGCGGCCAGCGCCGCGAGCTGCTCCCGTGGCTCGCCGCGCACATGGACGTCAACGCGATCGACGCTGCCGCTTGCACGGACGAAGAGATGAAGACCATCGAGGTGGCCGCGGCCGACAACGTGAAGAGAGTGATCAAGGTCGCATCCGAAGAGCAGAGCCCGTACCTGATCGCCGCCTTCATGGAAATGAAGACGGTCTGGCATCCCATCGGAGTCTGAGCGCCACTAGAATTTAGCCTGCATGGCTGAGGTCCTGACCAGACCCGTCCCGGTGGAGAGCACGACCTCTCGCCTGGACAGGCCCGCGGCAGGCAAGCCGATGCTCAGCTCGATCCGCATCTCTCGCCGCGTCCACCAGCTCGGACGCCAGATCTCCACCCTCTACGCCGACATCGATACTCCGCTGGTCATGGTCGTGATCCTCAAGGGCGCGACTGTTTTCGCCGCGGACCTTCTACGCAGCCTGAGCATCCCCGCCGAGCTCGAGTTCGTTCGAGCGTCCAGCTATCCCACCGGCACCTCGAGCAACGGCAAGCTGAAGCTTGCGCACATGGTCGAGGGCACTCTCGTCGGCCGGCACGTCCTGCTCGTGGAGGACATCATCGACTCCGGTGTGACCATCACCGCGATCATCAAGCGCTTCAAGCGGCTCGGCGCGGCGTCAGTACGCATCGCGGCATTGCTCGACCGGCCGGCGCGACGGGAGGTCAAAGTCCACATCGACTTCTGCGGCTTCGTCATCCCCGACCGGTTCGTGATCGGCTACGGCCTCGACTACGCGGGCCTGTATCGCGAGCTGCCCCACATCTATTCGCTGACCTAAGCAGGGCAAATATTCCGGCCGACTTCACGGCGTGGGCCAAGGCCGAGCTGCACTGCCATCTAGATGGCGCGGTGCGACCCGCCACGGCGGCGGAGCTTGCCCGCGAGCAAGAGCTGGATCTACCACAGCCTCTCCAAATGGTCGCGCCCGACGGCTGCGCGAGCCAGGCCGAATTCATCGGCTACTTCGCCGATGCCATCGCCGTGCTGCAGACAGAGAGCGCCCTGGAGAGAGCGGCTCTCGAGCTGGGCATCGACTCGGCCGCGGAGAACATCGACTACCTCGAGGTCCGCTGGGCGCCCAGGCTGCACCTGCGAGGAGGGCTCAGCGTCGATCGGGTGATCCGCGCCGTGCTGACCGGCCTGGAGGCGGCGCCCCTGCGCGCCGTCGCCATCGTGTGCGCCATGAGGCAGGATTCGCCCGAGGAGAACGTGGCGCTCGCGCATGAGGCCGGCAGGTTCGCGGGTGCCGGCGTGGTCGGGTTCGACCTGGCCGGGGATGAGGTGCGTTATCCCGCCGCGCCGCAGAGATCCGCGTTCGCAGCCGCTCGCGCCGCGGGCCTGCACCTCACATGCCACGCCGGCGAGGCGGGGGAGCCGTCGAACGTCGAAGAGGCACTGAACCTCGGCGTGGAGAGGATCGCGCACGGAGTGATCGGCGCGCGCAACCCGCGCATCGTCGATCGGATCCGCCGGGAGGGCGTGGTGCTCGACCTCTGCCCGACCGCCAACTGGAAGTGCAAGGCGGTGCCCTCGCTCGCCGAGCATCCGCTCCCGCGCCTGCTGCGCGCCGGGGTCCGCTGCACCATCAGCACCGACTCGCGCACGGTGGCGGACACCACTCTCAGCCGCGAGTTCAGGCTGGCGTCGGAGATGGGATTGACCGACGACGAGCTGCGGCACTGCAACGCAATTGCCTACGAGGCGCAGTTCGGTTAAGGAGAATCCCCCACGGCGGCGCCTCGCGCATGCGCCATCTCGATGTTGTGGGTCAGCGCCCAGATGGCGTGGTCGAAGTCCATCGTCGCGCCGCCCCACTCCGCGCGCGCGGCTTCTGGATGGAACAACGTCTGCCTTTCCGAATCAAGCGGCGCGGCGGAGCGCGAACCGATCAGATGACCGTCGTGAGCCTCAAACCTGATCCCACCGTTCAGCTTCCGAATCACGTAGCCGCCGTCATGAAGCCGGTGATGGTGGAAGCTGCACAGAAGCACGAGATTGTCCCTGTCAGTGGCGCCGCCATCAGCCCAGTGCTCGATGTGATGGGCGTGGGTGCGGTGCGCCGGCACTCCACATCCGGGGAACCGGCAGAAGTGATCTCGAACCTCCAGCGCCAGACGCAGGCGCTCGGAGACGATGCGTTGCTTGCGGCCGGCGTCGATCGGCAGGCCATCCCGCTCAGTGATGGCGACCACCTGGGCGTCGCAGCCGATTCGCCTCAGGGCGCCGGCCGAGATTGGAGCGCCGCCCTCGATGAAGCAGGTCCCATCCGGTGATTGATGTGTCAGCACGCCGGCGTCGACGTGGACGACGACCTGGCGCGTCGGACGCGACCCGGTCAGAGCTGTTTCTCCGGCCACCACGTTTTCGCAGATGGTGACGAGCGCGTCGGCTCGCCGCGCAGCCCAACGATCGTGAGCCGGGTCCTCGACCTCGGTGGCCGGCTGATCGGGTAAGGGTTTCGATGCGGTGATCGTCTCGAGCGCCGCCATGACCACCGCCGCATCCTCGGCCGGCAGCATTGCGGTGAGCCGCATCATCCCGTCTTCGTCATATCGAGTCCACAGACCGCGTTCGGCGAGCTGCCTCTGATCGTGGTCCGACGCCTGGGTGGCGGCGATGCGTCGCAAGGAGGCGCAGATGCGGGCGAGCTGTTGACCCGATGCGCCGAGGGCGATCTCGAGCAGCAGCATCTCCGTGGCCGGCGTGGCCACCGTGGTGATCTGCCGCACCTTGTCGAATGACAAACGGCCGGCGCCGAACGCGTCGGAGATCCGCCGCAAGACCTGGAGGGCTTTGCCCACCCGCAGCAGCTCCGCGCCGCTGTGCATGTCAAACCCCGCGTTGATCGCCAGCCAGTGGGTAAACGATCGGATCCCGGGGTCACCCCAACCGCCGATCTCATCGAACGCCGCCGCGGCGACGGCCAGCTGTTTGAGCGCCGCATGAGCCTGCGCGGACGCCCGGCCGATGGTGGCGTCGAGCTGCCTGGCCAGGGCCTGCCGCTCAGGGCTCACGCCCGCGTAATCCATGCCTGGATTTTACCAAACAGACGTTCGGTGCGGAACACCCTTTACACGCCCAAA
>DASXBJ010000151.1:0-2963 GCA_036491755.1 Candidatus Dormiibacterota bacterium
CCGGTCGCGTTCGCGATCGCGTTCGCTACCGCGGCCATGCCCGGGACGGAGGGCGTCTCGCCCGCTCCCTTGGCGCCGTATGGGCTGCCGTATACCGGGTCCTCCACGACGATCAGGGCGATCCCTTCGGGCGAGTCCTTGATCATCGGCAGTCCGTATTCCTTGAAGTTGGTGGTTTCGCCCGGAACGAACTGCTCGCTCATGGCGTAGCCGAGACCCATCATCACACCGCCGTCGACCTGGCCCTCGAAGATCAGTGGGTTGATCACCTTGCCGGGATCCGCGACGTAGGTCACATGGTTGACCCTGAGCCGGCCCGTTTCGACGTTGACGTCGAGCTCGACCAGCATGGAGGCGTAGCTCAGGATCGGGCCTTCGCCCTTTTCCGACTTCTCGAAGTTATAGGTCGCTTCGTAGAGCAAGGGCAGGCTCCTGGCTTCGAGACCCGCTGCCAGATCGGCGAGCGACAGCTCGCCACCGCCCGCGGTGGTCGCCCGGCCACCACCGAAGCGCACGCTCGCCGGCGGCACGTTCAGCATGTCGGCCGCAACCTCGGTCAGCGCCTTCCTCATCCGCTCAGCGGCCCGGATAACGGCTCCTCCGACGGTGAACGTGGTCCGCTGTCCGTTCGTGGCCTGGGGGTAGGGCGCCAGCAGGGTGTCTCCTCCGAAGGTCGGTAGGACGGCGGTCGCAGGAAGGTCGAGCTCCTCCGCAGCGATCTGAGCGAGCGCGACGTGGATGCCCTGGCCCTTCTCGACCGCTCCGGTGCGAACCCGGATGTTGCCGTCTGGCATCAGCTCGATGCCGGCCGAACAATCACCCAGGGGATAGCCCATGAAGTCCCCGCCTGTGCTGCTGTCCCCGGCAAGCCGCGCTCCGCCAAATGGCTTCCACACACATCCGAGGCCGACCCCGCGCCGCCAGGGGTGCGCCGGCGGTTCGGACTTCGCGCGTGCCAGCGCGGCGGCGTACGGCCCCCGCAATGCCTCCATCGTCGCCTTGGCGCCGACGCACTCGTCCAGCACGGTGCCGTCCACCGCTTCGTCGTTGAGCTGGATGGCGTTGAGGATCCGAAGCTCGAGTGGGTCGATGCCCAACTTCTCGGCGAGCATGTCCATCTGGGACTCGAAGGCGAATGCGATGTCCGGCATGTTGGTCCCTCTTAGGGGCGAGCTCCTGGGGCGGTTGGTGCAGACCTCGCGCATCATGACGTCGGCGTTTGGCATCGCGTAGGGTCCAGGAGACCAGCCGAGGTACGACATTTTGGACGTCGTGATCGAAGACGTCGGCGGCTTGACCCACGAACCCCCGTCGGCGATGAGCTCGGCCTGGAACGCGCAGAGCTTGCCATCCTTGCGGGCGCCTGTCTTGTATTTGAGATGGTAGGAATGAGACTTGCCGGATCCGAGCATCGATTCCTCGCGCGTGTAGACGATCTTGACCGGCCGGCCCGTCTTGAGAGCGAGCAGCCCGGCCACGCCACAGTGCAGGAACTCGCCTCGCATCCCGAAATTGCCGCCCATGGCCGGGACGATGACGCGGACCCGATCCGGATCCACCGCCAGCATGTCCGCCAGCCACAGCCGGGCGGTGAATGGATGGTGATGCGGCGAGTGGAAGACGAATCGCCCGGTTTCATCGAGGTACACGAGGGCCGCCGCTGGCTCCATCGCCGAATGCTCCCGCGGCGCTGTGACGTAAGACCCCTCGACGATGACGTCGGCCTCCGCGAAGCCCCGAGCGACGTCCCCACGCGTCACATGACCGGTGTCGATCCAGTTGGGTAGAGGCGGGTGCAACTTTGGAGCGTCATCCTTCATGGCCTCAACGGGGTCGAACACCGGCGTCAGCGCCTCGTACTCGACCTTGATGCGCCTGGTCGCCTGGGTGGCGATCTCCTCGGTCTCCGCCGCGACGGCGGCCACGGCCTCGCCGAGGAAACGCACTGTGTCCTTGGAAAGCAGATACATCTGGGGGCGGCAGTTGGTCAGGATTTGGCGCCCCGGAATGTCCTTGTAGGTGATCACGGCCTTGACCCCATCCATCGCCTCGGCTTCGGAGGTGTCGATCCCCAGGATGCGGGCATGGTGGTGCGGGCTGCGCAGCACCTTGGCGTACAGCATGCCCTCGCGCTTCAGATCTGCCGCGTACTTCGAGCGCCCTGTCACATGCAGCGGGCCGTCGGGCTTGCCCACCCGCGCGCCCACCCGCAGCCCGCTCGGCGCCGCCCGCGGGCGGGTCGGGGCCTCGCCGCGCGAGGTCCTGGCCCCCTCCAGCACCGCGTCGATGATCTTCGTGTAGCCGGTGCAGCGGCAGGTGTTTCGTGACAGGCGAGAGACGACCTCGGCTCGGGTTGGATTGGGATTCGCGTTGAGCAGCGCGCTGGCTTCCATGAGCATGCCCGGGATGCAGAAGCCGCACTGCGCGGCTCCAAGCTCGACAAATGAGCTCTGCAGCGGGTGCAGCAGGTCTGGATTGCCCGGGGACGCGTGATGCGCGGCCGCAAGACCCTCGACGGTCACGATTTCCTTGCCGCCCACGCGGCCCACGGCGAGCAGGCACGACATCACGCCGCGGCCGCCGAGCAGGACGGTGCAGCTTCCGCATTCGCCGCCGTCGCACGCCTTCTTTGCGCCGGTCAGATCGAGCTCCTCGCGCAGGACGTCGACCAGCAGCCGGGAGGGATCGACTAGCAGCTCACGTGGCTGCCCGTTCACGTTCAGCCTGAGTGGTTCTCTCCGTGGGTCGGCGCGCAGCTTCACCCCCGGGGCGCTCGATTCAGGCGCAGCGCCGGCTGGCGGTACTTGGCTGGGCCTTCATGGATGGCACGCGCATTAGAAGTAACAAGTAACACAGTATCACGCGCATGACTGTTTGGCCGGGACATCCCCCGTGATGCACCTGTGCCGTCAAATCAGCCGGCGTGGCCCTCGTCTGCCCACGCGCCGGCGAGGACGAAACCG